>NZ_JBEZWN010000001.1:0-418465 GCF_040637495.1 Streptomyces sp. NPDC029044
ACCAAAGCCTTGATGGGCGACGTCCGCTGACACGGGCCACGGGTTTGATCCGACGGGCCCCCGCCCCCGGGGGTGCGGCGGCCCTTCGTCATGGCGCGCACGGTCACGGCCCACGCGCCTCGGACCGGTCGGCTTCCGGGGCGAACCAGGGCGGGGCCGAGGCCTTGCGGACGGCGGGCAGCCGCATACGGCGGGCCGGCCGGGCCGCGTGGCCGGGGCGGCGCGGGTGCACGCGGTCGACCACGGCCAGGGCGGCACGGAACAGCGCCGCGGGGACGACCAGCAGGACGAGGGCCCAGAACAGCGCCACGCCCCACGGGCGGCCCACGCCCCAGGGGTGTTCGGCGAGCACCTTGCCGCCGTACTTCAGTGTCACGGTGTAGTCGCCGTGCGCCCCGGCCGCGAGCTCCACGGGCAGCTCGACACGGGCCTTGCCGCCGGGCCGGATCGTGCCCCGCCACCGCTGGTCCTGCCACTCGGGGGCGAACACGCCGTGCGAGGTGCCGACCCGGAAGACCGGGTCGCGCACGGGGGACGTGCCGACGTTGCCGACGGTGACCACGAGCGTCCGGGCGGGCGGGGAGCCGAACCAGGTGAGCAGACCGCCGGAGCCCCGCAGCCTCGTGTCCGCGAGCAGGGACAGCCGGCCGCCGGCCGCGTCCGCGGGCAGCGGTTCGACGGCGTGCCCGGCGACCTGGAGAGCGGCGTCGGCCTCGGCCCCCGCCCCCGTCACGGTCGCCGCGTGCACCACGCAGGGGCACGGCACCGGCGGCTCGACGACGGGCAGTTCACGGCGGAAGCGCCCCTCCGTGTCGGTGGTGACGGCCCGGCCGTCGGCGTTGGCACAGGAGTTGGTGCCGCCGGTCACCCCCCGCTTCGGCTCGGCCTGCCCGCACACGAGCAGCGTCAGCAGGGCACGGGGCCGCCAGCCGCTGCCGCTGACGGTGACCGAACCGCCCGTCCCGGCCTGGGACGCGGACAGCTCGACCACGGGCCGCTCGGCCGCCTCCGAGGGCCCGGCACCGGCCAGGACCAGCAGCAGCGCGAGCAGAACCGGCAGTGACCCGTGCGTAGGACGGACGGCGGGCGGCATCGGCGGCTCCAGCGGTCGTTGCGCTCAGCGGTGCACCTGCCGGCGAGGGCGTGCGGCGGTCAACGGCCCGCCCTCGCCTCCCGGTGACGCCGGGTCAGCCACAGGGCACCCGCCGCTCCGGTGAGCAGGACCGTGCCGCCGAGGGTGCCGAGGGCGACGGCCGAGTCCTCGGGCCCGGTCTGCGGAAGTCCGGCACCGCTGTCCGGGCCGGAGCCGCCGCCCTGGGCGGAGCCGGTGGTGCCGCCGCCGCTCGCGGCCGTGACGTCGAGGGTGAGGGACGGACCCGGGTCGTTCGTCGGAGTGCACGTGGTCGTCGTGCCGAGCGCCTTGATGGTGAGCACACCGGCCGTGAAGGTGACCTCACCGCTCTTCTTCGGCGTGTACGTGCCGCTCAGGTCGCTGATCTTGATGGGCGTGTTGGCCGGGATCGCGGCGTCGTTGGCGGGGCCGGTCACCGACAGGGTGCCGCTGTCGGCGCCACCCAGGGCGATGGTGGCGCTCGGCGTCATCGCGCCCTTGCCCAGTTCGACCGGGCTGGAGGAGACGCCCTTCTGCCAGGACATGGTGATCCGGTAGCCGCCGCCGCTCCTGACGCCCTTGATGTCGATGGGCGAAACGGCACTCTTGTCACCGATCGGCGTCTTGCACTGGTAGTTGACGTCGACGACCTCGGCCCGGGCGACGGGGGCGGCCATCCACACCGCCGAGCCGGCCAGGGCCGCGGCGGACGCGAGCACGGCGGTTCGTTTCCGGTACGACACGGTGCCGCTCCCCTTCCTGTTCCTGACGGCGCATCAGATAGGGCCGTCAAGGTACGCCCGGGGCCTTGAGGAAGGAAGACACAGAGCACGGCGGATCCGCGGCGGAAGGTCACCCGTTCGGACGCACCGCGGGTGCCCGCACCGGACCGGAAATCCGACAGGCGCACACAGGAGCGGACAGATATGCACGCAATCGCGCCGATATGTCCGGATGAAGTAAGGAGTGCCAGGAAGTGAGAAATCTGCCCGATATCAGGCAGGTGCACCCAGTTCCGCCCACACTGTCTTGCCGGACACTCCCGGCGTACGGACGACCCCCCAGTCCAGGCACAGACGCTGGACGATGAACATGCCATGACCGCCGGGGCGACCCGCACGGTGCGGGGTGCGGGGGGCCGGCTGGCCGGTGCCCCGGTCCGTGACCTCGACGCGGATCACCTTGTTGTCGCAGGTGATGCGCAGGTTGTCCGGCCCCTCGGCATGCAGGCAGGCATTGGTGACCAGCTCGGAGACGACCAGCAGCACGTCCTCGGCGGCGGCCCGCTGATCGGCGGAGGCGGCGGGCAGCCAGCCCCACGCGTACAGCGCCTGGCGGGTGAAGTCGCGGGCCAGCGGAACGACGCCGCTCTCGTCCTCGAAGCTCAGCCGGCGCACCTGCGGACCCCCTGGCGGCGCCACGGCCCCGGACGACGCACCCGCGCCCTCGCCGGACGCACCGGCCGCCGCTACGCCACCCTCGGACGCCCCGGAAGCGCCGTCGGGCTCCGGCCCGCGGTCGCCCGGCGAGTAAGGCCGGGTGGTGCTCATCAGCGCTTCACCTCACCGATTCACCAGTTCACGATTCAAAAGATTCACTACACGGTCGGTCACGCCGGGCGCGGCAGGGCGGTTCTGCGGCACCCCCGCCACCCTGGCGACCGACAGGTTCAGGATGTCTCCTGCCCTGGCGGGCGAGCGGAACACCCATGTATTCCGCACGAATGACGTGACGGGACCGACACACCGGTCACAGGGGGATGTCCGAGGTGCCGCGCACCGACACACCGCCGGTCAGCCCGACTCTTCGGCCAGGGCCGCCTCAAGCGAGTCATGGACGCTGAAGACCGCATCCGCACCCGTGATCTCGAATACGCGTGCCACCACCGGCTGCATGCCGGCGAGTGAGACGCCGCCACCGGCGGCCTCCGCCTTCAGCCGCGCCCCGAGAAGCACGTTGAGCCCTGTGGAGTCACAGAACTCCAGGCGCGCGCAATCGATGACCAGGCGCTTGAATCCCTTGGCGAGGCAGTCCTCGAGTGGCTCACGCAACAGATCGGCGGTGTGGTGATCCAACTCACCCGCCGGGGTCACGACGGCACTAGAGCCCTCTTCCCGCACCTCCACCAGAAGCCGGCCAGACTGTGCGCTGCCGACCGTCCCGCGGTCCATGCCGTCTCTCTCTCCCGACGTCGAGGTGGTTGCTGACGCCCTCGAACACTACGCCTTCCCAGCACGCTTCGACACCCGAACAACTACACACAAACGGACATATGCCCACAGAACGCACTTGCGGTGGGCTCGGGAAAGCGGGTAGGCCTAGTAAGTACACGTACCCGACCACGGCCGGCTTTGGAGGCGCCGCACACCGCAGTGCACCTAACGGCTCCGGCAGCCATATGCCGAGAACGATGGAGGACATCATGTCACCCCGGCTCGACGCATCGCGTACCCAGAAAGCGACGTCGACACCCCCTCCGGAACATCTGGATCCCATCGAGCAGGACGAGATGCTCGTCACACAGGACGGCCTTCTCGCCGGACTTCCGGACATCCCCCCGTACGAGGAAGTCGACGCGGTCGACGCCCGGGCGTTGTCCAAGACCCTCTTCGAGCGTCTGGAGACGCTGGAGGAAGGGACCCACGAGTACTCGTACGTCCGCAACACGCTCGTCGAACTGAACCTCGCGCTGGTCAAGTTCGCCGCCTCCCGGTTCCGCTCCCGCAGCGAGCCGATGGAGGACATCATCCAGGTCGGCACCATCGGCCTGATCAAGGCGATCGACCGCTTCGAGCTGTCCCGCGGTGTGGAGTTCCCCACGTTCGCGATGCCGACGATCGTCGGCGAGATCAAGCGCTTCTTCCGCGACACCTCGTGGTCCGTGCGCGTTCCGCGGCGGCTCCAGGAGCTGCGGCTCGACCTGGCCAAGGCCGGTGACGAACTGGCCCAGAAGCTCGACCGCGCCCCCACGGTGGCCGAGCTGGCCGAACGCCTCGGACTCTCCAACGACGAGGTCGTCGAGGGCATGGCCGCGTCGAACGCCTACACCGCCTCCTCGCTGGACGCCCAGCCTGAGGAGGACGACTCCGAGGGCGCGCTCGCGGACCGCATCGGCTACGAGGACCACGGACTCGAAGGCATCGAGTACGTCGAGTCGTTGAAGCCGCTGATAGCCGAACTGCCGCCGCGCGACCGCAAGATCCTGTCCCTGCGGTTCGTCGCCGGCATGACCCAGTCGGAGATCGGCGAAGAGCTCGGCATCTCGCAGATGCACGTCTCGCGTCTGCTGTCGCGGACGCTGGTGCGGCTGCGCAAGGGGCTGACCGTCGAGGAGTGATCCCCGACCCGGGTGAACGTGTCCTTCGGGGGCGGGCCGCACGGCCCGCCCCCAGGCGCGTGTCCCCGGTGGTGCCGCGGAGGTTCCGCCGCGTCTCAGGAGTTGAGGAACAGCACGGCCGTCGGGAGCAGCGGGGCGGTCAGGCTCAGCAGCCAGTAGGTGTGCGGGGCGAGCGCCGTCCTGCGCCGTAGCGGCAGGTTGGCGAGCCACCAGAGCAGACCGTACAGCGTGACGACAGGGATCACGATCACGAGCCAGAGGGCCATGCCGTCGTTCTCGGTGGGTTCCCGCGTGGTCCAGCCGGCCGCGGCGAGCGGCCCGTTCGCCACGAAGTACCACAGCAGCCAGAACGGCACCACGCCCGGTATCCCGAGCAGCAGGTTCACCACGAGTGGTGCCGACCAGTGCTTCGCCATCCGTCCCCGCCCTCCGGTGATGCCGGCCGTCCCGCGACGGCGGCACCGTATTATCCCGGGCCGGTGATCACACCATCCGCCGTCCTCGCCGCCACACCCCGCTCACCAGCGGAACGCCGGGGCGGTAGGCCAGGTGGACGTGGCTCGGGGCGTCGAGGAGCGTCAGGTCCGCCCGGGCACCCGGCGTGAGACGGCCCACGTCGTCGCGCCGCAGGGCCGCCGCGCCGCCCGCCGTGGCCGACCACACGGCCTCGTCGGGGGTCATCCCCATGTCCCGTACCGCCAGGGCGACGCAGAACGGCACGGACGAGGTGAAGGACGAGCCGGGGTTGCAGTCCGTGGACAGCGCGACCGTGACCCCGGCGTCCAGCAGCCGCCGCGCGTCCGGCCATTCGGCCCGCGTGGAGAACTCGGCGCCCGGCAGCAGGGTGGCGACGGTGCGGCTGCCGGCCAGGGCGTCCACGTCCGCGTCCGTGAGGTGGGTGCAGTGGTCGGCGCTGGCGGCGTCGAGCTCGACCGCGAGCTGCACGCCGGGGCCGTAGGAGAGCTGGTTGGCGTGGATGCGGGGGTGCAGGCCCCGGGCCTTGCCGGCGGTGAGGATCGCGCGGGCCTGGTCGCCGTCGAAGGCGCCCTGCTCGCAGAACACGTCGATCCAGCGGGCGTGCGGGGCGCAGGCGTCGAGCATCTCGCCGGTGACCAGGGCGACATAGCCGGCCGGGTCCTCGGCGTGGTCCGGCGGGACGATGTGCGCGCCGAGGTAGGTGACCTCGTCGGTGTGGGCGGCGGCGATGCGCAGGGCGCGGGCCTCGTCCTCGACGGTCAGGCCGTAGCCGGACTTGGTCTCGAGGGTGGTGGTGCCCTGGCGGAGGGCTTCGGCGAGGTAACGCGTGACGTTGGCCTCGAGTTCCTCGTCGCTCGCCGCGCGGGTGGCCGCGACGGTGGTGCGGATGCCGCCCGCGCTGTAGGGACGCCCGGACATGCGGGCGTTGAACTCCTGCGTCCGGTCGCCCGCGAACACGAGGTGGGAGTGGGAGTCCACGAAGCCGGGCAGGGCCGCCCGCCCGCCCGCGTCGACGCGATTGTCAGTGGCGGGTGCTTTCCTGTGATCACCGGTCCACACGACGCGGTCGCCTTCGATGACGACGGCCGCGTCCTGGACCAGTCCGAGGGGGGAACCGTCACCGAGGGAGGGGTCGTTGGTGACCAGGCTTGCGATGTTCGTGATGAGCGTGCTTGCGGTGCTCGCGGAGTGGGCGGGGCTGACGGTCGTCGCGTTGCTCATGGCGTCCTTGGTGGCCTGGTCGGCGGTGGGGGCGGGTTCGCTGCCCGGCTTCTGCGGCTTCATCCGCGCAGGGCTGCGACGGCGTCCGCGAGGGCTTTCGGCACATCCGGTACGAGGGAGTGCACCCCGTCCCGTACGACGTGCCGTCCTGCCACGACCGTATGCGACACGTCCGCTGCCGACGCGGCGAATACGGCCGCCTCGGCCCCGAGCCGCGGAAGCGGCCCTGCAGTCCTGACCGAGTCGAGCGCGATGGTGGTGAAGTCGGCGAGCGCGCCGGGCTCCAGGGCGCCCGCGCCGTCCCAGCCGAGGGCCGCGTGGCCGTCGGCCGAGGCCGCCCGCAGCAGGGCCGCCGCCGTCCAGTGACCTCGGGTGCGGGTGCGCAGCCGCTCGTCGAGCTCCATGGCCCGTGCCTCTTCGAGCAGGTCGATCACGGCGTGGCTGTCGGAGCCGAGGCAGAGCGGTGAGCCTTCGTTCTGGAGGGCGACGGCAGGTCCGATGCCGTCCGCGAGGTCCCGCTCGGTGGTCGGGCACATGCAGGTGCCGGTGCCGCTGCCGCCGATGAGGGAGATGTCCTCGGCGGTGAGGTGCGTGTTGTGGACTCCGGTGGTGCGCGGTCCGAGGACGCCGTGCAGCGCGAGGAGCTGGGTCGGGGTGCAGCCGTGGACCTCCCGGCAGGCCTCGTTCTCGGCGGTCTGTTCGGACAGGTGCACATGGAGCGGGGCTCCCCGCTCCTCGGCCCATCGTGCGACGGTCTCCAGCTGGTCGGCGGGCACGGCCCGTACGGAGTGGATCGCCGCGCCGATCCGTGCGTGATCCCGTTCCTTGAGAAGTGAAGAGCGTACGGCCCAGGCCTCGGCGTCCCCGTCGGAGAAGCGGAGCTGCTGGGTGGTGGGCGGTTGCCCGAAGCCGGAGGAGAGGTAGGCGGTGTCGAGGAGGGTGATGCGGATACCGGCTTCGGCGGCGGCCGTGATGAGGGCCTCGCCCATGGCGTTGGGATCGGCGTAGGGGGTGCCGCCGGGGGCGTGGTGGACGTAGTGGAACTCGCCGACGGCCGTGATGCCGGCCAGGGCCATCTCGGCGTACACGGCGCGGGCGAGGGCGTGGTAGCGGTCCGGGGTGAGCCGGGCGGCCGTGGCGTACATGACCTCGCGCCAGGTCCAGAAGGTTCCGGAGCCGACCTGGACGGTGCCGCGCAGGGCGCGGTGGAAGGCGTGGCTGTGGGCGTTGGCCAGGCCGGGAAGGGTGAGTCCGCGCAGCACCTCGGCACCGGGGGGCGGCGCGGCCGTGTCCGGGCGGACGGCGGTGATGCGGCCGTCCGCGACGTCGAGGGCCACGCCCGGCTCGACATGGGTACCGAGCCAGGCGTGCTCCAGCCAGTACGTCCGCGGGGCTGCTGTCGTCACCTGCACGCCAGTCCTTCCAGTACGTCGGCGAGTGCGAGTACCCCGGCCACGCAGTCGTCCTCGCTCGCGGACTCGGCCGGCGAGTGGGAGACGCCGGTGGGGTTGCGCACGAACAGCATGGCGGTCGGGATGCTCCCGGACAGGATCCCGGCGTCGTGTCCGGCTCCGGTGCCGAGGACGGGGACGGTGAGGCCGGTGTCCGTGCCGAGGATGCGGGCGAGTTCGTCCCGCAGGGCGTGGTCGAACTCGACGACGGGGGTGAAGGACTCGCGGACGACGTCGAGGTCGATGCCGTGGGCGTCCGCGTAGCCGCGGGCCGCCTTCTCGATGCCGCCGACCACGGTGTCGAGGCGCGTCTGGTCCTCGGCACGGGAGTCGAGCCAGCCGCGCACCAGGGAGGGGACGGCGTTGACGCCGTTGGGCTCCACGGCGATCTTGCCGAAGGTGGCGACGGCTCCCGCGAGTTCGGCCTCGCGCCGCGCGGCGAGGACGGTCTCGGCGTAGGACAGCATGGGGTCGCGACGGTCGGCGAGGCGGGTGGTGCCGGCGTGGTTGGCCTCGCCGCGGAAGTCGAACCGCCACCGGCCGTGCGGCCAGATGGCGCTGGCGATGCCGACCCGGTCGCCGGACAGGTCCAGGGCCCGGCCCTGCTCGACGTGCAGTTCGACGAACGCGCCGATGCGGGCGAGCCGTTCGGGGTCCGGCCCGATGGCGTCCGGGTCGTATCCGGCCGCCTCCATGGCCCGGGGCAGTGTCACGCCGTCGCCGTCGGTGAGGCGGTGCGCCTGCTCGCGGGTGAGCTGCCCGGCGGTGAGCCGGGACCCGACGCAGGCGAGCCCGAACCGGGCGCCCTCCTCGTCGCCGAAGTTCACGATGGCGAGGGGGCGGGTGAAGCGGGCGTTCCTGTCGCGCAGCTCGTCCAGCGCGGCGAAGGCGGACACGACTCCGAGGGGCCCGTCGAAGGCGCCGCCGTCCGGCACGGAGTCCAGGTGCGATCCGGTGACGACGGCGTCGCCCTCGGCGGGGTCGCCCAGCCAGGCCCACTGGTTGCCGTTCCGGTCGAGCTCGTGGGAGAGGCCCCGTGCACGGGCCTGGTCCTCGAACCAGGCGCGGCAGTCGGCGTCGGCGTCCGTCCAGGCGAAGCGGCGGTAGCCGCCGGAAGCGGAGCTGCGGCCGACCGGCAGCAGCTCCGCCCACATGCTGTGGAAACTCACGCGCCGTCACCCTCGCGCATCGGGACGCGCACGCCCCGCTCCCCCGCCACCGACTCGGCGATGTCGTATCCGGCGTCGACGTGCCGGATGACGCCCATGCCGGGGTCGTTGGTGAGCACCCGGCGGATCTTCTCGCCCGCGAGCGGGGTGCCGTCGGCCACCGTCACCTGGCCGGCGTGGATGGAGCGGCCCATGCCGACGCCGCCGCCGTGGTGGATCGAAACCCAGGACGCTCCGGAGGCGACGTTCACCATGGCGTTGAGCAGCGGCCAGTCGGCGATCGCGTCGGAGCCGTCGAGCATGGCCTCGGTCTCCCGGTAGGGGGACGCGACGGAGCCGCAGTCGAGGTGGTCGCGGCCGATGACGACCGGCGCGGCCAGTTCCCCGCTCGCGACCATGTCGTTGAACCGCTCGCCGGCCTTGTCCCGCTCGCCGTAGCCGAGCCAGCAGATCCGGGCGGGCAGGCCCTGGAAGTGGACGCGTTCGCCGGCCATCTTGATCCAGCGGGCCAGGGACTCGTTCTCCGGGAAGAGATCGAGGATCGCCTTGTCGGTCTTGGCGATGTCGGAGGCCTCGCCGGACAGGGCGGCCCAGCGGAAGGGGCCCTTGCCTTCGCAGAACAGGGGGCGGATGTAGGCGGGGACGAAGCCGGGGAAGGCGAAGGCACGGTCGTATCCGGCGAGCTGGGCCTCGCCCCGGATGGAGTTGCCGTAGTCGAAGACCTCGGCGCCGGCGTCCATGAAGCCGACCATGGCCTCGACGTGCCGGGCCATGGACTCGCGGGCCCGGGTGGTGAAGCCGGCCGGGTCCTTGGCGGCGGCGTCGGCCATGTCCTCGAAGGCGGTGCCGAGCGGCAGGTAGGCCAGCGGGTCGTGGGCCGAGGTCTGGTCGGTCACGATGTCGATGGGGGCGCCCATGGCGAGGAGCTGCGGCACCAGCTCGGCCGCGTTGCCGAGGACGCCGATGGAGAGGGGACGGCGGGCGTCGCGCGCCTCGGTCGCCAGCCGGAGCGCGTGGTCCAGGGAGTCGGCCTTCACGTCCAGGTAGCGGTGCTCGATGCGCCGGTCGATGGCCCGGGGGTCGCAGTCGATGCAGATCGCGACGCCGTCGTTCATGGTCACGGCGAGCGGCTGGGCGCCGCCCATGCCGCCGAGGCCGGCGGTGAGGGTGATGGTGCCGGCCAGCGAGCCGCCGAACTTCTTCGCGGCGACGGCGGCGAAGGTCTCGTAGGTGCCCTGGAGGATGCCCTGGGTACCGATGTAGATCCAGGAGCCGGCGGTCATCTGCCCGTACATGGTCAGGCCGAGCTGTTCGAGGCGGCGGAACTCCTCCCAGTTGGCCCAGTCGCCGACCAGGTTGGAGTTGGCGATGAGGACGCGCGGGGCCCATTCATGGGTCTGCATGACGCCGACGGGGCGGCCGGACTGGACCAGCATGGTCTCGTCCTGCTTCAGCCCCTTCAGCGTGCGCACCATGGCGTCGAAGGAGCGCCAGTCGCGGGCGGCCTTGCCGGTGCCGCCGTAGACGACGAGCTTGTCGGGGTGCTCGGCGACCTCCGGGTCGAGGTTGTTGTGCAGCATCCGCAGGGCCGCTTCCTGCTGCCATCCCAGGGCGCTCGGTTCCGTGCCGCGCGGCGCTCGGACGGGGCGGGGTCCTGACATGGTGCCTCCTGGGTGGGTGCTCCCGGCGGAATGTTGCTGCTTCTATTCACATCCTGGACTCATGAATAGGGCTAGTCAATACGTCGGGGCGTCGGCGCGGCGGTGCCGAGGATGTTTGGCTGGACGCATGGGCGCACACATCGAGGCGGAAGAGGCGGGCGACGACGCAGCCGGGCGGGCGGCCCGGCGGGACGAGGCGGTGCGGGCGGCCGTGGAGCAAGGGCTGCTCGGGCCCGCCGGCCCCATCGTCGGGTTGCTGGACGTCACCGGTATCCGGGAGTCGGCGGCGGAGCTACGGGCGGCGTTCGCCGCGGTGGTGGCGCCGGGCACGCCCGTGCTGCACGCCTTCGCGGTGAAGGCGACCCCGCTGGTGCCGGTGCTGCGGCTGCTGCGGGAGGAGGGGGTCGGCGCGGAGGTCGCGAGCGCCGGTGAGCTGGCCCTGGCGCGGGCGGCGGGCATGCCGGTGGAGATGACGGTGCTCGACTCCCCCGCGAAGACCCCGGCCGAGCTGCGCGAGGCGCTGGCCCTGGGCATCGCCGTCAACGCCGACAATCCGCAGGAGCTGGACCGCATCGACGCCCTCATGCGGTCCGGGGCCGGCCGCTCCCCTCTCGGAATCCGGGTGAACCCGCAGGTCGGCGGCGGTTCCATCGAGGCGTTGTCCACGGCGACGGCGACCTCCAAGTTCGGGGTCGCGTTGCGCGACGAGGGAGCCCGGGAGTGGGTCGTCCAGGCATATCTGGACCGGCCGTGGCTGACCCGCCTGCACACGCACACCGGCTCGCAGGGGATCCCGCCGGCCCTGATGGCGCGGGGCGTGGCGGAGACGTACGCGCTCGCGGAGGAGATCAACCGGCGGGCCGGGCGGCGGCAGGTCGACACGCTCGACATCGGCGGCGGCCTGCCGGTGAACTTCGCGTCGGACGCGACGACCCCGACGTACGCGCAGTACGCGCGGCTGCTGGCCGGGGAGGTGCCGGGGCTGCTCGACGGGCGGTACGGGCTGGTCACCGAGTTCGGACGGTCCCTGCTGGCGAAGCACGGGACGGTGGTGGCGCGCGTCGAGTACGCGAAGACCTCCGGCGGGCGGGCCGTGGCGGTGACGCATGCCGGGGTGCAGGTGGCCGCGCGGACGGTGTACGCGCCGGGGAGCTGGCCGTTGCGCATCGCCGCGTACGACGCGAAGGGGCGGCCGAAGCAGGGGCCCGTCGTCGTGCAGGACGTCGCGGGGCCGGCCTGTTTCGCGGGGGACCTGCTGGCGGAGGGCCGGTCCATGCCGCTGCTGGAGCAGGGGGACTACGCGGCGGCGCTGGACACCGGGGCGTACTACTTCGCGCACCACTACGGCTACAACTCGCTGGTGCGGCCCGGGGTGTACGGGTTCGGGCCGGGCGGGCACTTCGCGGTGGTGCGGCGGGCGCAGACCGTGGAGGAAGTCGTCGCGGAGTCGGGTGGGGCGGAGGTGGCTGCGTTGACGCGGGCGGGGTGGGGGGTTCCATAGGGTTTCGGCCGCGGGTGCGTCGTGGCCTGCCGCGCAGTTCCCCGCGCCCCTGGGTGGGCACGCCACCGCCGGGTGACGCGAGCGCCCTGGGAAGACCCCGGTTTCGGCCGCGGGTGCGTCGTGGCCTGCCGCGCAGCTCCCCGCGCCCCTGGGTGGGCACGCCACCGCCGGGTGACGCGAGCGCCCTGGGAAGACCCCGGTTTCGGCCGCGCGAACGTCGTGGCCTGGCGCGCAGTTCCCCGCGCCCCTGGGTGCGCACGCCACCGCCGGGTGACGCGAGCGCCCTGGGAAGACCCCGGTTTCGGCCGCGCGAACGTCGTGGCCTGCCGCGCAGCTCCCCGCGCCCCCCTGGGGCGGCGGCCCGTCGCTCGGTCAGACCAGCGTCGGCGACTTCCTCCGGGCGCCTCCCGGTGCCGCGTCCCCCGCTGCGATGCCCGTGCTGCGGTACGCCTTCACCCGCTTGCCGGCCGGGTGGGCCGCACCATCGCGCAGCCAGTCCACGCGGACCCACAGCAGCGCTTCACCGGCCTGCTCCCGGCGGCCCAGCCAGGCCGACTTCAGCCACAGGCCGACGCCGCAGCCGGCCAGCAGCATGCCGCCGGCGGCCGGGGCGGCGAACGCGCTGCCCAGGGCGGCGAGGAAGGCGAGCAGAAGCCACCAGCGGTGGCCCCGGCGCCAGTTGCGTACCGTGACCGCGCGGTCCTGGAGTACGTCGTGCCTGCCGGCCTTGGACGCGGCGGCGGCCAGGGCCGCGTAGCGCTTGCGGCGACCACCGGCCACGGCGGCCGCCGCCAGGACGAAGAGGGCCGCTCCGGCCAGGACGCCGATGCGGCGTCCGGTCAGGCCCGGCGCCGGCAGGCCGATGCCCGCCGCGAGCACGCCCAGCCACCACAGCGGGGCCGCCCCCGCCCGTACGACGACGGCCACCCTGGCCAGTCCCTGTCCTCCGCGCGTCACGTCCAGCCTCCGTCCGGTCTCCGAAGCCTCGGGGAGAAACACGGTAGCCACGCCACGTGAGACGCATCTTAAAAACCCGCACGTGCCGTCAGTCGACGAACAGGCCCCGCGCCGCCGCCTTCGTGTCGAACTCCTCCAGGCGGGACTGGGCCTGGGGCAGGTCGTCGCACATGGCCTCCAGCAGGACCCTGCCGAGCAGCATCGGCGCGCACGCCGTGTCGAACGCGAGGCCGGTGCCGACCGCGGCGGGCAGCAGCAGGTCGGACACCTTGGCGACGGGTGCGAACGCGGAGTCGGCGACCGTGACGACGGTCAGCCCGGCCTCCTTGGTGTAGGCGAGGGTGTCGACGACCTCACGGGGGTGCCGGGGCAGCGCGAAACAGAGCAGTGCGCTCGCGCCGGCCCGGACGGCGGCGTCGATCCGGTCCTGGAGCATCGTGCCGCCCTCGCCGAGCAGCCGTACGTCCGGATGCACCTTGGCGGCGAAGTAGGCGAAGCCGTGCGCCTGGGCGGCGGCCGCCCGCAGGCCGAGGACGAGCAGCGGGCGGGAGGCCGCGAGGAGCCGCCCCGCGCGCCGGACGGGCGCCGGATCGGCCAGTGCCTCCGCCAGGTGCCGCAGGTTCTCGATCTCGGCCTCGACGGCCTGCTGGTACTCGTTGTGGGCCACGGTCTCCGCGGCGGGTTCGGCCGGGGCGACCTCGCGCAGATGGCGGCGCAGGGCGGGGTAGCCGTCGAAGCCGAGGGCGACGGCGAACCGGGTCACGGACGGCTGGCTGACCCCGGCCAGCTCGGCGAGCTCCACACTCGACAGGAACGGCACGTCGGCGGCGCGCCGCACCATGCTGTGCGCGATGCGCCGCTGGGTCGGCGTCAGCCGGTGGCCCTCGAAGAGCGCCTGGAGCCGCGCGGCAGGGCTGTCGGTCACGCTCATGACGTGCTCCCCCTCGCCTATTCAGTAGCTGAGGATTCTGCATGAGCATATGCAGAGCGGCAAGCCGGCAGGGTGGGGCGTGGCAACCGGACAGCTGCCACGCCTCGCCCCCGTCGCACCGGTCAGGCGCTGGACCCCGCGATCCCGGTGCCGCGGCACGGTGCAGGAAGGCGCGCCGGCCGGCATCCCCACCTCGGTGCTCAGCGGCATCGCGGCAGGCAAGGCCGCTCGGCGGGGTGACCGGTAGCCCCCCGCGGAATCGGGGGGCTAACCCCAGTGCGGCCGGTGCCGCCCCTTTCTACCGTGGACGGCATGACGGGAATGGACGCGCGGGACACCGACCTGAAGAAGGAACTGGACGCCACCCTGCACGCACGCAGGGATCTGGGCGAGGAGTACGAGTCGGCGCTGGTCGACTCGTTCCTGGAGAAGGTCGACCAGCGGATCGACGGCGCGGTGGAGCGCCGGGTGCGCCGGCAGCTCGCCGAGCAGCAGATGCAGACGGCCCGGGACTCCCGGTCGCCGAGGGCCACGGACTCCTGGGGCGAGCGGTTCGGCTTCGGGATCGTCTCCCTGGTCCTGGCGGTGCCGCTGTCGGCGATCGGCGGGGGCGTGGCCCGTCTGCCCGGGCTGCTCGTCGCCTGGGCGGGCATCGTCGGCGTCAACGTCGTGCAGGCGCTCCGCACCAACCCGAACCTCTTCGGCCGCCGCAGCAAGTCCTCCCAGGACCGGGCCTGGGAGGACTGAACGCCCCGTGCGGGCCGGTTTCACACCTGCCGTGTCGGCAGCGCGACGATCTGCCGCAGGTTGACCCGCCGCGGCCGGCTCGTCGCGTAGGCCACCAGGTCGGCCAGCTCCTCGGCGGACAGTGCGCCCACCACGTCGAGCATGCCCTCGACCTGCCGGGCCAGTTCGGCGTCGGAGATGTGGGTGCGCAGCTCGCTCTCCACGAACCCGGGCTCGATGTTGGTGACCCGGACGTCACGGGGCCCGAACTCCCCGCGCAGGGCCTCCGACAGATAGGTCACGGCAGCCTTGGTCGCGCCGTACACCGCGTAGTTCGGGAAGCTGACGTGCGCGGCGACGGACGAGATGTTCACGATGTCGGCCGTACGGCCGTCCGCGGCGGCGCTCACCAGGTCGCCGGTGAAGGCGCCGGTCATCCGCAGCACCCCGGCGACGTTGGTGTCGAGCATCCGCTGCCACTCGTCGGCGCGCCGGTCGTCCACGGGGTGGGGCAGCATGACACCGGCGCAGTTCACGACCAGGTCGACGGTCCCGTACTCCGCGTGGACACGGGCGGCGGCGTCGGTCACGGACGTCTCGTCGGTGACGTCCGCGGCGACGGGCAGGGCCTGCCCGCCGTCGGCCCGGATCTTCCCGGCGATCGCCGTCAGCCGTTCCGTCCGCCGGGCCAGCAGGGCCACCCGGACCCCGTGCGTGGCCAGCAGCACGGCGACGGCCTCGCCGATCCCGCTCGCGGCTCCGGTGACGACGGCGGTACGGCCGGCCAGGGTGTCGTACGACATGGGATACCCCCTCGGTGGGCGGCCGGGGCGTGTCCCCGGCCTCGGCCACCACCCTCGGCGGCTTCGGCCGCGCCACCCAGGGCTGCGCTCATCCTGGGTCCGGCAGTACCAGGTTCGCCGGGCCCGGGCGGCCTAGGCTCGGACGCATGGACGGAGAACTGGGAGACTTCCTGCGCTCGCGCCGCGCCCGGATCCGGCCGGAAGAGGTGGGGCTGCCCTCGTACGGCCGGCGCCGCGTCCCGGGTCTGCGCCGCGAGGAGGTGGCGCAGCTGGCCGGGGTGAGCGTCGACTACTACGTCCGCCTCGAACAGGGCAGGGGGCCCGGGGACCCCGGCCGGACCAAGTCCGGGGGCGTCTCGGACGCCGTGCTGGACGCGATCGCCCGGGTGCTGCGGCTGGACGAGGCCGAGCACGCGTATCTGCGGGCGGTGGCCCGGCCACGCCGGCAGGACGGGCCCGGGTCCGCCGCGTCCCGGGTGCGCCCGGGTGTCCGGCTGCTCCTGGACGGCATGGACCGCAACCCCGCCTACGTCCTGGACCACCGCATGGAGGTCCTCGCCTGGAACGACCTCGCCGACGCCGTGCTCGGCTTCAGCGGTCCGGGCGACCTCAGCCTGCCGCGCCGGCTCTTCCTCGACCCCGCCTCGCGCGAGCTCTATCCGGACTGGTCCGCGATCGCCGCCCAGACGGTCGCGCACCTGCGCCTCCAGGCGGGGCACCATCCCGGGGACCCCGTCACGGGGGAGCTCGTCGCCGGACTCACCCGGGCCAGCGAGGAGTTCCGGTGTCTGTGGGCCGACCATCTGGTCAAGCCCTGCGACCACGGAGTGAAGCTCCTGCGGCACCCGGTCGCGGGCCTGCTGACCCTGCCCTACGAGACCCTCACGATCCCGGCGGCCCCGGACCAGACGATCGTGGCCTACGCGCCCGAGCCGGGCTCGGAGACGGCGGAGCGCCTGGCGCTGCTGGGGAGCTGGTCCTCAGCCGTCCCCGAAGCCCCGGAACGTGCCTGAGACGTCCGCGGCGTCGGCGTACTCGGCGAAGTCCATGTTGGCGATGCTCAGGTTGGCGGACATCTCCGGGTACCAGCGGACCGGGACGCGGAAGGTCCGCCCCGGCTCCGTGAAGAGGTCGACGGCCAGGAGCGGGTACTCCGGTCCGGCCAGGGCCGTGGCGTCGGCGAGGAAGACCTCGCAGATCCGCTCGTCCTCCCCGGCGGCCGACTCCTCGGCGAGCAGTGCCTGGATGCCGGCGCCGGCGAACCGGGGATCACTGACGCGGGTGGCGCACGGATGCTCGTCGGCCCCGTCGAGAGCGGCGCACAGCGCCTCCCACGCCGCGTCGTCGCCGAAGTCGGTGCGCAGCACGAGCGTGGTCAGGTCGTGGGGCTGAGGCAGGGGCATGCGGGGATCCTGCCATCCGCCCCTGACAACCAGGCGGCCGGAGGGCCGGGAGGGACATGCGCGGGGACCGCCGCACCCCCGTGACCGGGGGGCGGGACGACGGCGGTCCCCGCGAAGGACGCGGGCCCGGTCAGGGCCGGGCATGCGCGTCCATGGCGTCCATGGAGGTCCGGGAGCCGCTCCGGAGGTCCTGTGACGCCGTTCGCCGCCGACCCGGGCGGGGAGCCGCTCCCGCCCTTGCCGACACCCACCAATGTGCAGGACGCGTGTTAAGCGGGTGCTGCGCGAACGTGACACCCGCGTACCGGTTCCGCGACGTCCGCGAAGATCACGGACGCCGCAAGTTCACCCGGTTCACGGGCAGTTCACCGGAGGTTGGCCGTCACTTCCCCGTGCGGGCGAGGAAGGACAGCAGGTCCTGCCGGCTGACCACGCCGGTCGGCTTGCCCTCGACGAGGACGATCGCCGCGTCCGCCTTGCCCAGCACGGCCATCAGGTCGGCGACGGGTTCGCCGGAGCCGACCTGGGGCAGCGGGCCGGACATGTGCTTCTCCAGCGGGTCCTCCAGCGAGGCGCTCTTGCTGAACAGCGCGTCCAGCAGCTCGCGTTCGACGACGGAGCCGACGACCTCGGCCGCCATCACGTCGGGGTGGCCGGCGCCCGGCTTGACGACCGGCATCTGCGAGACGCCGTACTCGCGCAGCACGTCGATGGCCTGACCGACCGTCTCCTCCGGGTGCATGTGGACGAGGGAGGGCATGCGGTCGCCCTCCTTGTCGTTCAGCACGTCGCCGACGCGGGCGCTGGGGCCCGTGTCCTCCAGGAAGCCGTAGTCGGCCATCCACTCGTCGTTGAAGATCTTGCTGAGGTAGCCGCGGCCGCTGTCCGGCAGCAGCACCACCACGACGTCGTCCTCGCCGAGCCGCGCGGCGACCTCCAGCGCGGCCACGACGGCCATGCCGCAGGAGCCGCCGACGAGCAGGCCCTCCTCCTTGGCCAGGCGGCGGGTCATCTGGAAGGAGTCCTTGTCGGACACGGCGACGATCTCGTCCGCGACGGTCCGGTCGTAGGCGGTCGGCCAGAAGTCCTCACCGACGCCCTCGACGAGGTAGGGCCGGCCGGAGCCGCCGGAGTAGACGGAGCCCTCGGGGTCCGCGCCGACGACCTTCACCGAGCCGTCGCTGACCTCCTTGAGGTAACGGCCGGTCCCGGAGATGGTGCCGCCGGTGCCCACGCCCGTCACGAAGTGGGTGATCTTCCCCTCGGTCTGCTCCCACAGCTCGGGGCCGGTCGAGTGGTAGTGGGAGAGCGGGTTGTTGGGGTTGGAGTACTGGTCGGGCTTCCAGGCTCCGGGCGTCTCACGGACCAGCCGGTCGGAGACGTTGTAGTAGGAGTCCGGGTGCTCGGGGTCGACGGCGGTCGGGCACACCACGACCTCGGCGCCGTACGCGCGCAGCACGTTGATCTTGTCGGTGCTCACCTTGTCGGGGCACACGAAGATGCACTTGTACCCCTTCTGCTGGGCGACGATGGCGAGTCCGACGCCGGTGTTGCCGCTGGTCGGCTCGACGATCGTGCCGCCGGGCTTGAGCGCGCCGCTCTCCTCCGCGGCCTCGATCATGCGCAGGGCGATGCGGTCCTTCACCGAACCGCCGGGGTTGAAGTACTCGACCTTGGCCAGGACGGTCGCCCTGATGCCCTTGGTCACGCTGTTGAGCTTCACCAGCGGGGTGTTGCCGACGAGGCTGATCATCGAGTCGTGAAATTGCACCGTTGTCTCCGGATGCCGCAAAAGATTCGGTCGTAGTGGTGCCGCCAGCCTATGACTTCGCCGTCGCCCGTGACGGTCGTTCACTCCCCGTTGAGATTGGGCGACGGGCTGTACGGGGCAAGCACTGGGTGTACGGGTTCGAGGAGGTGGCGGCGACGCATGACGAGCATGTCGAGGGCGAGGGTGGCCCGGCGGATCGCGGCCGGCGCGGCTTATGGCGGCGGCGGGATCGGTCTGGCGGGAGCGGCCACCGTGGGGCTGGTGCTGGCGGAGGTGCAGCTGGCGCGGCGCCGGGTGAGCAACGGCACGTCACCGCGCGTGCCGCACGCGGACGGGCTGTACGGCCGGATGTACGCCGGTCCGGCCGAGGCGCCGCTGAGGCTGACGATGCTGGGCGACTCCACGGCCGCGGGCCAGGGCGTGCACCGCGGCGGGCAGACGCCGGGGGCGCTCCTGGCGTCCGGGCTCGCGGCGCTGGCCGAGCGCCCGGTGGCGCTGCGCACGGTGGCGACGCCGGGGGCCTGTTCGGACGACCTGGACCGCCAGGTGGCCCTGGTGCTGGCCGATCCCGATCCCGTGCCCGACATCTGCGTGATCATGGTGGGCGCGAACGACGTCACCCACCGCATGCCCCCGACGCGCTCGGTCCGCCATCTGGCCTCGGCGGTTCGCCGGCTGCGCACGGCCGGTGCGGAGGTCGTGGTCGGCACCTGCCCCGACCTCGGCACGATCGAGCCGGTGCGGCAGCCGTTGCGCTGGCTGGCCCGGCGGGCCTCACGCCAGCTGGCGGCCGCCCAGACGATCGGAGTCGTCGAACAGGGCGGCCGCACCGTGTCGCTGGGCGACCTGCTGGGCCCCGAGTTCGCCGAGAACCCCCGCGAGCTGTTCGGTCCCGACAGTTACCACCCCTCCGCCGAGGGCTACGCGACGGCGGCGATGGCGGTGCTGCCGACCGTCTGCGCGTCCCTGGGTCTGTGGCCCGCCGAGGAGGAGCGCCCGGACGCCTCCCGCCGCGAGGGCTTCCTGCCGGTGGCGCGGGCGGCGGCGGAGGCCGCCTCGGAGGCGGGCACGGAGGTCGCGGCGGCGATGCCGAGCGGTCCGCGCGGGCCGTGGGCGCTGCTGAAGCGCCGGCGGCGTCGGCGGGTACCCGAGCAGGAGCCGGCCCCGGCGACTCCCACGAACTAGGAGGCAAAGCAAGCGCTTGGAAACTGCGGCCAGGGTCACACCGCGACACCAGTGACCCAGCGCATACGTACGGGTAACTTCCCAGACAGCCCAAGCAGACCACCCGGTACGTCAATGGAGCCGTGATGCCCGAAGCCGTGATCGTCTCAGCCGCCCGCTCCCCCATCGGCCGCGCCGTCAAGGGCTCTCTCAAGGACCTCCGCCCGGACGACCTGACCGCCACGATCGTCCAGGCCGCCCTGGCCAAGGTCCCCGAGCTGGACCCGAAGGACATCGACGACCTGATGCTCGGCTGCGGCCTGCCCGGCGGCGAGCAGGGCCACAACCTCGGCCGGATCGTCGCCGTACAGATGGGCATGGACCACCTGCCGGGCTGCACCATCACCCGGTACTGCTCCTCCTCCCTCCAGACCTCCCGCATGGCCCTGCACGCCATCAAGGCCGGCGAGGGCGACGTCTTCATCTCCGCGGGTGTGGAGACGGTCTCCCGCTACGCCAAGGGCAGCTCCGACGGCCTGCCGGACACGCACAACCCGCTCTTCGCCGACGCCGAGGCCCGCACGGTCGCGACCGCCCAGTCCGAGGGCTCGACCTGGCACGACCCGCGCGAGGACGGCCTGCTGCCCGACCCGTACATCGCGATGGGCCAGACCGCCGAGAACCTGGCCCGCGCCAAGGGCGTCACCCGCCAGGACATGGACGAGTTCGGCGTCCGCTCGCAGAACCTCGCCGAAGAGGCCATCAAGAACGGCTTCTGGGAGCGCGAGATCACCCCGGTGACCCTCCCCGACGGCACGGTCGTCTCCAAGGACGACGGCCCCCGCGCCGGCGTCACCCTGGAGGGCGTGCAGGGCCTCAAGCCGGTCTTCCGCCCCGACGGCATGGTCACCGCCGCCAACTGCTGCCCGCTGAACGACGGCGCCGCGGCCCTCGTGATCATGTCCGACACCAAGGCCCGCGAGCTCGGCCTCACCCCGCTCGCCCGGATCGTGTCGACCGGTGTCTCCGGCCTGTCGCCCGAGATCATGGGCCTCGGCCCCGTGGAGGCCAGCAAGCAGGCCCTGCGGCGCGCCGGGCTGACCATCGACGACATCGACCTGGTCGAGATCAACGAGGCGTTCGCCGCCCAGGTGATCCCCTCCTACCGCGACCTGGGCATCCCGCTGGAGAAGCTGAACGTCAACGGCGGTGCCATCGCCGTCGGCCACCCCTTCGGCATGACCGGCGCCCGCATCACCACCACACTGATCAACTCCCTCCAGTTCCACGACAAGCAGTTCGGCCTGGAGACGATGTGCGTCGGCGGCGGCCAGGGCATGGCCATGGTCATCGAGCGCCTCAGCTGAGCGGCGCACCGTAGCCGCCATAGCACCCGCTGTGAGCCCCCGGCCCAGAACCCTGGAAACACCAGGGTTCTGGGCTGTTTTGTGATCCAATCTCCCCCAGGATGTGACCTATCTCCCTCCGCCAGGGGAGAACCCCAGGTCACAGCAGCCCCACCCCCTCCCCCGGCACCGAAGCCCTGTCCGTTTCGTGACCTTACGCACTGACAGCTGGTTAGTCCGCCCTTCAAGCTGATGTAGGAAGTCGGGGGTCGACTTTGAACCGGGAGTACGTCAGTGAGCGCCATGCCGATCGCGTTGCTGGTCACCACGGCCGCCACGGGCGCCGTGGGCGTCGCCGTCCTGCGCACCGTCCTGCAGCTGCGCCGACAGGTCGCGGCCCTGCACACCGCGCTGGCCGAGAGCCGCGCAGCCACCACCCGTGCGCTGCTGCCCGCCGCTCGTACCACTGCCGACACCGATGAGATACGTGCCGCAGTGGCGGCCGCGCTCGCCGAGGAGCGGGAGCGGGAGCTCGCCGAGGCGCGGGCGTTCTGGGCCGCCCAGGAGGCCCGTGACGCCTCCGACGCACCTTCTCTGCTGGGCCTGCCCGAGACCGATCTGTTCCTGCCCCGGCAGGCCGATTTCGCGGGTCTCGAGCCGGTGTCCGAGCCCGGAGCGGAGGCCGAGGAACCGGCCGCCGAGTCCCCGGAGCTGGCCGCGGCCCGCCGCCGTCACCCCTCCCACCCGGACTTCGTGCCGGCGCAGTCGCCGGTCGTGAACGACCACGAGCGCACCGTCGCCACCCTGGAGGAGCTGGCCTCCTCGCGGGTCGAGCTGACGGACGTCCGCCCCGGCCCGCTGGGCACCCTGGACGTCTACGTGTTCGCCGACGGTACGACCCTGTGCATGACGCCGGGCCACCGCGAGACGGCGGAACACCTCGCCGCGGCCCTGCGCTCGGGCAAGACCCCGGTCCTCCTGGGCGGCTCCGGCATCTCCGGCGCCTACACCCTGACGTTCGAGTGCGGCGAGGAGAACGTGTACATCCTGGCCGACCGGGTCATCGCGTCCCTGTAGAGAAGCGCCCCTTCAGGGGGTCACACCCCGGCCCGCTTCTGCGCTTCCTCCACCCACCGCACCGCTTCCTCGACGTCGGCGTCACCGGGGATCACGACCGCCAGATCATGCCCGGCCACAGTGATCTGATCTGCCGCTGCAAACATCCCCGCATCCGGCATCTCCCGAGGCTCCACGCCCTCGAGGACCTGCGCCCTCCGGGCCAACTCCCTGGCCAGCTCCAGGGCCTCGGCGGCAGCTCCCCGCTGCAACCGGCTCTGGGGCGCGGCCCTCAAACGATCGGCGAAGTGCTCCACCGCACGGGTCAGAGGCGTCGTATCAACCACGCCGCGAGCGTACGCGTCGCACCGGGACTGTTGCCAACGGGCGAACACTCAGGCACGGTGACCTGAAGGACCGGCTTACATCCCAGCGTCCGGAGGCGCCGATGTCCCAAGTCTTCTCCGAAGAGACCCATCGCAACATGCTCGCCCGCATCCCGCACTGCACCGGTCGTGAGATCTCCGACTGGTTGCGGACCGTCGAGGACGGCCCGTCACTCTTCCGCTTCGAAGAAAAAGTCAGCTGGCTCCGGCACGAACACAACCTCGCGTACGGCCACGCCAAGGCGATCATCCACGAGTACGACCTGAGGAGGGCCGCGCGCAAACTGCTCTAGGCGCGCACCGCTCCGGGCGCCGTACGCCTGGACGACGAAGGGCCCCGGCCGAAGCCGGGGCCCTTCGGGCTACGACCGCAGAATCTAGTCGCTGCTGTTGAGGATCGAGAGGAGCCTCAGGAACTCCAGGTAGATCCACACCAGCGTCAGCGTGAGGCCGAAGGCCGCGAGCCAGGCCTCCTCGCGCGGGGCGCCGTAGGCGACGCCGTCCTCGACCTGCTTGAAGTCCAGGGCGAGGAAGCAGGCGCCGAGGATGATGCCGATGACGCCGAAGACGACGCCGAGGGCACCACTGCGGAAGCCGAGGCCGTCACCGCCGCCGAACACCGCGAACAGCAGGTTCACGGTCATCAGCAGGATGAAGCCGAGCGCGGCCGCCATCACGAAGCCGTAGAAGCGGCGGTTGACGCGGATCCAGCCGGCCTTGTAAGCGATCAGCACACCGGCGAAGACCGCCATGGTGCCGATCACGGCCTGCATGGCCGCGCCGTCGGCGATGCGGTTGTCGACGATGTTGGAGATGACGCCGAGGAAGACACCCTCGAACGCGGCATACGTCAGGATCAGCGCGGGCGAGGCCTTGCGCTTGAAGGACTGCACGAACGCCAGGACCATGCCGATCAGCGCGGCACCGATGCCGATGCCGTAGCTGCGGCTGATGTTGGCGTCGTCGACCGGCAGCAGCGCCCAGGAGAGCGCCGCCGTGACGATGAGCACGCCGAGCGTGCTGGCCGTGCGCAGGACGACGTCGTCGATGGTCATCCGGCCGGTGGTGGCCGGTGCCTGCGGCGGCGCGCCGTGCTGCAGGTCCTGCTGGGCGTAAGGGTTCTGCGCGTACGGGTTCTGCGCGTACGGGTTGCCCGTCGGCTGGGCGTACGGGTTGCCCTGCGTGGCGACAGCGGGACCCCCGGCCTGCGGCGCGGTGTTGAAGCCCGCGTAGCCGTTGTCGCGGCTGAACCCCCGTCGCGAGAAGACCGGGTTTCTGCTCCTCATTTCACTCCTCCATGGCCACCAGGCGTGGCCTTGGCTCAAGAGTAATAGGTAGGCAAAGGAATGACCCTACTGCTTGGGGAGGATCTTTCCCTCTTCGTGCTGCGCAACACGCTACGTGGCTTCGTGATTCCCCTCACCGGAGGGGGGCGTTCACCGGCTCATCCGAAGGGGAAGCCCGTGTACCCCTCCGCCAGGTCCGTCTCCGCGGCGCGGGAGGAGGTGATCCGCTCCAGCCGGGCGAGCTGGAGCCGGTCCTCGAAGGCCGTCGCGCCGGGTGCGCGGTGCAGCAGGGTCGTCATGTCGTAGGAGAACCGCTCGGCCTGCCAGACGCGTCGCAGGCAGGTCTGCGAGTAGGCGTCGAGCAGCTCGGGCGATCCGGTCTCCTGCTGGTGGACGAGCGCCCGGGCGAAGGTGACGACGTCGCCGGCGGCGAGGTTCAGCCCCTTCGCGCCGGTCGGCGGCACGATGTGCGCGGCGTCACCGGCGAGGAAGAGACGGCCGTGGCGCATGGGCTCGTGGACGTAGGAGCGCATGGGGGTGACCGTCTTCTGGGTGATCGGGCCGCGCTGGAGGTACCAGTCGTCGTCGGTCTCGAACCGGCGCTCCAGCTCGTCCCAGATCTCCTCGTCGCCCCATGCCCCGGGGTCGGTGCCGTCGGGCACCTGGAGGTAGAGACGGGAGACGGCCGGCGAGCGCATGGAGAGCAGGGCGAAGCCGCGGTCGTGGCGGGCGTAGACGAGCTCGTCGTGCGAGGGCGGCACGTCGGCGAGGATGCCGAGCCAGCCGAAGGGGTACGTCCGCTCGAAGACCTGGGTCAGTGCGGCGGGGATCGCCTTGCGGGCAACGCCCCAGAAGCCGTCGCAGCCGACGACGTAGGAGCACTCCAGGACGTCCTCGCGGCCCTCGTGCCGGAAGCGGATCCGCGGGGCGTCGGTGCCGGCGTCCTCCACGGCCAGTGCCTCCGCCTCGAAGAGGAGGGGCCCGCCCTCCCGGAGCTGGAGGGCGATGAGGTCCTTGCACACCTCGGTCTGGGCGTAGACCATCACGGACCGGCCGCCGGTGAGGCCGGGGAAGTCGACGCGGTGGCGCGTGCGGTCGAAGCGCAGCTCGATGCCGTCGTGGCGCAGCCCCTCGCGGTCCATGCGCTCCCCGGCGCCGGCCGCGCGCAGCACGTCCGCCGTGCCCTGCTCCAGGATCCCGGCGCGCTGCCGCCGCTCCACGTAGGCGCGGTCGCGGCTTTCCAGGACGACGGAGTCGATGCCGGCGTTGTGGAGCAGCCGGGCGAGGAGGAGGCCGGCCGGGCCCGCTCCGATGATGCCGACGGTGGTACGCATCGGGCGACCTCTTCTCATCGATCCGCGTTCGCCAGGTGAAATTTCCTTCACCATGTGCCTGTGAGTCTCCGACGGCATGCCACCGCTGTCAACGGGCGCGCCGTGAACTCTTCAATGGACCGCACAGGGATCGGATGGTGCCCGGAGCCGGACTCGAACCGGCACGCCCGCGAAGGGGCAGCGAGGTTTAAGCTCGCCGTGTCTGCATTCCACCATCCGGGCAGGCCGTGGGCTCCGCATCGAGGTTCCGAGACTATCCGGACGGGTCCCCCGAACAGCGGAAGCGTGGACCGATGTTGTCTTATTTTATTGACGTCTGAGGGTGCATCAGCACACGGAACACGCCATCCGCACTTGCCAATAGCCTTGCGTGCGACGGTCGGCCGCGCCTGCGGAATGACGGAATTTCACCGCCCGAACAAGGGCACTCCACCTGTTCTCGACACCCGGAAGCACCGGTTCCCGACACCGGGGTCTCTCAGGGGCGTTCGTCATCCCCAGGTATGACACTGCCCGGCACGGTCAGACCGCAGTCGGCCTTCGGAACCGGAACAACGGGTGACTACACGGCGGCGTGGGACACGGACGATGGAACACGTCCTTCCCCGACCTGAGCCGTCCGACAGGAGAGCCATCCCGTGACCACCGCACCCCTCACCGACCGGGCCACCACCGCGGCCGCGCGCGCCACGGATCTGTCGAAGATCTACGGGCAGGGTGAGACCCAGGTGGTCGCCCTGGACCGGGTCTCCGTGGACTTCCGGCAGGCGGAGTTCACCGCGATCATGGGCCCCTCCGGCTCCGGCAAGTCCACGCTGATGCACTGCGTGGCCGGCCTCGACTCCTTCTCCTCCGGGTCCGTGCGCATCGGCGACACCGAGCTCGGTTCCCTGAAGGACAAGCAGCTGACCAAGCTGCGCCGGGACAAGATCGGTTTCATCTTCCAGGCGTTCAACCTGCTGCCGACCCTGACGGCCCTGGAGAACATCACCCTTCCGATGGACATCGCGGGGCGCAAGCCGGACAAGCAGCGGCTGGACTCCGTCATCCGGATGATCGGTCTGGCGGACCGGCTCGGCCACCGGCCGTCCCAGCTCTCCGGCGGCCAGCAGCAGCGCGTCGCCGTGGCCCGGGCGCTGGCCTCCCAGCCAGAGATCATCTTCGGTGACGAGCCCACCGGAAACCTCGACTCGCGCTCCGGCGCCGAGGTGCTGGGCTTCCTGCGCAACTCCGTGCGGGAGCTGGGCCAGACGGTGGTGATGGTGACGCACGACCCGGTGGCCGCGGCCTACGCGGACCGGGTGATCTTCCTGGCGGACGGCCGGATCGTCGACGAGATGCACGGGCCGACGGCCGACTCGGTGCTGGACCGCATGAAGGCGTTCGACGCCAAGGGCCGCACCAGCTGATCCCCCGTCAGGACCGACAGGACTGAGAAGAAGAACCCATGTTCCGTACCGCCTTGCGCAACGTGCTCGCGCACAAGGCCCGGCTCCTGATGACCGTGCTCGCCGTGATGCTCGGCGTGGCCTTCGTCTCCGGGACCCTGGTCTTCGCCGACACCCTCTCCAACGCCTTCCGCAACCAGTCGGCGAAGAGCTACGACGACGTCGCCGTCGCCATCACCTCCTACGCCGACCCTGACGACGGCAAGGATGCACACGGTCTCTCCCGGAAGACACTCGACAAGATCGCCGCGGTGGACGGTGTCGACGCCGCGTACGGCCGCGTCGACGGCTTCGCCGGGGTCGCCGACCCCGACGGGAAGCTGATCGGCGTCGGCTGGTCCAACAAGGGCGCCAACTACGCCCCCGGCAAGGACGGCAAGGACCCCGCCTACACGTTCACCGACGGCTCGGGCCCGGTGCAGGACGACCAGATCGCGCTGGACAAGGAGTCCGCGGCCAAGGGTGAGTACAAGGTCGGCGACCGGGTCCGGGTCGCCACCAACGGGCCGGTGAAGGAGTACACCCTCAGCGGTGTGTTCACCACCGAGGACGGCGCCGTGAACGCCGGCGGCAGCCTCGTCCTCTTCGACACCGCGGTCGCCCAGAAGCAGTACCTCAAGCCGGGCTACTTCGCGAGCGCCACCCTCACGGCCGCTCCCGGCGCCGACGACGCGAAGATCCTGAAGGCGGTCAAGCCGCTGCTGCCGGACAGCGCCGAGGCCCAGACCGGCCAGGCGCTCGCGGACGAGCAGGCCCGGCAGATCGAGGAGGGGCTGGGCTCGCTCAAGCAGGTGCTCCTCGGCTTCGCGGGCATCGCGCTGTTCGTCGGCATCTTCCTGATCTCCAACACCTTCACGATGCTGGTCTCCCAGCGCACCAAGGAGATCGCGCTGATGCGCGCCGTCGGTGCCTCACGCAGGCAGATCACCCGCTCGGTGCTCGCCGAGGCCGCGGTGGTGGGCCTGGTCGCCTCGGTGATCGGCTTCGTCCTCGGCATCGGCCTCGCGGTCGGACTGCGGTCCGGGATGGCCGCGTTCGACATGAAGATGCCGGGCGGCCCGCTGATCGTGTCCGCCACGCCGGTGCTCGCCGCCCTCGGTGTCGGTGTGCTGATCACGGTGCTCGCCGCCTGGCTGCCCGGCCGCCGGGCCGCGAAGATCCCGCCGGTGGCGGCCATGAACAGCGTCCACGCGGTGGCCACCACCAAGTCGCTGGTGCTGCGCAACTCCATCGGGGCGGCCGTCACCGCCCTCGGCGCGACCGGGATCGTGCTGGGTGCCTCGTCCGGCGGTGACGACGGCCGGATGTACATCGCGGCGGGCGCGTTCTTCGCACTGATCGGTGTGATCATCCTGATCCCGCTGCTGTCCCGGCCCGTGATCGCGCTCGTCCGCCCGCTGCTCGTCGGCCCGTTCGGGGTGGCCGGCAAGCTGGCCGGCCAGAACGCGGTCCGCAACCCGCGCCGTACCGGGGCCACCGCCTCGGCGCTGGCGATCGGGCTGACGCTGGTGACCGGCCTGTCGGTGCTCGGTGTCACGGTGGGCACGGCCATCGACAAGATGACCACGGACAACATCAAGGCCGACTACATGGTCTCGATGGCGAACGGCGGGCCCCTCGACCAGTCCGCGCTGACGGCGCTGGAGAAGGCCAAGGGCGTCTCGGCGGTCTCGCCGCAGCAGAGCGTCTACTTCCAGGACGAGGACAAGGACTACGTGTCCGCTTCGGCGGTCACCCCGGGCGACATCGAGAAGGTCCTGAACGTCGACGTCGTCAGCGGCGACATCGGCTCGCTCGCCGAGGGGCGGATCGCGGTCGCCGAGAAGACGGCCAGGAGCAAGGGCTGGAAGCCCGGCGACACCGTCCCCGTCACCTTCGACGACGACAAGAAGGGCAGGCTGGAGGTCGGCGCCGTCTTCAAGGGCAGCGAGTTCCTCTCCCCCGTCCTCATGGACACGAAGGTCGCGAAGCCGCATGAGCTGAAGCCGTCCATCCAGCAGATTTTCGTGAAGGTGGACGGCGGCCAGTCCTCGGCGAACGAGAAGGTCCTCATCGACGCGCTGGGCGACAATCCCGCGATCACGGTCATGGACCGGCAGGACATCCGCAACGAGTTCGGTGGCGTCATCAACACGATGCTCAACATCATGTACGGCCTGCTGGCGATGGCCCTGATCATCGCCGTGCTGGGCGTCGTCAACACTCTGGCGATGTCGGTCTTCGAACGGCAGCAGGAGATCGGCATGCTGCGCGCCATCGGTCTCGACCGGCGGCGGGTGAAGCGGATGGTCCGGCTGGAGGCCGTGGTCATCTCGGTGTTCGGCGCGGTGGTCGGCATCGGTCTCGGCTCGTTCCTCGGCTGGGCGATCGGCGAGACCTTCGCGGACCAGATCCCGGGCTACGCGCTGGTCCTGCCCTGGGACCGGATCGGCATCTTCCTGGTGCTGGCCGGCCTGGTAGGCGTCCTGGCGGCGCTGTGGCCGGCCCGCAACGCCGCGAGGCTGAACATGCTGAACGCGATCAAGGCCGAGTGACCGGTCCCGCCACGCCGGAGGGCCGGGCTTCCCACGACGGGAAGTCCGGCCCTTCGGCTCACGCGGAGTCCGGCCCTTCGGCCGGTGTCCGGATCAACGGCGCCGGGGCTCGGTCCACGTGCGGGCGCGCAGCGGCATGTCCGACGTACCGGACTCGGGGGTGCGGACGGCCAGGACCTGGTTGACGCCGATGCGGTTGCGTTCGAAGGCCAGGGCGGAGGCCGCCATGTACAGGCGCCAGACGCGGGCGCGGCCGGGGCCGGCCAGCTGGACGGCACGCGGCCAGCCGTCCTCCAGGCGGGACACCCACTGGCGCAGGGTGAGGGCGTAGTGCTCCCGGATCGCCTCGACGTCGCGCACCTCGAACCCGGCGCGCTCCAGCTGGGCCACGGTGCTGCCGATGGGCTGGAGCTCGCCGTCGGGGAAGACGTAGGAGTCGATGAACGCGTCGACGCTGTACGTCGACTCGTCGCGCTGCGGGCGGCGGGCGATCTGGTGGTTCAGGAGCCGTCCGCCGGGCTTGAGCAGGTTGTACAGGTCGTCGGCGTACTCCAGGTACCGCTCCGCGCCGACGTGTTCGGCCATGCCGATGGAGGAGATCGCGTCATAGGGTCCGTCGCGGACGTCGCGGTAGTCCTGGACGCGGATCTCGACCTTGTCGGTGAGGCCCTCGTCGGCGACGCGCTTGCGGGCGTAGGCGGCCTGCTCCTGCGAGAGCGTGACGCCGACGACGCTCGCACCGTGCTCGCGGGCGGCGTGGATGGCCATGGAGCCCCAGCCGCAGCCGACGTCGAGCAGCCGCAGGCCGGGTCTCAGACCGAGCTTGCGGCACACGAGTTCGAGCTTGTCCCGCTGGGCCTGTTCGAGGGTGCCGTCCGTGGTGGGCCAGTACGCGCACGAGTACACCATGGACGGGCCGAGGACGATCTCGTAGAAGTCGTTGCCGACGTCGTAGTGGTGGCTGATGGCGCGGCGGTCGGTGCGCTTGGTGTGCAGGTGGCGGCGGGGGCTGCGGGCCTCCTCGCGGGGCGGGGCGGGCGGCAGCGGGGGCCCGGCGAGCTTGACCAGTCCGCGGACGGCGGCGCGGACCTCCGGGTCGCGCAGGGCCTGGGCGAGCGTGCGGGCGTCCTCGCCGCGCTCCCAGACGAGACCCGCCAGCAGATCGAGGGTCGCGTAGAGGTCGCCCTCGATGTCGAGGTCGCCCGCCACCCAGGCGCGGGCCAGCCCCAGTTCGCCCGGCTTCCACAGCAGGCGGCGCAGCGCGCGGCGGTGGCGTACGACCAGGGTCGGTGCGCCCGGCGGGCCGGCCTGCGAACCGTCCCAGGCGCGGATGCGCACCGGGAGCGGCGCTCCCAGCAACTGTGTGAAGAGGCCCTGTAGCCGCGGCGCGGCGTCTGCCATGGTGTACACCTCCGTGACAGGGAATCCCGGAATGTCCGACACCACGTAAACACCTGCGGGGCTTCGGCGCAGTCCCCGGCACGCGTCATGTCTGGGCAAAACCGCCCCTTCGCCCACGCGTTCGCCCGCCCGGACGCGCGGGCCGGGCACGCCGAAGGGCCTCCCGCACCACGGATGGCGGGAGGCCCTTCGTCAGACGGATGACCGACCGGAGGTCAGGAGGCCTTGGCCTTCTCCTCGGTCTTCTCCTTCGGCGCGGCGGCGACCGGGGCCGGCTTGGCGGCCTCGTAGAACTCCTCGCGCGGCGTCTCCATCGCACCGAGGGAGACGACCTCGCGCTTGAGGAACATCGCCAGGGTCCAGTCGGCGAAGACGCGGATCTTGCGGTTCCAGGTCGGCATCGCCAGACCGTGGTAGCCACGGTGCATGTACCAGGCGAGACGACCCTTGAGCTTGATCTTCATCTTGCCCATGACGATCATCGCGACGCCCTTGTGGAGGCCGAGACCGGCCACCGCGCCCTTGTTGGCGTGGGCGTAGTCCTTCTGCGGGAAGCCCCGCATGCCGGACACGACGTTGTCGCCGAGGACCTTGGCCTGGCGCAGCGCGTGCTGGGCGTTGGGCGGGCACCAGGCGTTCTCGTTGCCCGCCTTGCGGCCGACGAGGTCCGGGACCTGGGCGTTGTCGCCGGCGGCCCAGATGTAGTCGGTGCCCTTGACCTGGAGGGTCGGCTCGCAGTCGACGTGACCGCGGGGGCCCAGCGGCAGGCCGTAGCGGGCCAGGGCCGGGTTGGGCTTGACGCCGGCGGTCCAGACGATGGTGCTGGAGTCGACCTCCAGGCCGTTCTTCAGCACGACGTGGCCGTCGACGCAGGAGTCCATGGAGGTGGACAGGTAGACCTCGACGCCGCGGCCTTCGAGGTGCTCCTTGCCGTACTTGCCGAGCTTGGGGCCGACCTCGGGCAGGATCTTGTCGGCGGCGTCGACCAGGATGAAGCGCATGTCCTCACGGGACACGTTCTTGTAGTACTTCGCGGCGTCGCGGGCCATGTCCTCGACCTCGCCGATGGTCTCCGCACCGGCGAAGCCGCCGCCCACGAAGACGAAGGTGAGCGCCTTGCGGCGGATCTCCTCGTCGGTGGTGGAGTCGGCCTTGTCCAGCTGCTCCAGGACGTGGTTGCGCAGGCCGATGGCCTCCTCGACGCCCTTCATGCCGATGCCCTGTTCGGCGAGGCCGGGGATCGGGAAGGTGCGGGAGACCGCGCCGAGCGCGATGACCAGGTAGTCGAAGGGCAGCTCGTAGGCCTCGCCGACCAGCGGGGAGACCGTGGCGACCTTGCGGTCCTGGTCGATGGTGGTGACCCGGCCGGTGAGGACCTCCGCCTTGGGCAGCACGCGTCGCAGCGGGACGACGACGTGGCGCGGGGAGATGTTGCCGGCGGCGGCTTCGGGGAGGAAGGGCTGGTAGGTCATGTACGACCGGGGGTCGACGACCGTGACGGTCGCCTCGCCGTAGCGCATCTTCTTCTGGATGCGCCGAGCTGCGTACAGGCCTACGTACCCACCGCCTACTACGAGGATCCTGGGACGCTCCGTGGTGCTCATGCCATCGAGTATCCACCCGACTCAGGGGGGTGGCTCGTGCGCCCCTTCACAAGCTTGGGTGGGGTGTGTGCTATCCTCCGCGGCCCGCGTGATCCATGTCATGGTGACAACCGGGCCGCTTTGTGCACCGCGGAGGGTTGTCAATGGCGCGTGAGCTGCCTCTCTGTGCCCGAGGGGCCGCCGTGAGGACCTCCGGAGCGCCTCCGCGACCCTCTTCCCGAACACCTCCATACCATGCTTCTGAACATGTTCAAAGGCCTGTTCAGCCCCCGGACGGGTCAACGGGACCCGTCTCTTCGCCCGGGAGGGCCGAATTCCTTGTGAAGAACTTCACGAACTTTCCCGACGGGCTGTCGCCCGGGGGGCCTCCGGACCCCCGGGGCGACGCTCATTCGTGATCCATGCCTGCTCAGAAGCGGGCTACGCGACCGACCACGCGATGCCGTCGAGGATGTCGTGCTCGCTGACGACGACCTCCTCCGCGCCGATGCGCTCCATGATCGACAGGAGGACGAGGGCACCCGCCCCGATCACGTCGACCCGGCCGGGGTGCATGGACGGCACGGCCGCGCGCTCGGCGTGGGTGGAGCGCAGCAGCCACTCGGTGATCTCGCGGACCCGGTCGTGGGAGACGCGGGAGTGGTGGATGGCCCGCGAGTCGTACTCGGGCAGTTCCTGGGCGATCGCCGACACGGTCGTCACCGAACCGGCCAGGCCGACCAGCGTGCGCGCCTCACGCAGCGGGACCGTCTGCTCGGCGAGGTCGAGGGCGGCCTCGATGTCGGCCCGCATCGCCGCGATCTGCTCCTCGGAGGGCGGATCGCTCACCACGCCGTCCCGGACCAGGTGCCGCTCGGTCATGCGGACACAGCCGATGTCCACCGAGCGCGCCGCGCGGACCCCCTCGTCGCCCACGACGAACTCGGTCGAACCGCCGCCGATGTCCACCACCAGGTAGGGCTTCGGCAGGTGGTCCCGCCCGGTGAGCTCCTTGGTGGCGCCGGTGAAGGAGAACGCGGCCTCCTGGTCGCCGGAGATCACCTCCGGCTCGACACCGAGGATGTCCAGCACGCCGCGCACGAACTCGTCCCGGTTCTCGGCGTCCCGGGAGGCGGATGTCGCCACGAACCGCAGCCGCTCCGCCCCGTGCTCCTTGATGATCCCGGCGTACTCGCGACACGCCGCGAAGGTCCGCTCAAGTGCCTCGGGGGCGAGCCGGCCGGTGCGGTCGACGCCCTGCCCGAGCCGCACGATCGTCATCCGGCGGCCCAGGTCGGTCAGCTCACCCGTCGCCGGGTCGGCATCGGCGACCAGGAGCCGGATGGAGTTCGTACCGCAGTCCACGGCGGCGACACGGGTCACTGGGCGTCCTCCTCGCCGGGCGTCACGCACGGGCCCTTGCGCCACCACTCGGGGAGCATCGCGATCGCCTCGTCGCCGAGCGGGTTCACCCCGGGGCCCGCGGCCAGCGAGTGGCCGACCAGCACGTGCAGGCACTTCACCCGGTCCGGCATGCCGCCCGCGCTCGGGAAGTTCTTCAGCTCCTCGATCTCGTCGCGCCGCCGGATGTAGTCCTCGTGCGCGGCCCGGTACGCCGCCGCCAGCTCCGGATCCGAGGCCAGCCGCTCGGTCATCTCCTTCATCACGCCGTTGGCCTCCAGCGTGCCGATCGCCGAGGCGGCGCGCGGGCACGTCAGGTAGTACAGCGTGGGGAACGGCGTCCCGTCCGGCAGCCGCGGGGCCGTCTCGACGACGTCCGGCTGTCCGCACGGGCAGCGGTGGGCGATCGCGCGCAGACCGCGCGGGGGCCGGCCGAGCTGCTGCTTGAAGGCCTCGACGTCCGCGTCGGTGGGCTCGGTGCGCGGGGTGGTCGGCGGGGGCGTTTCCATGACTGTCTTCAGGCTGTCTTTCTCTGATCGCCGGCTGGGAGGCCAGGTCACTGGCCGGAGGCGTCGGACTTGTCGACGCCGTCCCAGACGTTGGAGTACCAAGGGCGGTCCGCCGCCCCCAGGTCGGTGCGCGACTGCTTCGCCGCGTGCGGGTCGACGACGATGAACCCCGTCTCCCCCGGCATGACGTAGTGCAACCGCTTCCGGATCTGCTGCTCGGCGTACGCGTCGTCCTGCCAGCGTGCCTTCATGTCACGCAGCCGTTCGACGCGCTCACGGGCCTGCCGCTGTTCGCGCTGGAGGTCGTCGACCTCGGCGCGCTGCGAGACGTACTCCCGCATCGGGTAGGCCAGGGCCACGATCAGCGAGCACATCACCAGGGCGAGCAGCGCGGCCCGGCCGGTCAGCCGCGAGCGGCGGGCCTGGCGCTTGGTCTGGGAGCGGTAGACCCGCGCCGCGGTCTGCTCGCCGAGCAACCGGATCCTGGTCGCGGTGGAGAACCGGTCCCGGTCCTTCACGGCCATGTGTCCGCCTCCGCTCCACCGTCATACGCGCGTACGTCCCCGGACACGGTACGGGACCGGGTACGGGGACGTACGTACGACTGGCTAAGCCTTACCCAGGTGGGGTCAGCCCTTGAAGCGCGGGAAGGCGCTGCGGCCGGCGTACACCGCGGCGTCGTCGAGGATCTCCTCGATGCGCAGCAGCTGGTTGTACTTGGCGACGCGCTCGGAGCGGGCCGGGGCGCCGGTCTTGATCTGGCCGCAGTTGGTGGCGACGGCCAGGTCGGCGATGGTGACGTCCTCGGTCTCGCCGGAGCGGTGCGACATCATGCACTTGAAGCCGTTGCGCTGGGCCAGCTCCACGGCGTCCAGGGTCTCGGTCAGCGAACCGATCTGGTTGACCTTGACCAGGAGCGCGTTGGCCGCGCTCTCGTCGATGCCGCGGGCGAGGCGCTCGGGGTTGGTGACGAAGAGGTCGTCACCGACGAGCTGGACCTTGTCACCGAGCTTGGCGGTGATGGTCTTCCAGCCCTCCCAGTCGTCCTCGAACAGCGGGTCCTCGATGGAGACGAGCGGGTACGCGTCGACGAGCTCCGCGTAGTACTCGGTCATCTCGGCCGCCGAGCGCTCCTTGCCCTCGAAGGTGTAGACGCCGTCCTTGTAGAACTCGGAGGCGGCGACGTCGAGCGCCAGGGCGATCTGCTCGCCGGGGGTGTAACCGGCTTCCTTGATCGCTTCCAGGATGAGGTCGAGGGCCTCGCGGTTGGAGCCGAGGTTCGGGGCGAAGCCGCCCTCGTCGCCGAGGCCGGTGGCCAGGCCCTTGCTCTTCAGGACCTTCTTCAGCGTGTGGTAGACCTCGGCGCCCCAGCGCAGGGCCTCGGAGAAGGACTCCGCGCCGATCGGGGCGATCATGAACTCCTGGATGTCCACGTTGGAGTCGGCGTGCGAGCCGCCGTTCAGGATGTTCATCATCGGCACCGGCAGCAGGTGCGCGTTGGGGCCGCCCAGGTAGCGGAACAGCGGCAGGTCGCTGGCCTCGGAGGCGGCGTGGGCGACGGCGAGGGAGACGCCGAGGATGGCGTTGGCGCCGAGGGAGCCCTTGTTGTCGGTGGCGTCCAGGTCGAACATGGCCTGGTCGATCAGGCGCTGCTCGGTGGCGTCGTAGCCGACCAGCTCCGGGCCGATCTGCTCGATGACCGCGAGGACGGCCTTCTCCACACCCTTGCCGAGGTAGCGGTTCGAGTCGCCGTCGCGGAGCTCGATGGCCTCGAAGGCGCCCGTGGAGGCGCCGGACGGGACGGCGGCACGACCCGTGCTGCCGTCGTCGAGGCCGACCTCGACCTCGACCGTGGGGTTGCCTCGGGAGTCCAGGATTTCCCGGGCTACGACGACGTCGATGGACGGCACGAGCATCTCCTTCTTATGTGACGCGGGTACGCGGGTCACGTGGACCCGGCGAGGTGCGGAGCCTCGGTGGCTCGCGACATGAGCCTAACCGGCTCCGGGCGATCGGCCACCGGGTCGCCCACCCCATGGACAGAACCGAGAGTAAATTGTTTCCGAACGGAACAAAGCCGGTTCGCGAAGTACGGCAGAAAAAACCCCGCTCCGGTGCGTACGGGGGATGACGCACCGGAGCGGGAGCTGGTGGGCCCTGTGCGGGCCCGGGTGGGGCCGCTGCTTACTTCAGGTGCAGCTGCTGGCCCGGGTAGATGAGGTTGGCATCGTCGACGATGTCCTTGTTCAGCTGGTACAGCTTCTCCCAGCCGCCCTTGACCTTCTCCTCGGCCGCGATCGAGCTCAGGGTGTCGCCCTTGACGACCTTGTACTCGCCGTCACCCTTCTTGACCTTCTTGCCGGTCGGGGTGGTCACGGTCTTCTTGGCCGCCGGGCGCTCGTCGGAGCGGGAGGCCGGCTGCTGCTGGGTCTCGCGGCTCTCGGTGCTCTGCTGGCTCTGCGAGGAGCTGCCGGAGTCGCTGGAGGAGTCGCCACCGGTGTAGCCGGCGCTCGACAGGCCCTTGCCGCAGACCGGCCAGGCGCCCTTGCCCTGGCCCGCGAGGACCTTCTCGGCGATCTCGATCTGCTGGGCCTTGGTGGCCTGGTCGGCGGTGGAGGCGTACTTGGTGCCGCCGTAGCCGGACCAGGTGGAGGCGGAGAACTGCAGGCCGCCGTAGTAGCCGTTGCCGGTGTTGATGGACCAGTTGCCGCCGGACTCGCACTGGGCGACCGCGTCCCACTCGGAGGCGGTGGCGGCGGAGGCGTTGCCGGCCGCCATCAGCGGGGCGGCGACGGCGGCACCGGTGACGCCGGCGAGCGCGACGACGCGGGTGGCCTTGGACGGACGACGGTGCTTGCCCTTGCTGGAAAACAGCATGGATGGATCCCCTCACCGACGCCTGCGAGGTGAGCTGTCGGGTTCGGGCCGGTTGAGTTGCCCGGCCGCGTCCCTCCCGGGACGCGGCTTCACCCCAAGCCCTTCCGGCGCAACAAGCCGGTCGGGCACCTACCTTGGGTCCCCCGCTCCTGCCTACGGCGCTTGACGCGACGACTGTTCCCGTACGGCCGCTGGCAGGATTCGGCGTTGCGGCAGCCGGGGCTCGTGGTGACGAGCGGTCACGACCGTAGACACGCGATCCGCGGAATTTCAAAGACGATCAGGGCCTCTGAGATCTATCTCTCACCGGGTTCATACAGGACATTCGGCACGAAACATGACGTGAACTCACCCGGTTTCGGGGTGACTTCGGCCGTCGTTTCCGCACTGCCCGAACAGCTACTTCTCGTCCGCTTCGCCCTCGACCGCGAGCGTCTGACCGGGGTGGATGAGGTCGGGGTCGGCGCCGACCGCCTGCTCGTTGCCCTCGTAGAGGGCGTGCCATCCGCCGTCGACCCGAAGGGCGTCGGCGATGGACCAGAGACTGTCGCCGACACCCACGATGTAGGCACCTTCGGACGCGTCGCCGGAACTCTCCTCAGCGGGCGCGGAGTGACGCCCCGTGGACTTCTCCGCACGGTCGCTCTCGGGCGCGCGGGTTTCGTCGGCACTGGGACCGCGATGACGGCCGGAGCCCGTCTCCGACGCCGCCGAGGAGCCGTCACCCTGCCGCGAGCTGCCCGACTTGCCGCCCTCGGGAGTGGCCGACGGAGTGCCGTCGGACTGTTCGTCCTGCGATGACCCGTCGGATTCGCGCGACTTGTCGGTCTTGGCCGTTTCATCCTTCGAAGACGACGATGCGTCGGGCGACGGAGACGAGGAGGGGCTCTCCGAGGGGGACGAACCCAGCGAATCAAGCAATCCGGGCGAGTCCACCTCACCGGATGATTCAGACGAGTCGGATGATTCCGACCCCTTGTCCTGCTGGAGCCCCGAGAGCAGTCCGCAGGTACGCCATGCGCCGACCCCCTGGTCGGCGAGGATTCTCTCCGCCACGGCTATCTGCTGGGAGCGGCTGGCCAGATCGGCGCTCGCGGCGTAGTCGAGACCGCCGTGCTTCTCCCAGTCGTCCTGGGACAACTGGAGGCCGCCGTAGTAGCCGTTGCCGCTGTTCTGGCTCCAGGCACCGCCGGTCTCACAGTCCGCGACCCGGTCCCAGGTCGTGCCGTCGGCCGCGCTGGCACCGGAGGCCCCGAGGAGCGGGATCGCGATGGCGGAACCGGTCACCCCGGCCGCCACGAGGAGAGCCGGAGCCTGGCGGGGGCGGCGGTGCCGACCGTTCCCGGAGAGCATACGGAGACCTTTCGCGAGACAGCAGTGACCGAGGCGGCGCGATTCCCCGCCGCGTTGATGGGTGAACGTATCGGCAGTCGATCACTTGTCACAAGTTCATGCCGCGCAGATCACGTGAAGATCACAAGTCTGATGTTTCGTCACGTCCGGTGGGCGCGAACTCCACGGGCAGGGTGCGCAGCCCCCGCATGATGAGGCCGCCACGCCATCTCAGCTCGGCCGGATCCACCGCGAGCCGGAGGTCGGGGAGGCGGGTCAGGAGCGTGGCGAGTGCGGTCTGGCCCTCCAGCCGGGCCAGCGGGGCTCCGAGGCAGTAGTGGATGCCGTGGCCGTATCCGAGGTGCTGATTGTCACGGCGGGAGAGGTCCAGCGCGTCCGGATCGGCGAACCGCTCCGGGTCGCGGTCCGCCGCGGCCAGGACCACGAGGACGGGGTCGCCCGCCTCGATGCGCTGCCCGCCGAGGGTGAGGGGCTGGGTGGCGAAGCGCCAGGTGGCGAGCTCCACGGGGCCGTCGTAGCGGAGGAGTTCCTCGACGCCGGTCTCCAGCAGGCCGGTCTCCCCCGCGGCGAGGGACTCCTGGAGCCGTGCGCGCTGCCCGGGGTGGGTGAGCAGGGCGTAGGTGCCGTTGCCGATGAGGTTCACGGTCGTCTCGAAACCGGCGAACAGCAGGATGAAGGCCATGGCCGCCGCCTCGTTCTCGGTGAGGTGCTCGCCGTGGTCGGAGGCGCGGATGAGACCGGAGATGAGGTCCTCGCCGGGGGCGGGCTCGGCGGGCAGCGCCTCGCGCTTGCGATGGATGAGGTCGGCCAGGTAGCCGCGCATCTTCTTCACGGACCGCGCCACGCCGCCCCGCGGCCCGCCCTGGTGACGGATCATCATGCCCGCCCAGTCGCGGAAGTCGTCCTGGTCCTCGCGCGGGACGCCGAGCAGGTCGCAGATGGCGTAGATGGGGAGCGGGAAGGCGAACTCGTGGATCAGGTCGGCGGATCCCTTGCGCGCGAAACCGTCGATGAGCGTGTCGGTGAGCTCCTGCACCCGTGGCGCGAACTCGGCGACCCGGCGCGGGGTGAACGCCTTGGACACCAGCCGCCGCAGCCGGGTGTGGTCCGGCGGGTCGATGTTGAGCAGATGCGTCATCAGCTCGGCCTTGCGCTCCCCGGGGATGCCGGTCTTGCCCTTGGCGTGCGCCGGCTCGTCGTGATGCGCGGGGTTCTTGGAGAGCCGGCTGTCGGCGAGCGTCTGCTTGGCGTCGGCGTACCGCGTGACCAGCCAGGCCTCCACACCGCTGGGGAGCCGCGTCCTGTGGACGGGGCTGTGCTCACGGAGCCAGGCGTAGGCGGGGTAGGGGTCGCTCGCGAACTCCCAGGTGAAGAGGTCGGGAGCGGTCGCGGGTGTGCTGGGCTGGGGCTGGTCGGTCACGCCTCGACCGTATCCGGCTTCCGGGAGCCCCCGTCTCCGTCCCGGGGCCCGCTCAGCCCTCGGCCTCCCTGATCGCGTCCCGGTACGCGCGGGCCGCCGCTCTCAGGGCCGCCTCCGGGTCGACGCCCTCCGACTCGGCGCGGACCGCCAGGGCCAGGAGCTCGTAGCCGATGCCCTCGACGGGTGGGAGCGGTACGTCCAGGTTCGCCGTGCGGGTGCGGGAGGCCAGCTTGGCGGCGAGGGCCAGGCCGGGCTGGCCGAGGGGTATGCCCTCGGTGACCGAGGTGCGCTGCTTCTCGACCGCCTTGGTGCGCAGCCAGTGCTCCTTGACCTCCTCGGGGGTGGTGGCCGTCGCGTCACCGAAGACGTGCGGGTGGCGGTGGATCAGCTTGGCGACGATGCCGCCGGCCACGTCGTCGATGGAGAAGGCCTCCTCACCGTCCTCGGGGCGGCCCTCCTCGGCGATGCGGGCGTGGAAGACGACCTGGAGCAGGACGTCGCCGAGCTCCTCGCGCAGTTCGTCGCGGTCGCCCTCCTCGATCGCCTCGACGAGTTCGTACGCCTCCTCGATGCCGTACTTGGCCAGGCCCTCGTGGGTCTGCCGGGAGGACCAGGGGCATTCGGCGCGGATGCGGTCCATGACCTGGACGAGGTCGAGGAGCCGGGCGCCCGGGAGGTCGTAGGAGGCGGGCAGCAGCTCCAGCTCGGGCATGGCGGTACGGCCGGTGCCGGCGAGACGGGCCAGGCCGTCCGTCAGGGCCGGTTCGCCCTCGCCCGTCGCCACCACGACCACCGTGTGTCCGCCGGCGCAGGCGTCGACCAGCTCCTGCGCGGACGGGGAGGCCTCGGCGACGGTGATCCCCGCTTCGCGCAGGTACGGCAGCTGCGGATGGGCGCCGTCCGCGCACAGCACCCGGTCCGCCGCGTGCAGTGCCTGCCAGGCGGGCCAGGAGAGCAGACCGGGGGCGACGCGGTGGCTGGTGGTGAGCAGGACGATGCGGCCGGGAGCGGCGGCCGCGTCGGGAGCGGTCCGCTCGCCCGGGGTGGCTTCGGGGCTGTTGGCGTTCACGGTTCGAAGCTATCCCACGCCGCCGACGGCGCCCGAAGTTGTCCACAGGCCTGGCCGGCCCGCGCGGCCCGGCTGGGCCGCGGGACCGGACAGGGGGCGCCAGGCCCGGCGGGAGCTACATGCCCTGCTGGGTCTGTGCCGTCGTGACGTCCCGCACCCACGGCGTCTTGGCGTCCGCGCGACTGCTCTTCTCGACGTCCCAGGTGCCGTAGCGGGGGTTGAGGTCGATGTTCAGGTTCTTGGAGGCGTCGGAGAGCGCCTTCCAGAACTCGGGGCGGCCGGTGTCCGTGCCGAGCTTCTCGGCCAGCTTCTGGGCCTCCAGCTGGAGGCGGAGGTTCTCGTCGAGGCGCTGCGGAGGGATGCCGTACTGCTGGAGCCACGTCCTCTCCAGCGCCTTGGCGCCGCCGGCCTGCTGTTCCAGGCCGGACCGCATCGCCTGGATCTCCTTGCGGGAGACGGTCACACCGGCGTCCTCGGCGGCCCGGTGCAGCACCCGGTCCAGGACCATGGTCTGCAACGTGTCGCGCGGGAGGGTGCCCGTTCTGGCGATGACCTGCTGGTACTGGGCCTCGTCCCGCACGGCCGCCCGCTGGGCCGCGCGCACCTCTCCGACCCGCTCGTCGAGCTGGGAGACGGTGATGCGCTGGCCTCCCACCACGGCTGCCGCGCCGGGATGGGCCTCGTTTCCGCAGGCGGTGAGCAGGGGCGCCGCTGCGGCGATCGCGGCGGTGAGGACGAGCGCGGTGCGACGGCGGCGGTGCAAGGAGACCTCCCGTTGGAGATTGTGCGACGGTGCACAAGGTCTTGCGGTGATCGATGGTAGGCAGTGGGCAAGCTCTGGCCAACCCATTCGACCAACGATTCACCGGGACTTCCGGCACCGCCGCGCCGCCCCCGGACCGGTCCTCAGCCCCGGACCTGCCCCAGCCACTGGAGCGTCCTGCGGATCTCCGCCCCGAGCGGATGGCCGTGACCATGGGTGCGTTCGACGTCGTGCAGCAGCCGGGCGAGGGTGTCGTGGGCGGCGCCCCGGTCGCCGAGGGCGAGCAGGAGGTGCCCGATACGGCGGCGGACGTCGTGCGCGAGCTCCGGGCCGCCGGCGGCGACGTACTGGTTCTCGTAGTACGGCAGCACGGCCCGGTACTCGGCGAGCGCCGCGGCCGGTTCGCCCAGCTGTTCGAGACACTGGGCGGCCTCGTAGCGGTAGCGCAGGGCCTGCGGGTCGGCCTGGCCGGCCTCGGCGGCGCGTTCGTCGGCGAGGCGCCGCAGCTCGGGCAGGGCGCGCCGGTACTGGCCGTCGTCCAGGAGCGTGGCCGCGTACTGCTTGCGCAGGGTGCGGACGACCGGGGAGTGCGCGCCGTGCTGTTCGGCGGCGGCGGGCAGGATCGCCCCGAGGATGTCGACGGCCTGGGTGACGCGGCCCTCGCCGAGGAGCCGTTTGACCTCGTCGACGGCGCGGGCGATGTCCGTCTGCCCCGGCGTCCCGGAGACGGGTGCGGCGGGAGTGGGCTGGGGCGCGGGGGTACGCGCACGGTCCGGCCAGGGGGCGTGCGGGCGCAGGAACGGGCGGGTGGGATCCAGGGCCGCTCCGGTGGGCGTCCCGCGCGCGGGCAGGAGCGGCTCCAGGTGCTCGTAGACCTCCTGCGCGGAGGCCGGCCGGTGCTGCGGGTCCTTGGCGAGGAGGCGCAGGACGAGGGCCTCCAGGGCCTCGGGGACTTCGGGGCGGATCCGGCGTACGGGCAGCGGCGGCTCGTACAGGTGACGGTGCAGGACGCCGAGGGCCGTGGAGCCGGAGAAGGGTACGTCGCCGCTGAGCAGCTCGTGCAGGACCACACCGAGCGCGTACAGGTCGGTGTAGGGGCCGACCGCGCCGCCCATGGCCTGCTCCGGGGCCATGTAGGCGGGCGAGCCGATGGGGGTGCCGGTGTGGGTGAGGCGGGTGGTGTCCGCGTCCATGACGGAGGCGACGCCGAGGTCGAGCACGGTGACCGTGCCGTCCTGCTTCACCATCACGTTGCGCGGCTTGAGGTCGCGGTGGACGATCGGCACGGCGTGCACGGCGCTCAGCACGGCGCACAACTGCGCGGCGACCGCGACCGCCCACTGCCAGGGGTACGGCTCGTGCTCGGCGAGGTGTCCTGCGAGGTCGGCGCCGTCGATGTACTGCATGACGAGGAACAGCTCCTCGCCCTCACTGCCCGCGTCGTGCACGGTGACCAGGCCGGGGTGGTCGACCTGTGCGGTCACCCGGCACTCGCGCACGAAACGGCGGCGCAGTTCCTCGGCGTCCTGTCCGGCCACCTTGTCGGGGCGCAGCAGCTTCACCGCCACGCGCCGGTCGAGCCGCTGGTCGTACGCCGTCCACACCTGGCCCATGCCGCCCTGCCCGAGGACGGTGGACAGTTCGTAGCGGCCGGCGACGACTCGTCCCGCCGCCGCGGTCACCTTCCGTCCTCGTGGTTGCCGTCCCGGTGGCCATCGCCCTCGTGCCTGCGCAGGTAGTCGCTGAGCTCGTCGAGTTCGGCGCGGACCTGGTCGATGCGGGCCGGTGCGGGGCGCTGGGGGGACGGGGGCGGCTGGATCGGGCCCGGGGTCGGGGGCGTGGCGTCGTGAGGGGCGGGTGTGTGAGGTGCGGGGGGTTGCGGCACGGGCGTGGACGCCGGGGCGTACGGCGGCGCGGGGTGCGGGTAGCCGTACGGGGTGTGCGTGACGGTGTGCGCGTGGGGCGACGCGTAGCCGGCGAGCCTGCGCTGCTCGCCGTGGTGGCCGATGTCCACGACGAGGAAGTAGATGGCGGCGCCCGCTCCGAGGAGCAGGATGATGGCCAGCGCGATGTCGGTCCGGTAGTCGCCCTCCGGCAGCGCGCCGATCACGGCGAAGCAGGCGATGGCCAGTGGCAGGCTCACCCAGGCCAGCGTCCAGTCCAGGGCCCGGCCGCGCAGGACGGCCACCCGGAACAGCGGTACGCAGGCCAGCACGCCGCACGTGAGGAAACCGGCTGCTGCGAACAGTACGCGCAGGGAGATGACCGTTGCCGCGCTGCGGGGAGGCGGCGCCGCGCCGTGGCCGTACATGACTGCTCCTGGACCGGTGGCCGATGAGGACGGACGTGCGAGTGACAGACCCTGATGGGGAATCCGAGCGTATAGCCCGACACGGACAACCGGTCACGGGTTGTACCGAACCGTTGTCATGCTGATCACTTCGTGTGAACAGCCCGTCGTAGGCCGGTCGTAGGCCCGTCGGGGAAGCCGTACCGCCCGTCACGCCCTACAGGGGCTGATCACTTCGTGTGAACAGCCCGTCGTAGGCCGGTCGTAGGCCCGTCCGGGGCCGTACCCGCCCGTCACGCCCTACAGGGGGTGCCGCATCCACACGTTGGGCTCGACGTACACCGCGTACCCGCGCTCCACCTCACAGCGCACCGGCACCAGGGCACCCGGCACCTCGATGTCGCCGTCGGTGTCGAAGGGCAGGCCCGTCCAGCGGCGCCAGTCGGCGAGCGGGGCGGACACCGTCATGGACGCCGGCGCCACCGAGTCGATGGTGGCTCCGGCCCGGGCGTGCACGCGCAGCCAAGGGTCCTGGGGCAGGCCGTCGGGGCGGACGCGGTGGGCGTACTCCTCCATCGGCGTGTGGGGTTCCAGGTGCTTGGCGTTGGGGCGGACCGGGGCGACGACCTCGCGGAACCCATGGGCCCGGGCGTTGTCGCGCATGGCCGAGAGCATCAGCGCGGACAGGCCGCGGCCCTGCGCCTGCGGGGCGATGGAGACCGAGACGGCGCTGACCGTGTCGGGCCGGACCCCTCTCCGCAGATCGGAGAAGGCCCACACCAGCATCTTGTCCCAGCCGTTGGCCGGCAGCCGGCCGTCGCGGATCTCGGTGCCGAGGGCGAACGGCACGCTGTAGGCGTTCGCCACGACCTCGCCCCGCTCGTCCTCGGCGAACAGGACGTACTCGGGGAGTTCGGTGGCGATCCGCGGGAAGTGGGCGGTACCCACGAGGTCCTGGCTCACGAACTCCGGCCAGGTGTCTGCCATCTCGACGACCCGCTCCAGCATGTCGGGGCGGTCGGCGAGGCTGGATATCTTCGGCTGCATGTGATCAGGGTAGGTACGGGGGCGACCGACGGGGAACCGGATTATCGCCGGGCCCGGAACCCGGTTCACCGGGCGGGCACGGGGTCCGCCGCCCGGTGAGGCCCGCTCGCCGGGCGGCGACCACCATGACGGCGGGCAGCAGGCTCCTACCCACCGCACTGCTTCAGCATCATGTCCTTGTCGGGCGCCGTCACGGGGAGTTCGTACTTCAGCGACACCTGGGCGAAGCGCACGGAGTAGGCGCAGCGGATGCGCTTGTTCGGGGGCAGCCAGGACGCCGGTCCCGAGTCCCCCTTGGAGCCGTTGGTCGGTCCGTCCACCGGGACGAGGTTGAGCGGGTCGTTGGCGATGGACTCCCGCTTGTCCTCCGTCCAGCGCGAGGCGCCCATCTGCCAGTCGTACGACAGCGGCATGACGTGGTCTATCTGGACCTTGATCGCATGGGACTTGGTCCACTCGATGACCTCCCCGGTGTACGGGTCGTGCAGCGTCAGCGAGGTGACGACGCAGTCCGATCCCGACCGGAAACGCAGCTCCTGCCCGTCTCGCTTCAGGAGGTCGTTCCGCGTGTCGCAGCCGTTGCGGGCGAAGGGGACGTCGCGCGGTGCCGAGTCCATCCAGGCGTAGCCGAACTTCTCCCGTTCGTAACCCGTCCTGGGGCCGCGGCCCTTCGTCGCCACCTTCTCGATGAGGGCACGCGCCCGCTCCTTGTCGGCGCCGGAAGTGATCGCCGCCAGCCCCGGTTTGGTGCCGTCCGGGTTGTCCAGCGGGTTCGCGGCCCGTCCGTCGCCGGCGGCCGGGGCGCCGGAAGCGGAGGCTCCGCCGCCGTCCACGGGCGGGGCCAGGCCCTCGCAGCCGGCCAGCGCCGAACCGGTGAACACCATCGCGACAGCCAGTGCCGCCCCGCCCCTCAGACGCGTCACCGTACGCCCCTCCTCTGTCTTCCTGTTCCGCTCCGGCACGGGCGGCCCGTGCCGGGTCCCACGGTAGCGAGGAAGAGGTTCAGACCACATCGGCCCTCAATGCGCATACTTCGCATCCCACGCGTATCGTCGGTTCTGAGTCACCTCCGGAGGGAGCTTTGCATGGGCATCTTCGACAAGTTCAAGAGCCAGGCGCGGAACAAGGGCAAGCAAGGCTCTGACACCGCGGAACAGCGGATCAACGAGAGGACCGGCGGCAAGTACGAGGACCAGGTCGACTCCGGCCAGCAGCGCGTCGAGGGCTCGCTGGGCATGGACCGCGACCGCGACCGGCCCGAGCAGCAGTAGGGCCTCCGAGAGTACGGCCGCCGGCAGTACGGCCTGCGAACTCCGGGGCCGCGGCCGTCCGCGGAGACCCGAACGTATCTCCCGCGGGCGGCTTCCCATGTCCGGACCCGGCCGCGCCGTCCGGTGGGACCCGGCCCACGGCCTGCGCCCGGCGCCGCCATCGAGGGCGGCGCAGGCGGCACCAGGACCGGGACGACAGGGCCGGGAGGGATCGGGCATCGACACCGCGCCGCCACCGCCGGACGTCGGCGCCGCCCCGTGACGGGGCACAGCGCGGCGCGGCGCTGTGCCCCGTCGGTGCGTCAACGCCCCCGGGCCGACCGGACATGAGCACCGCCCGCCCGGCCTTTGGGAGCAGAACCCGGTTCCCCGGAATCAGAACCCGGGCTCAGGACCCCAGCACCGACGTCAGGAACTCCCCCACCCACGCCAGCAGTTCCCGGCCGACCAGCGGCTTTCCGCCCACCTTCGCCGTCTTCGGACGCGGCACCAGCACCTGGTGCACCGCCGGTTTGAGGACGACGCCGGGGTACAGCCGCTTGAGACGCAGCTCCTGCGACTCGCGCAACTCCACCGGCGCGAACCGGATGTTGTTGCCCTGGAGCACGATCTCGCCGACACCGCACGCGCGCGCGAACATGCGCAGGCCCGCGACGAGCAGCAGGTTCTCCACCGGCTCGGGCAGCTTTCCGTAGCGGTCGACGAGCTCCTCGCGGACCGCCTTGATGTCCTCCTCGGAGTTGGCGGAGGCGATGGCACGGTAGGCCTGGAGGCGGAGCCGTTCGCCGGGCGCGTAGTCGTGCGGGACGTGCGCGTCGACGGGCAGCTCGATCTTGACCTCGAGCGGCGGCTCCTCCTCGATCTCGCCGGTCTCCAGCTGGCGCCGGTAGTCCGCGACGGCCTCGCCGACCATCCGCACGTACAGGTCGAAGCCGACACCCGCGATGTGGCCCGACTGCTCGCCGCCGAGGAGGTTGCCCGCCCCGCGGATCTCCAGGTCCTTCATCGCCACGTACATGCCCGCGCCCATCTCCGTGTGCTGGGCGATGGTCGCGAGCCGCTCGTGCGCGGTCTCGGTCAGCGGCTTCTCCGGCGGGTACAGGAAGTAGGCGTAGCCGCGCTCGCGGCCCCGGCCCACCCGGCCGCGCAGCTGGTGCAGCTGCGACAGGCCGAAGTTGTCGCCGCGCTCCACGATCAGGGTGTTGGCGTTGGAGATGTCGATGCCGGACTCCACGATCGTCGTGGAGACCAGCACGTCGAACTTCTTCTCCCAGAAGTCGACGACGACCTGTTCCAGCGTGGACTCCGACATCTGCCCGTGGGCGGTGGCGATGCGCGCCTCGGGGACGATCTCGCGCAGCCGGGCCGCCGCGCGGTCGATCGACTCGACGCGGTTGTGGATGTAGAAGACCTGTCCCTCGCGCAGCAGTTCACGGCGGATCGCGGCGCCGATCTGCTTCTCCTCGTAGGGGCCGACGAAGGTGAGCACCGGGTGGCGCTCCTCCGGCGGGGTGGTGATCGTCGACATCTCGCGGATGCCGGTGACCGCCATCTCCAGCGTCCTCGGGATCGGGGTCGCGGACATCGTCAGCACGTCGACGTTCGCCCGGAGCTTCTTCAGCTGCTCCTTGTGCTCGACGCCGAAGCGCTGCTCCTCGTCGACGATGACCAGGCCGAGGTCCTTGAACTTCGTCTCCGACGAGAACAGCCGGTGGGTGCCGATGACGATGTCGACCGAGCCCTCGCGCAGGCCCTCCAGAGTGGCCTTGGCCTCGGTGTCGGTCTGGAAGCGGGAGAGGGCCTTCACGTTCACCGGGAACTGCGCGTACCGCTCGCTGAACGTCCCGAAGTGCTGCTGCACCAGCAGGGTCGTGGGGACCAGGACGGCCACCTGCTTGCCGTCCTGGACGGCCTTGAAGGCGGCACGGACCGCGATCTCGGTCTTGCCGTAGCCGACGTCGCCGCAGATCAGGCGGTCCATCGGAACCGTCTTCTCCATGTCCTCCTTGACCTCGGCGATGGTGGTGAGCTGGTCGGGCGTCTCCGCGTAGGGGAAGGCGTCCTCCAGTTCTCGCTGCCAGGGGGTGTCCGCCCCGAAGGCGTGCCCCGGCGCCGCCATGCGCGCGCTGTACAGCTTGATGAGGTCGGCGGCGATCTCCTTGACGGCCTTCTTGGCGCGGGCCTTCGTCTTCGTCCAGTCGGCGCCGCCGAGGCGGTGCAGGGTGGGGGCCTCGCCTCCGACGTACTTGGTGATCTGCTCCAGCTGGTCGGTGGGGATGTAGAGGCGGTCGCCGGGCTGGCCGCGCTTGGCGGGGGCGTACTCCACGACCAGGTACTCGCGGGTGGCGCCCTGCACGGTGCGCTGCACCATCTCGATGTAGCGGCCCACGCCGTGCTGCTCGTGGACGATGTAGTCGCCCGGCTCCAGGGTGAGCGGGTCGATGGTCTTGCGGCGGCGGGCCGGCATGCGGGCGCCCTCGCGGCCGGACGCCTTCTGGCCCGAGAGGTCCGTCTCGGTGAGGACCGCGAGTCTGAGGGTGTCGTCGACGAAGCCGTGCTCGATCGAGCCGCATGCCACGTGCACGACGGAGGGGGAGATCTCGGCGAGGTCCCCGTCCAGGCGGGCGGCGATGCCCTCGCTCCCCAGCACCTCGACCGTGCGGGCCGCCGGGCCGTGGCCCTCGGTGACGAACACCGCGCGCCAGCCGTCGGCGAGCCAGCCCTTGGTGTCGGCGAGGGCCTTGGCGGTGTCGCCGCGGTAGGTCTCCGGGGCGTGCATGCCGAGCTTGAGGGTGTCCCCGTCCAGCTCCTCGTCCGCGGCGAACGGCGACACCGACCACCACATCATGTCCAGCTCGCGCGCCCGGTCCCGGACGTCCGCGATGGACCACAGGGAGGCCGCGCCGACGTCGATGGGCGCCTCGCCGCCACCGGCGGTGGCCGCCCAGGAGGCCTGGAGGAACTCCTGTGAGGTGGCCACGAGGTCCGACGCGCGCGTGCGGACCCGCTCCGGGTCGCACACCACGGCCATGGCGCCCTTGGGCAGCACGTCGAGCAGCAGCTCCATGTCGTCGACGAGGACCGGCGCGAGGGACTCCATGCCCTCCACCGCGATGCCCTCGGCGATCTTGCCGAGCAGTTCCCCGAGCTCGGGATGCTGTTCGGCCAGGGCGGCCGCGCGCGTGCGGACGTCCTCGGTGAGCAGCAGTTCGCGGCACGGCGGCGCCCACAGGCCGTGCTCGGCGACTTCGAGGGAGCGCTGGTCGGCGACCTTGAAGTAGCGGATCTCCTCGACGTCGTCGCCCCAGAACTCGACGCGCAGGGGGTGTTCCTCGGTGGGCGGGAACACATCGAGGATGCCGCCGCGTACGGCGAACTCGCCGCGCTTCTCGACGAGCTCCACGCGCGCGTACGCCGCGGCCGCGAGAGCTTCGACGATCTCGTTGAGGTCGGTGCTCTGCCCGGTCCTCAGGGAGACCGGCTCCAGGTCGCCGAGGCCCTTGACCTGCGGCTGGAGCACGGACCTCACGGGCGCCACGACGACCGAGACGGGGCCGGTCTCGGGGTCGTCGGGACGGGGGTGGGCCAGGCGGCGCAGCACGGCCAGGCGGCGGCCGACGGTGTCGCTGCGGGGGCTGAGCCGCTCGTGCGGGAGCGTCTCCCAGGACGGGTACTCCACGACCCCCTCGGCGGGAAGCAGGGAGCGCAGGGCTGCGGCCAGGTCCTCCGCCTCACGGCCCGTCGCCGTGACCGCCAGCACCGGGCGGCCCGTCTCACGGGCCAGGGCGGCGACGGCGAAGGGCCGGGCCGCAGGGGGGCCGACCATGTCGACGTGCATGCGGTTGCCGTCTGCGGCCGCCCTGATCGCTTCCGCGAGGGCGGCGTCCTTGACTACGGCGTCGAGCAGACCGTGCAGGCTCATTCGGGGCTTTCCGTCCAGGGGGGTGGGCAAGACGACGGGCCTGACGCGCGCCGCGGGCCGGGGGGTCTCCAGCGTACGACGATGCGCGCCCGCGCGGCGGGCCTGTGGATAACGCCCGTTCTCCCCGGGGCGAACACCCGCGCCGTTGCGGCAGGGCTCCGGGAGGGCGCGCCGGCCGGGAAGCCAGGGCCCCACGGCAGACCGGCGGCCACGTGGGGATTCGGCCGCCCAACCTTCACAACATCATCCCCACCCGTTGTTCTCGCCCCGGCATGATCGGTCGGACGTCCTTCCGGCCGTTCTTCGCACCCCTGAGGCACGTCATGCCCGCCCCCACCTTCCAGGTCTCGCAGCCCCGCATACCGGAGCCGGTCGCCCGCCCCCGGAGCGACCGGCACCCCGACCGCGGGCGAGGTGAGCCCTGGGCCCTCGCGGCGGTCCTCTTCGCCGCCTGCACCGTCGTCTCCGTCGGCCGCTACCGGCACATGGCCACCCTCTCCTGGGACCTGGGCATCTTCGAGCAGGTCGTGCGCTCCTACGCGCGGCTGCGGGCGCCGGTGGCCGACCTCAAGGGGCCGGGGTTCGTCATCCTCGGTGACCACTTCAGCCCGGTGACCGCCCTGCTCGCACCGGTGTACCGGCTCTTCCCCTCGCCGGTCACGCTGCTGGTCGCGCAGGCGGCGCTCTTCGCCCTGTCCGCAGTGCCGGTGACGCGGGCCGCCACCCGGCTCCTGGGCCACCGCCAGGGTCTCGCCCTCGGGCTCGCGTACGGGTTGTCGTGGGGCGTCCAGCGCGCCGTCGACTTCGACTTCCACGAGATCTGCTTCGCCGTCCCGCTGATCGCCTTCTCCCTGGAGGCCCTCCTCGCACGGCGCCCCCGCGCGGCCCTGGGGTGGGCGCTTCCCCTGGTGCTGGTGAAGGAGGACCTGGGGCTGACGCTGGCCGCGATCGCCCTCGTCGTCGCCTGGCGGGCGCGCGGTTCGTCGCCACGGGCGGTCCGGTACGCGCTCGGCGTGGCGGTGTTCGGCGTGGCGGCGACCGTGCTCGTCCTGACGGTGGTCGTCCCGGCGTTCAACACCGACGGCGGCTACGACTACTGGAACAAGGTCAGCGGTGCGGGCAGCCCCTTCGACGGCTCCGGCACCAAGCTGCGCACGCTCGCCTGGCTGCTGGTCCCGACCTCGGGCCTGCTCGCCCTGCGCTCCCCGCTGGCGCTGGTCGCGCTGCCGACGCTCGGCTGGCGGTTCCTCTCCGGCGACGAGCACTACTGGGGCACCGACTGGCACTACAGCGCGGTCCTGATGCCGGTCGTCTTCCTCGCCCTCGCCGACGCGCTCCCGGCCGTTCGCCGCAGCACGCGCGCGTGGCTGCGTTCCTACGCCGCCCACCTGCCGGCCGCCGTCGCCGCGGCGGCACTGGCGCTGACCACGTCCCTGCCGCTGGCGCAGCTCACCGAGGCCGAGGTCTATCGCAGGCCGGCCGCGGTGTCCGACGTGGAACGGCTGCTGGCACGGATTCCCGACGACGCCACGGTCGAGGCCAACATCGGCCCGATCAGCCGCCTCACCGCGCGCTGCCGGGTCTTCTGGCTCGGCGACACCCGGGGCGTGCTTCCCGAGTACATCGCCCTGGAGAACATCGACGGCAGATACCGCGACCCCGTCGGGTACGCCCGGACCCTGCACCCCCTCGCCGAGTACACGGTCGCGGGCCAGGCGGCCGGGTACGTGGTTCTGGAGCGCCGGACGGCGACGGCCGGGGTTTGACGCGCCGGCGCCGTCGCGCGCCCCGCAGCGGCGGTGGGCTCCCGGGCGCGTGGCCGGCGCGGCCCGCCGCCCGCGCACCCCGTCCGGCAAGCCGTCGGGCCCGCCCCGGAGGCGGAGACCTCCGGGGCGGGCCCGTCCCCCGCAACCCCCGTGTGCGGTGGTCTCGGGCGGCCCGGCTACTCGGTGGCGATCGCGTTGAGGACGTTCATCCGGCCTGCCCGGAACGCCGGGATCAGGGCGGCGAACAGACCCACGAACGCCGAGCCGATGAAGACGCCGATGATCGTCGGCCAGGGGATGTCCAGGACGACCAGGCCCTCCAGGGCGAGCAGCTGCTGCGCGGTGGCGCCCCAGCCCATGCCCAGTCCGAGGCCCAGCAGGGCACCGAAGAGGGCGATGACGACCGACTCCATGCGGATCATGCGGCGCAGCTGGCGGCGGGAGAGGCCGATGGCCCGCATCAGACCGATCTCCCGGGTGCGCTCCACCACCGACAGGGCCAGGGTGTTCACGACGCCCAGGATGGCGACGATGATCGCCAGGGCCAGCAGGCCGTAGATCATGTTGAGCAGCTGGCCGATCTGGTCCTTCAGGGCGTCCTTGTAGTCGGTCTGGTCGCGCACGACGTACTGCGGGTAGTCGTGCAGCGCCGACTTCAGGGACGTGTAGGCGGCGTCCTGCTGCCCCTCCTTGGCGCTGGCGAAGACCAGCGAGTCCAGCGGCATCTTGTCGGCCGGGACGTACTTGGCCATCGTCGCGATGGAGGTGTACATCGCCCCCGCGTCGATCACGACGTCGCTGCTGGTGATCGCCCGGACCGTCAGGTCGGCCGCGGAGCCGTCCTTGAAGGCGACCTTGATCTTGGAGCCGAGGCTGATGCCGTGGTCCTTCGCGAACTTCTCGTGGACCGACATCGAGTCGGGCTTGTAGGCGTCGGGGAGCTTGCCGGCGACGGTCTCGGTGCGCAGGTCGGTCGCGTACGACGGGTCGGCCGCAGTGATCGCCGTGTCCTTGAGCGTCTTGCCGTCGGGGGTGGTGAAGTCGGCCTTGGTCCACTTGTACTCGGTGACCCGCTCGACGTCCGGCGCCGACTTGGCGGCCCTGACGGCCTGCGGGGTGATCAGCTGGCCGCTGTCGGACTGGATGATGAAGTCGGTGCCGACGGTCTTGTCGAGCTGGTCGGTGGCGGACGCCACCATGGAGGAGCCGACGACGGACAGGCACGCCACCAGGGCGAGGCCGATCATCAGCGCGGCGCCGGTCGCGCCGGTGCGGCGCGGGTTGCGCAGGGCGTTGCGTTCGGCCATGCGGCCCACAGGGCCGAACATGCGGAGCAGCACGGCGCCCAGGACACGGACCACGGCGCCGGCGAGCAGCGGGCCGATGACGACGAAGCCGATCAGCGACAGCACGATGCCGAGGCCGAGCCACAGGGAGCCGTCCTTGGCCTTGTCGGCCGCCGACGCGAGGTAGAGGGCGAAGCCGCCGGTCCCGGTGAGGACCGTCCCGATCGCGGCGCGGATCCAGCCGGCCTTGGCGTCCGCGGGGGCGCCCGCGTCGCGCAGGGCGGCCATCGGGGAGATCTTGCCGGCGCGCCGGGCGGGCAGGTAGGCGGCCAGCACGGTGACGATCACGCCGAGGACGAGACCGACCACGGGGGTCGTCCAGGCCACCGTGAGGTCGTCGGTGGACAGTTCCATGCCCACCAGGCCCATGAGCTTCATCAGGCCGACGGCGAGGCCGACGCCCGCGCCGACGCCGAGCACCGAGCCGACGACCCCGAGCAGCAGCGCCTCGGCCAGCACGGAGCGGTTGACCTGCTTGCGGGAGGAGCCGATGGCCCGCATCAGGCCGATCTCGCGGGTGCGCTGGGCGACCAGCATGGAGAAGGTGTTGATGATCAGGAAGATGCCGACGAGGAAGGCGATCCCGGCGAAGCCGAGCATCGCGTACTTCATGACGTTCATGAAGCCCTCGACGTCCTTCTGGTTGGCTTCGGCGGTCTCCTTGGCCGTCTTCACCTGGAAGCCGCCGCCGAGTTCGGCGGTGACGTTCTTCTTCAGCTGTGCGTCGCTGACGCCGGCGGCCGCGGTGACGTTGACGTTGGTGTAGACGTCGCTCTCACCGACCAGGGTCTGCTGGGCGGTCTTGGTGTCGACGTAGAAGATCGCGGCGCCGGGGTTGGTCACGGTGAAGTCGGCGATGCCGGAGATCTTCGCGGTGTGGGTGCCGACGGCGCTGATGACGCCGATCTCGTCGCCGAGCTTCAGGTCGTGCTTGTCGGCGGTGTCGGCGTCGACCATGATCTGCTCGGGGCCCTTGGGCGCAGCGCCGGAGGTGATCTTCATGGTGCGGGCGTCGTTGCCGTTCCAGCTGCCGACGATGGTCGGGGCGCCGCTGGAGGGCGACAGGTTGTCCTTGTCGCCGTCGACGACCGTCACCGAGGTGGAGAACACCGTGCCCTCGGCGGACTTCACGCCCTGTGCCTTGCGGACCTCGCCCAGCACGGAGGCCGGCATGACCGGCGGCTTGCCGTTGTCGGCGGTCGTCTCGCCGCTGTCGGAGGCGCCCTTGGCGCTCACCGTCACATCGGAGGAGGTGGCCGCGAAGAGCTTGTCGAACGTGGTCGACATGGTGTCCGTGAAGACGAGCGTGCCGCAGACGAAGGCGACCGACAGCAGGACGGCGATCGCGGAGAGCGCCATCCTCCCCTTGTGCGCGAGGAAGTTGCGCATCGAGGTCTTCATGACGGTCATGACGTGCGCCCCCGGGCGTCGAAGTCCTTCATGCGGTCGAGGACGGCTTCCGCGGTCGGCTTGAACATCTCGTCGACGATGCGGCCGTCGGCGAGGTACAGCACCCGGTCCGCGTAACTGGCGGCCACCGGGTCGTGGGTGACCATCACGATGGTCTGGCCCAGCGCGTCGACGGAGCGGCGCAGGAACCCGAGGACCTCGGCGCCGGCGCGGGAGTCGAGGTTTCCGGTCGGCTCGTCCCCGAAGATGATCTCGGGCCGGGCGGCGAGCGCCCGCGCCACGGCGACGCGCTGCTGCTGGCCGCCGGAGAGCTGCGTGGGCCGGTGCTTGAGACGGTCGGCGAGCCCGACGGTCTCCACGACCCGCGTCAGCCACTCCTTGTCGGGCTTGCGGCCCGCGATGTCCATGGGCAGGGTGATGTTCTCGATCGCGTTCAGCGTCGGCAGCAGGTTGAACGCCTGGAAGATGAACCCGATCCGGTCCCGGCGCAGCCGCGTGAGTTTCTTGTCCTTCAGACCGGTGATCTCGGTCTCGTCGAGGTAGATCTGGCCGCCCGTCACGGTGTCGAGCCCGGCCAGGCAGTGCATGAGGGTGGACTTGCCGGATCCCGAGGGACCCATGATCGCGGTGAACTGGCCGCGTGCGATGTCCACGTCGACGTGGTCGAGGGCGACGACGCGGGTCTCACCGGATCCGTACGCCTTCACGACCTGCCGCGCCCGCGCGGCAACGGCCGTACGCCCTCCAGTACCCCCGTGCCTGGGAATGGTCACAGCCGAAGTCACGGTATGTCTCCTATATCGGTCAGCAAATGGTGAAGGCGGTCGCCCGGTCGGCAGCCGCTGTGCGCGGCGCCGGACCTCGAACCGGTCCGACGTGTTTCAGTCTCGCGGCGGGGAGGGGTCCCGCGCCCTGGTGTTCAGCGCAGTCTTTTGCTGTGGAAAACCCCACCCCCGCCGGTGTGCCCACCGCCCCCCAGCGGCGTAAAGCCAGGTTAAGGACGGGCCCCAGCCCGTCTCGTCCTCCGCCGGTACGAACCCTCCCCAGGTCGTAGTACGGAGGTACCCCTAGGGGCAGTCCGCCGAAGGGTGGAGTCCGTCTCAGGGTCGGCTCCACCCACGAGCTCACTCAGGCTCCACCCTCCCGCTGCGTCAGGGTCAAGTGGGAAGCTGTCCGCGGCAGGTAGGTGCAAGGGGCAGGCATAAACGACGGGGCCCGGGGCGAGGGTGTGGCCGGGGCGAGGGGGAGGGCCGGGGTGGGCAGCACCAGTTCCGCGGAGGTCGAGGCGGCACAGCCCGCCGCGGCGGGCCGGCGCGGAGCCGTCGTCGCGGCGTTGATGCTCTCGATGGCGCTGGCGGCGCTCGACGCGACCATCGTCTCGACCGCCGTCCCGCAGATCGTCGGGGACCTGGGCGGCTTCTCCGTCTTCTCCTGGCTGTTCTCCGGCTATCTGCTGGCCGTGACCGTCACCCTGCCCGTGTACGGCAGGCTCTCCGACACCTTCGGCCGCAAGCCGGTCCTCATAGCGGGGTCGGTGCTCTTCCTCCTCGGGTCGCTGCTGTGCGCGCTGGCCTGGAACATGGGGGCGCTCATCGCCTTCCGTGTCGTGCAGGGTCTGGGCGGCGGCGCGCTCCAGGGCACGGTGCAGACACTCGCCGCCGATCTCTATCCGCTGAAGGACCGCCCGAAGATCCAGTCGAAGCTGTCGACGGTGTGGGCGGTCTCCGCGGTCGCCGGTCCCGGACTCGGCGGGGTGCTCGCCGCGTACGCGGACTGGCGCTGGATCTTCCTGATCAACCTGCCGATCGGCGCGCTCGCGCTGTGGCTGATCGTCCGTCACCTCCACGAGCCGGAGCGGGAAAGCACCGCGCACGCGCGCGTGGACTGGGCGGGGGCCCTCGCGGTGTTCGCCTGTGGCGGCGTTCTGCTCACGGCCCTGGTGCAGGGCGGGGTGGCGTGGCCGTGGCTCTCGGTGCCCTCATCGGCCCTGTTCGGGGCGGGACTCGCCCTGGTGGCGGTCGTGGTGCTGGTGGAGCGCCGGGCGGCGGACCCGATCATCCCGGGCTGGGTGTGGCGGCGCCGCACCATCGCCGCGGTCAATCTGGCCCTGGGCGCGCTGGGCCTGTTGATGGTCGCGCCGGCGGTCTTCCTGCCCACGTACGCCCAGTCGGTGCTGGGCCTCGCTCCCGTGGCCGCCGGGTTCGTCCTGTCCGTCTGGACGCTGAGCTGGCCGGTGTCGGCGGCGCTGAGCCAGCACGTCTACCGCAGGATCGGTTTCCGCAACACGGCGATGCTGGGCATCGGCACGGCCGCACTGATCCTGTTCGCGTTCCCCTTCCTGCCCTACCCCGGGCAGGCCTGGCAGCCGGCCCTGCTGATGCTGCTGCTCGGCGCCGCGCTGGGCCTGTTCCAGCTGCCGCTCATCGTCGGGGTGCAGTCGACGGTGGGATGGGCGGAGCGCGGCACGACGACCGCCTCCGTGCTGTTCTGCCGCCAGACCGGCCAGACGATCGGCGCGGCGGTCTTCGGCGCGGTCGCCAACGGGGTGCTCGCCGCGCGGCTCGGCGGGGCGGGCGACCTCGACTCGGTGACGCGGGCACTCGACTCCGGCAGCGCTCCGGAGGCGACCCGGCGGGCCATCGCCGACGCCGTGCACGCCGTGTACATGGGCGCGGCGGGCGCGGCGGCCCTGGCGTTCCTGGTGCTGCTGTTCCTCGCGCCCCGGACGTTTCCGGTACTGAAGGACTGAGCGCGTCCGTATCCTCGCGCCCATGGTGACCTTGGAGCCCCTGCGGGCGGAACACGCGGACGCGTTGCTGGCCTTCGAGCGGGAGAACCGGGCGTACTTCGCCCGGACGGTGCCGGACCGCGGGGACGCCTTCTTCACGGCGGATGGGTTCGCCGCACGGCTTCGGGCGCTCCTCGACGAGCAGCACGCGCGCGTGTGCCGCTTCCACGTGGTCCTCGGGGAGGACGGGGAGCTGATCGGCCGGGTGAACCTGATCGACCTGGTGGACGGCGGCGCCGAACTCGGCTACCGCGTCGGCGAACAGGCCGCGGGCCGGGGCGTGGCGACGGCAGCCGTGGCGCAGGTGTGCCGCCTCGCGGCGACCGACTACGGCCTGACGTCCCTCACCGCGCGAACGACCCTCGACAACCCGGCTTCCATGCGGGTCCTGACCCGCAACGGCTTCACGCGGGTGGAGAACACGACCGTGGGCGGCAGCCCGGGGATCCGCTACGAGCGCCGGCACCTCGACGCCGCCCCCGGGAACCCCTAGGGCTCGCCCCCGACCCGTTTCCGGGTTCGGACACTCTTGCGGGTGACGCGGAGTGACGGGCCGTGCGTGTCTGCTGGTGGCATGGACTTCAACAGGCGCACGGCGATGGCAGCGGGACTCGGGGCGATGGTCGCGGGCAGCGGCAGCACGGCGCGGGCGGCCGCGCCCATGACGATGACGGTGACGGTGCAGGGCGAGTCCGCGGTGCGGACGAACATCCCGGTGGTGAGGGACCGCAGGGCGGCCGGCGGCCGGTACCTGCGGTTACGGACGACCGGGAAACCCCCTGCGCGGACCGGCTGGTACGCGACGTACTCCGTGCGCGCCCCGCGGGCCGGGGTGTACGCGCTGACGGCCGTGGCCACGGCGCCGGTCGAGACGCCGCACACCGAGGCCGTCGCCTCCTACCTGCACCTGTCCGTGAACGACGGCCCCTTCTCCGAGATCGCGGGCTCGCAACCGCACTGGTACGCATCGCGGCCCGCCTGGGGCGACCTGTCCCGGCTGGATCTGGGGACGGTCGAACTGCGGGACGGCACCAACACGTTCACCTTCCGCGTCACCGAACCGGCCGTCCTGGACACCACGACGGCGTACGTCCTGTCGCTGGACCGCTTCACGCTGCGCCGTCTGGACGGGCACCCGGCCCTGAGCGAACTGTCGGTCCCCCGGCACCGCGAGGGCGAACCGGCCCGGCTGCGTCTGACCCTCGACGGGCACGCCACCCGCGACCACCGGGTGCGGTACGTGGTGAGCGACCACCACGGCCACCGCGTCGCCACCGGCCACGCCGCCGTCGCCGCCGGTGACCTCGGCGCGACGGTCACGCTGCCCGCACTGCCCCCGGGGCACTACCGCGTGGAGGCGGAGGGCGTGACGGGCCGGTTCGCCCGCCTGCCGGCCCGGCCCGCCGTCACCGGCCCCGCCGCCCGCTTCGGGGTCAACCTCTGGGCGTCCTCCCTCGTGCCGCCCTCGCGTCTGGCGGACTTCGCCTCCGCCCTGCGGGACATGGGAGCCGGCTGGGTACGGGACGGCCAGTCCTGGCCCGCGGTCGAGCCGGTGCCGGGCGTCCACGACACCGGCGTCCACGACCGCCGCACCCGCACCCTGCGCGCCCACGGCCTGGCCGTCCTCGACGTGCTCTCCCCCGCCCCCGAGTGGGCCATGACCGACGCCTCACTCCCCCTCCCGGCGGACCTCAGGCACGCCTACCACTACGCCCGGCGCCTCACGGCCGCCGCCCCCGAGGCGCTCCAGCTGTCGAACGAACCGGACGTCGACACCACCCGCAGCACCGGCGACGCCCACGCCGCGTTCGTGAAGGCCACCGCGCTCGGCATCAAGGACGCCGCGCACGAACCCTGCCTCGTCGTGCTGCCGGGCATCGCCCAGACCGGCCCCTTCCAGGACCTGCTGCTCGCGAACGACATCGTGCGGTACGCCGACGTGTGGGCCTTCCACGGTTACCCCGATCCCACCGAGCCGGGCGAGCCGCGGTTCCCGGGCGCCGCGGACGAGCAGCACGAACTGGCCCGGCGGCACGAGGCGGGCATACCGCTGTGGATGACGGAGTGCGGCGCGTTCCAGAAGACGCGGCCGGGCGCGGACCTGACACCCGCGCAGGAGATGGAGCAGGCGCGGTACGTGGTGCGTTCGATGGTGGAAGGGCTGGCGGCGGGCAACGACCGGCAGTTCTGGTTCGCGGGCCCGCCGCTGCACGACGACGGCGTCTACTTCGGGCTGCTCGACCGCGACTTCCGGCCGCTGCCGGCCTACAGCGCGTTCGCGGCCCTCACCTCACTGCTCGGCGCGGCCCACTTCACCGGCCCCGCGCCCCTGCTGCCGGACGGCGTCCGAGGGTTCGTCTTCGACAGCGGCCGCGGCGAGCAGGTCACGGTGGTCTGGGCGGAGCGGCCCGTGCGCCTGACCCGGTGTCCGGCGGGGACCGCCTACGACCTCATGGGCCGCCGCCTTCCCTCCGGGAAGCCGGTGACCGCCTCGCGCGACCCGCTCTACTTCACGTCCGCGGCGCCTCCCGCGGCCTCGCCTCAAGCCCCCGCCCGGCCGAGGGGCCGGCTCTCCCCCGCCGAACACATCGTCCTCGCCCAGCGCTTCCCCGCCCGCAACGCCGCCCCCGGCAAGCAGGACGGTGACGCACCCCCGCCGCACGGTTACCGCCTCGGCCGCCGCACCCGCATGAGCGTCGACGTCTACAACTTCGACGACATCGCACACCGCGTGACGGTCTGGGCACCACCGGTGGGCGGCGGCTGGACCGCGGGGACCGACCAGGGGCAGGGCCAGACCTGCGTAAACGTGCCGGCCGGAGGGAGGGCAGGCGTCAACTTCACGATCCTCGCGGAGAGTTCGGTCCCGCGCCGGATCGACCGGCGACTGACCTTCAGGGCGACGGCCGACGGTCAGGCAGAAGTGCCCGCGTCCGTGTCGCTGATCCACCGCCGGTGACGCACCGGGAATCCCGGAAAAGCCGAGTTAACGCGGGTAACACCCGAGGTCGGAAAGGTAAGCGCATACCGACCGATCAGTTTGCAGAAACCCTCGCGCAGGACCCCTACTCCGAAGTAGCGTGCGTGGCTCCCGCCCCCCACCTCCCTGCGGCCCGCCGCACCGGATCCCACCCTCGCAAGGAGAACCGGGATGTCCTACGACCCGTCCCCGTCCTACCCGTACCGACCACCCGAACCACCCCCCTCCTACGACCCGTACACGTACGACACCTACCCCTGGGCACCGCAGGAGGCTCCCGAGCCGGCCGGACGGCGTCCCCAGCGCCACGCCGCGCTCGGACACCACAGCGACCTGCGGGTGCTGCGCAGCGCCTACCGCTGGCAGCGGCGCGTGGCCACGCTCACGGCGCTCGGCTACTTCGTCCTGTTCCTGACCCTGTCGGCGTTCGCGCCCTCGTTCATGACGAGCACCGTCACCGACGGCCTGCCCACCGGCCTGCTGCTGGCGCTCGTCCAGGTCCCCGTGACCTGGCTCGCGGTCGCCCTGTACGAACAGACGGCCCGCCGCCGCGTCGACCCGATCGCGGACCGGATACGCAAGCACGCCGAGCTGGACGCGAAGCGGGAGGGAGCGCGGTGAACACCGTCTTCAGCGGCAACGCCCAGGCGATGTCCCTCGTCGGCTTCTCCGCCGTCGCCACGATCACGCTGCTGCTGTGCGTGATGACGGGCCCGGACCGGGACGACCTGGACGAGTTCTACACCGGCTACAGCTCCCTGTCCCCCATGCGCAACGGCCTGGCGATCGCCGGTGACTACATCTCCGCCGCGACCGTCCTCGGCACCGGCGGGGTCATCGCCCTGTTCGGCTACGACGGGATCGTGCTGGCACTGAGCACGGCCCTGTCCCTGATGCTGCTGATGTTCCTGCTGGCCGAACCGCTGCGCAACGCCGGCCGGTTCACCATGGGCGACGCACTGACCCGCCGGATGCCGGGACGCGCCGTCCGCATCGCCGCCTGTGCGGTGACCCTGGCGGCACTGGTGCCGCTGATGCTGGTCCAGCTGGCGGGGACCGGGCAACTGATGGCGTTCATCCTCGGCTTCTCGGGCGAGTCACTCCAGACAGGCTGCATCATCGGCGTGGGCGCGCTGATGATCAGCTACGCGGCGATCGGCGGGATGAAGGGCACCGCCCTCATCCAGATCCTGAAGATCGTGATGCTGCTCGGCTCCGGCATGGTGGTCGCGATACTGATCCTGAACCGGTTCGACTGGGACCCGGGCGCGTTGTTCGACGCGGCCGCACAGAACAGTGGTGTCGGCTCGGCGTTCCTCTCCTCGGGCCTCCAGTTCGCGGGCGGCCCCAGCCCCGACCTGGACATGATCACCGCGCAGCTGACCGTGGTCCTCGGCGGTGGCGTCCTGCCGCACGTCACCATGCGCATGTACACGGCCTCCAGCGCCCGGCAGGTGCGGCGCTCGATGTCCTGGGCGGTGTCGGGTGTGGCCCTGTTCGTACTGGTCATCACGGTCGTCGGCTTCGGCGCGACGGCGTTGATCGGGCGGAAGCTGATCGCGCAGGTCGACCCGCAGGGCAACACGGCGTATCTGCTGGGATCGCAGGCGGCCTTCGGGCGGGACGTGTCGTCGGCGGAGACGTTCCTGTTCACCACCGTCACCACGGCGGTCTTCCTCACGCTGCTCGCCTCCGTCGCCGGCATGATCCTGGCCTGCGCCAACTCCCTCGCGCACGACGTGTTCGCGGCCCGGGTGCAGGAGATGTCGCCCCGGCGCGAGATGACCGTGGCCCGGCTGTCGGCCCTGGCCGTGGGCATCCCGGCGATCATCCTGGCCACCCAGGTCCAGCACCGCAGCCTGCAACCTCTGGTCACGCTGTCCTTCTGCCTGGGTGCCTCGGCCATCGCGCCCGCGCTGGTCTACAGCCTCTTCTGGCGCCGCTACACGCGAACAGGCCTGCTCAGCACCCTCATCGGCGGCTCCCTCGCCGTCCTGGTGCTGATGCCGGGCACCAACCTGGTCTCGGGTTCACCCGTCTCGGCCTTCCCCGAAGCCGACTTCAACTGGTTCCCGTTCACCACCACGGGCCTGCTCTCGATACCCCTGGGCTTCGCCTGCGGCTGGCTGGGCACGATCGCCTCCGGCCGCCGGAAGTCGGAGGAGCAGCGCCACCAGTACGAGGCGGTGGAGGGGTGGATCCTGGCGGGCGCGGTACGCAGGGACAACTGACGCGAAGCCCTGGCCCGCCGGCCCGCACGGCATGCGTGCGCGCGCGTCCAGTGCCGCCCCCCGCCACGTCAACCGACGGGGTGGCGGCACTGGTACGGCGGCAGGCCGCCGGCTGTTTCAGTCCGCCGCCGCTCGTCCCGCCCACGCCGTCAGGCTGGTGTGGACACGGTCGATGTGCGCGAGGGCGTCGTCCCGTTGTTCGGCGTGCACGCGCAGGAGCCGGTCCGTCTCCGCCTCCGCGGCCTCCGCGTGCTCCCGCGCCCGGGCGACCAGTTCCGCCGCACGGGCGTGAGCCTCCTCCTCCAGCTCGCGGGCGGAGTCCTCGGCGTCGGCGAAGGCCTGCTCGGCCTCGGACAGTTCGGCCTCGGCGCGCGTCACCGCCTCGTCGTGGTGGGCGTCGAGGGCCGCTTCCCGGGCGGCCTCCTGCCGTTCCGTCTGCGCCCACCGCTCGGCGCGTTCCTTGTCCTGCTCGGCCAGCATCCCGGAGGTGCGCTGCCGCATCTCCCGCAAGGCGGCCAGGGCCTCGCCCCGATCCTCCTGCGCCTCGCGCCGGGCCGCGCCCAGGGTCTCGTCGGCCTCGGCGCGCGCGGCGAGCAGCCGCTGCCGGGCCCGCTCGTCGGCGTCGGCGCGTACGGCCTCGGCATGCGCCCGTGCGGACTCCCGCACGCCGTCCGCGGACGACCGCGCCCCCTCCACGTGTTGGCGCGCCTCTTCCCGCGCCCCCTCCCGTACGGCCGCGGCCTCCTGCTCGCCGAGTTCGAAGAGCCGGCGAGCCCGGTCGCCGAGCATTTCGTAGTTCTGCGGGGCCAGCCGGGCCACGGCCCCGCGCAGCCGCGTCAGTTCCTCGTCCATCCGCCGGGCGAGCACCGTCAGGCGGGCGGCTCGCTCCCAGGCCGCGTCGCGGTCCGCGGAGAGGGCCTCGGCGTACTCGTCGACCTGCTCGGGACGGTAGCCGCGCCCCCGCACGGCCGTGAAGCCGTGCGGCGACGCCGTCGCGCTGCTCATCCGGACCCCTCTCCACCACATCGGCGTGAAGTCGCGTCAGAAATGGGATGATTCAGCGCACATCTTGATGGATCAGACGGAAGTGTTCATAACGCGACACTCCGCTCGCAGCCCGGGGCCCCGCGGCCAGACGGGCGGCGGCCGTCATCCCCAGGTGGTGCCCGCGGGCTCCTGGATCGTCGTGTTGATGCGGTTGAACATGTTCGTGACCGAGACGGTGAGGATCAGCGCGGACAGCTCCTTCTCGTCGAAGTGGTCGGCCACCTCGTCCCACAGCGCGTCCGGCACCGACTCCCCCGAGAGGTCGGAAAGCCGCGTCATCGCCTCCGTCAGCTTCAGGGCCGCACGCTCGGCGTCCGAGAAGAAGGGCGTGTGCCGCCAGGCGGCGACGGCCGCGATGCGCTCCTCGCTCACCCCGGCCTTGCGGAGGTTGGCGACATGCCCGTACACGCAGGCACCACAGCCGTTGATCTGGCTGGCGCGCAGCCCGACGATCTCCGCCACCTCCTGTGCCAGGCCGCCCTCCCCGATCGCCTGGAAGAGCGTGCCGATGCCCTTCATCGCGCCGGAAAGGACGTACGCCGGGTTCGTCATCCGTGCCTGCATGATCTCTGCCTCCTGTGTCGGCCGTGCGTCGCTGTCACTGCACTGACGGAGCGGCGGAGGAAGATGTGACAGCCCGACGCGAAGAATTTCCGGCACGGCAGCAAGAAGCCGGGCCCGGTCGTACGAGCGACCCGGACCCGGCTTCTTGTGGCACGTCAGCGGCGACGGCTCACAGCAGTCCGTCCCACATCTCCTCCAGCAGCACCGACCACCAGCTCTCCGGCGAGCCCAGCGCCGCCGGGTCGAGCGCGGCCAGCTGGGCCTGGAAGTCGACGGTCCAGCGGCCCGCCTGCTCCTGGTTCAGCCCGAACCGCAGCCGCCACATCCGCCCGAGCAGCGCCAGGCAGCGGGCGAACTCCGGCAGCCCGGTGTTCACGAACTGCGGCGGCACGGGCGCCCCGCCCGGCCCCGCCTCCACCGGCACGGCGACGATGTTCGCCGTGCCGTACTGCACGCAGATCGCCTTGCCGAAGTCGCTGCCCATCACCAGGTAGGACCCCGCGTCCGAGGCCGGCTGCACACCACGCTCGGCCGCCAGCTCCGCCAGCGTCGGCACGGGCCGCCCCGGCTGGGCCTGCGCCCAGAAGAACGGGCCCATGTCCATCGGCAGCCCGGCCGCCACCAGCGTGTGCGCCACCACCGGCGGCACACCCTGGCGCGACACGGCGGCCTGCTCGAACCGGAACACCCCCGGCCCGAACGCGGCCCCCAGCTCCTGCCCGATGGCCTCCGGCGGGATCGGCGGCGCCGGCTGCACCGGCGGCAGCGGCGCGCGCACCGGAGCCGGACGCGCCGGGCCGTCCGCCACCTGGTGCAACTCGCCCTGGTGGGCCAGCAGCTGCTGCATGCCCTGCTGCCGGCTCGCGTGGTCGGTGCCGTACGGCGCGATGCTCGTGATGCGCGCCTGCGGCCACTGCTCCCGGATCATCCGCGCGCAGTACGCGCCCGGCAGCTCGCACGACTCCAGTTCGGTGTGCAGCTCCAGCACCTGGTCCGGGGGCACGTTCATGGCCCGCAGCTCGTGGAAGATCTGCCACTCCGGGTGCGGCGTGCCCGGCGCCGAGCGCCGGATCAGCTGCTGCTCGGAACCGTCCTGCGCGCGGTAGCGCAGCACGGCCTGGTAGCCGGGGCCCACGGTCGGCTGCCCGCCGGGCTGCTGCGGATAGCCGTACGCCGGCGGCTGCCCGGGGACGGGCGGGCCGGGCGGCGGCATCGCACCCGGAGGCATCCCGCCCGGAGGCATCGCGCCGGGCGGCATACCCGGAGGCACCGCTCCCGGCATCCCGCCGTGCGGGACGGGCGGCGGGCCACCCGGCATGCCGGGTGCTCCCGGGGCTCCCGGGGCTCCCGGGGCTCCCGGGGCTCCCGGGGCAGCGGGCGGCGCGCCGGGCGCCTGCGGCGGCGGAGGCACACCGGGGCCACCCGCCGGAGGCGTGGCGAGCATGGTCTCCGCGTGATGCACCGGACCCGGGCCGCCAGGAGCACCCGGAGCACCAGGGGCGCCGGGCGGGTGAGGAGCACCGGGCGGATTCGGAGCACCGGGCGGGTGAGGTGCGCCGGGCGCTCCGGGAGGGCCGGGCGGCTGCGGGGGCTGAGGCGCGCCCGGGCCCATCCGGCCGGGGTCGGCGAACATCGTGGCGGCATGGTGGACGCCCCCCGGAGGCGTACCACCAGGAGCACCGGGCGGCTGCGGCGCACCGGGGGCACCGGGCGGCTGCGGCGCACCGGGGGGACCAGGCGGCTGCGGCGCGCCGGGCGCATGCGCAGCACCCGCCGGCTGCGGGGGAGGCAGCGGCGCCCCCGGCCCCTGCGAAGAGCCGGCCCCCGCGGAACCGCCCGGGCCACTGGGCCCACCGGGACCACCGGGACCCTCCGAACCGGGTCCTCCCGGCCCTCCCGGCCCGTCAGGGCCGAGCGCCGACACGAGCTGCGTAGGGACGTAACCGCCCGCCGGAGTACCCGGAGCGCCGGGCCCCGACGGCGGGGGCGTGCTGCCCGGCCGCGCTCCCGGAGCACCCGGAGCACCCGGCGGGGGCGGCGTGGTCGGACCCGTGCCCCGCCCACGGCCCGGCGGCGGAGCCGCCTTGCTGGTCGCGGCGTCGGCGATGTCCCCGGCGTTGGGCGCGAGCGGCCGCTCCGGCACACCCGGCCCGGCAGGACGGGCAGGGCCGGCAGCCCCGCCACCCGATCCCTGCGGATAGCCGTACGGCTGCGCACCCGGCACTGGCGGAGGCGTACTGCCCTGCGGCACCCCACCGGCCGGCGTCCCCGGTCCACCGGGCGCGGTGGCCGGGCCCGAGGGGTAGCCGTACCCCGGGCCGCCCGCCGGGCCGGAATCCGAGGCGCCCGGACCGTCCACCGCCGGCGTCACCGCGGTCGGCGGAAGCTGACTGCCGCCCGACATCAGAGCCGTGTGGGCATCGGGCGTCGACGACGGCGGCGGCGTGGCACCGTCGGTCTCGCTCAGCGGCGGTGCGAAGACCGTCGCCGGCAGCGGTACGGAACGGTCGTCACCGGCATCGCCGTTGGTGTCCGTACCGGCCCACGGCGTCGCCCCCTCGGGCACACCCGGCGCGGCGGAAGCACCAGGACCGGCTGCCGAGCCGTCGCCCGCCTCCGCATCACTCCCCCCGGCGGCCGGCCACGCCGTACCACTCCCCGGCGCGACGGGCGCCCCCTGGGCGGGAGTCGCACCGCCCGCAGCCGAGGCACCAGAAGCGGAACCGGAACCGGAAGCCGACCCGCCGGCGGGCACCGGTCCATCGGCAGCAACCGCAGGACCCGAAGGGGCCGCAGAGGCCGAAGAAGCCGCAGAGGCCGAAGACGCCGCAGGAGCCGAACCCGTCTCACCGGCCCCCGCACCCCGCCGATCCGGAATCCCCAGCTTGTCCGCCGCATCCTGCAACCACTCCGGCGGAGTCAGCAGGAACGACGTCTGATTCAGATCCACCCGCGCGGCAGGCGCCGCCGGCGCCGGCTCCTCCGCCACGTCCGGACGGCCGTACTCCTCCTCGTACCGGCGGATCACCTCACCCACCGGCAGCCCGGGCCACAGCGTCGCCTCACCGCTGTCCCGCGCGATCACCAGCCGCTGCGCACCACCGTCCGACCGCGGCCCGTCCGCCCGGTCCTCGGCCCACACCACGAACCCCAGGTCGAACTCCCGCACCCGCACCTCACGATGCTGGTACGCCGGGAGATCCCCGTTGATCCACTCTTCCGCGCGCTCCTGCGCCTGCGCGAAGGTCACCATCGCCGACCTCACTCCCCCACGGCCGAGGACGACACCGCGCCCGCCGGCACCACACGCGCGAACCCGCCGTCCACCATCAGGTTCGCCACCGTCTCCAACTCCGGCGGATTGCCCGCCAGCCGCGACAGGAAGACATCGAAGTCGTCCCCGCACGGCAGCAGCAGCCGCTCCACCCGCTCCGCCGGCGGAACCGAGGGATCCACATCCCGCGCGTCGTCGTACGCGCAGAACCACACGGACCCGATGCGCTCACCCTTCACCTTCACGGCCAGCAGCCCGCCCTGGACGAAGGCGACCCCCAGATAGTCCTTGGTCAGATGGTCACGCAGACACTTGTTGACGTACACCAGGTCATTGACCGCGGCCTCGTCACGCACCGTGAAGAACGGCTGGTCCACCAGCAGCCCCAGCTCCGCGTCCAGCGCGGCACCCACCGGCGCGCACCCGCCCGCCGCCTTCAGGAACGACCGGTACGCACCCGGCAACCGGTAGCCGAGGTCCTCCTCGACGCCCTGCACCTGCGACTCCGTCACCGCCACACCCGACTTCGGCAGCCCGAAGTGCGCCGGACGCGTCTCCTGCAACGGCCGCGTCCCCCGCTTGGAATGGTCGACCCCCGACGTCGCCACACCCCCGTGATGCCGCAGCAAGGCCTTCACCTCGACCGGCACCAGCTCCAGCCGCCGCGACCCCACCACGTGGTGCCACGTCCAGCCGTGCGGCGTCGCCACCGCCGGCACCGTGTCCCACAGCTCGTGCCCGGACGCCGACAACGCCGTGTTCGCCGACACGTAGTCCGTCAGCCGCAACTCGTCGACACCGAAACCCTCCGGCGGCTCCGCGATCTCCGCGGCCGCACGCGCGTAAGCCGAGAAGTCGGGGTAACCATGCTCATCGACCCGTACCCCTCTCGGGTGACGGGCCGCCCGGACCGGATCCGGGAAATGCACGACCTGCCCGGCGTAGGCCGCGTTCGGCGGCGCGGCTTGCTGCCCGAGCCGACCTGTCGTCATGGCGGTTGCCCCCTGCGGCACTCTGTACGACCCGTATTGACCACCCTTGGCGCACTACGACCCGTATCGACTGTCACGTCTTGTTTCTCGACTCCACTGCACCTCGGCGCACTTCACCGCACCTCACTGCACACCCCGACCCCGCGGACCACCCTCCGGTTCACTGCATCGAACCCCGAACGGATCACCGCATCGCCAACGGTGCCGACAGCCTATGCGGTACGACGACACCGGTCACCGGCACCGGTCGGCACCCCCTCCGCTTCCGTGACCAGCCGTCACCCCACCGTGACGGCACACCCCGCTCCGGGCGTGTCGCCGCGCCCCAGCTTCCGCACCAGCCACGGCATTTGGCAGTCTGTGACCCCCGGGGGGATGCACGGAGGGGAAGACGATCATGAACGCCACGCAGACGGGACCACACACCGGCCGGTCCGCCGACCCACGAAACAGCGACCCCAGAGGCACAACCCGCGACACCGGCCCCCAAGCCGGCGACCCACGGGCCACCGACCCCCTGGGCGGCGACCCCCGCATCGGCTGGAGCACCACCGAAGCCACCCACACCCCCGCCCTCCGGCACCGCCGCGACGGCATCCTCCCCACCGTCGCCGCCGCCCTCTCCGTCCGCGGCGCCACCCTCACCGGCACCGCCGCCCGCGGCGACACACCCCCCGCCCTGCACCCCCTCGTCCAGGACTTCCTCGACACCCTCACCAGCGCCCAACGCGACCGCTTCACCGGCCGCTGCGCCGAAACCATCCTCATCTCCCGCCACATCGCCGCCGCCGACACCGCACGCAGCAAACGCGCCGCACGCAAACCCATGACCAACGGCGAGGCACGCAAGGCCCTCAAGCAGGCCAAACTCACCGCCCGACGCATCCGCGAGGACGGCGACCCCCTCCACGGCAGCTTCGCCACCCCCTGCCGCGCCTGCACCGCGCTCAGCGCCCACTTCGGGGTTCGCATAGTCGACCCGGCGTCCCAGAACGGCTGACGCCCACCCCCCACCCCCAGCACACGCAGCACGGCGCACCCTCACGCGCGCCCCAAGACCTCGACGAGACGAAGGGCAGATGCACACCGACCGCACCTCCACCACCCGCTTCGCCGTACCCGTCGACGCCGCGCTGCGTGCCGCCGGCTGGCAACCCGGACGCTGGGACATCAAACAAGCCGAAATCTGGGCCGACACCCTGCGCGACCACACCTCACCCGCAGGACACCGCCACACCGTCTTCCCCGCCGCCGTCGAAGCCTGGGCCGAATTCGGCGGACTCCACATCACCCCCACCGGCCCCGGCCGCCAAGTCGCCCCCGCAGGCCTCCACCTCGATCCGCTGCACGGCCTCCACATGGCCCGCACCCTCGCCGACCTCGGCCGCGCCCTCGACACCGACGTCTGCCCCCTCGGCACCGAAACCGACAGCCAGGCCCTCCTCGCCATCGACACCGACGGCCGCGCCTACACCCTCGACCACACCGGCGACTGGTACCTCGGCCCCGACATCGACCACGCCCTGGCCACCCTCATCACCGGCACCGAACCCGCCCGCCTCACCACCGCCTGACCACCCGAGGCGGCCTACGACGCCGGAATCACCGCCGACACCCGGAAACCCCCCGCATCCGTCGGCCCCGACACGAACACCCCACCCAACGCCGACACCCGCTCCTTCATCCCCACCAGCCCATTCCCCCCGGACGGCAACCGTGCCGACGCCGCCGCCTCCTCCGGCGGCTCGTTCTCCACCTGCATCGCGATCTCCGACACCCGATGTGCCAACCGCACATACGTCTTCGCCCCGGCCGCGTGCTTGTGGACGTTCGTCAACGCCTCCTGCACCACCCGATACGCCGTCTGCTCCACCAACGGCGCATACGACCGGACATCCCCCTCCACCGACAACGCCACCACCATCCCCGCGGCAGCCGACTGCCCCACCAACTCCTCGATCTCCGCCAGACACGGCCCCTCGTCATCCGCCGCCCGCGAAGCCGCCGCCGCGGCAGCCACCCCCACCGCCACCAGCGGCACCGACGCGGCAGACTCCCGCCGCCCCTCCCCGCCACTGCGCAGCACCCCGAGCATCTCCCGCAGCTCCGTCAGCGCCTGCCGCCCCATGTCCCCCACCAGCGCGGCATTCCTCACCGCCTTCTCCGGATCCTTCCGGGCAACAGCCTGAAGCGCAGCCGCATGCACCACCATCAGACTCACCCGATGCGCGACCACATCGTGCATCTCCCGCGCGATCCGCGTCCGCTCCTCGTTCCGGGCCCACTCCGCCCGCTCCTCCGCCCGCTCCGCGAGCAACTGAAGCTCCCGCTCCAGACTGTCCGCCCGCTCCCGCAAGCTCTCCATCAGCCGCCGCCGCGCCCCCACGTACAGCCCGAGCAGCACCGGAGGCGCCGTGAAGCCCAGCGACATCGTGATCGCAGCGAAGGGGACGAACCAGTCCCCTATGTCCAGGTCACCCCGGGACATGTCCTGCCGCGTCTTCACGAACGTCACGATCAGCGTCCCCACCAGCGACATCCCCGCCAGCGAGCCGATGATCCGCCGGGGCAGCTCGGCCGCGGCCAGCGTGTACAGGCCGACGACGCCCATCAGGAAACCCATCTCGGCGGGCGTGATGGCGATCGACACCAGCACCACCGCGATCGGCCACCGCCGCCGCACCACCAGCACGGAACCGGCCAGCAGCCCGAACACGACCCCCGCCGCCACCGGGATCCCGGCGTCCCGCGCGAACGGAATCCCCTCCAGCGCACACTCCAGCGCGGACACCACGGCCAGGCTCACATCGAACACGGCGCTACGCCGCCTGGCCCACCACCAAGGCCCTCCCCGGGCCGTCACATGGTCTTCCCCCGTCGCGGTCATGCCTCCCAGCCTACGGGCGGCCCCCGCCGGTTTTCCGGTGAGTTTCCCGGACTGGCCTACACCACACACGGTGACCGTTCGGCTGCGAAACCGCCCGATATCCCTCGAACTGCTGAATCGCTCACCGTTCGACCCCGGAGCCCACCATTCCGCCCGGACGGTATGCGTATGACACATGCACCCGGCAAGTACGCGGACTTCGAGGGACTACGGGAGAGGGCGGTGGCGCTACGCCGAGAGGGCCTCAGCCGCCGCCAGATCCGAGACCGCCTGCACGTCGACAACAACGACATCCTCAACCGACTGCTGGAGGGCGAACCCCCACCGGCCTGGACGAAGCGCCCGAACGCGAAGGACGACCTCCGCGAGAAGGCCCGGGAGCTCCGGCTTCAGGGCTGGACGTACGACCAGATCCAGGTCGAGCTGGGGTGCTCGAAGAGCTCGATCTCATTGTGGGTACGGGACCTGCCGAAGCCGGAGCGCAAGCGCAGCACCGAGGAGGCGTCGGCTATCGCCCGGCGAGGCTGGGAAGCCGCACTGCAACGTCGCGAGGATGAGCGCCGGCACGCGAAGGAGGCCGCCAAGCATGCGGTCGGCGATCTGTCCGACAGGGAGGTGTTCCTGGCCGGAGTGACCCTCTACTGGGCCGAGGGAGCCAAGGACAAGCCCTACAGTCGCCGCGAGAGGCTGCACTTCATCAACAGCGACCCGAACGTCATCAGCTTCTTCCTGCGCTGGCTCGACGTACTGGGCGTGGAGCGCGAGCGCCTGCGCTTTCGGGTGAGCATCCACGAGTCCGCCAACGTGGCGAGGTCCGAGACGTTTTGGGCCGCCTTGGCAGGTGTCGAGCCCTCGACATTCCAGAGGGCCACCCTCAAGAGACACCATGCGAAGACAAGCCGAAAGAACACCGCGGACGCGTATCACGGCTGCTTGATCGTGTACGTACTCAGGAGCGCCGACCTGTACCGTCGCATGGAAGGCGCCTGGTACGGCATAGTAGGAGGCGCTGCTCGACGACCTGGCTAGATGTCCGGTTTAGTCGAGTTCGTTCCCCCGTGGTGTAATTGGCAGCACTGTGGCTTTTGGTGCCATCTGTCCGGGTTCGAGTCCTGGCGGGGGAGCACATGCTCAAGTTCGGGCCCTGACCGGCGGCAGCCAAGTCAGGGCCCACGCTCATGCCCCCCACAAAACCCCCCGGTATCCTGCGGATGTCACCCCACCCCATCCACAGCCGAAGGGCATCCCGTGAGCGCCAACCGCCCGGCAGCCGTCGTCGTTCTCGCAGCGGGTGAGGGCACCCGTATGAAGTCGGCCACACCCAAGGTCCTGCACGAGCTCTGCGGTCGCAGTCTCGTGGGTCATGTGCTCGCCTCCGCCGGCGAGCTCCAGCCCGAGCGCTTGGTCGTCGTGGTCGGCCACGCCCGTGAGAAGGTCACCGCCCACCTCGGTGAGATCGCCCCCGACGTCCGTACCGCCGTACAGGCGGAGCAGAACGGCACCGGGCATGCCGTGCGGATGGGCCTGGAGGAGCTGGGCGGGTCCGTGGACGGGACGGTCGTGGTCGTGTGCGGGGACACTCCGCTGCTGACCGGTGCGACCCTGCGGGCCCTCGCCGACACCCACTCCGCCGACGGCAACGCGGTCACCGTGCTGACCGCCGAGGTGCCGGACGCGACGGGGTACGGGCGGATCGTGCGGGACGACGCCACGGGTGCCGTCACCGCCATCGTGGAGCACAAGGACGCCACCGAGGCGCAGCGGTCGATCCGTGAGATCAACTCGGGTGTGTTCGCGTTCGACGGTCAGCTGCTGGCGGACGCGCTGAAGAAGGTGCGGACGGACAACAGCCAGGGTGAGGAGTACCTGACCGACGTGCTGGGGATCCTGCGTGAGGCGGGGCACCGGGTGGGGGCGTCCGTGGCCGGTGATCATCGTGAGATCGCGGGGATCAACAATCGTGTGCAGCTCTCGGAGGCCCGGCGGATCCTCAACGACCGGTTGTTGACCGAGGCGATGCTCGCCGGTGTGACCGTCATCGATCCCGCGACGACCTTCGTCGATGTCACCGTCACGTTCGAGCAGGATGCCGTCGTTCACCCGGGCACCCAGCTGCACGGCACGACGCATCTCGGCGAGGGCGCGGAGGTCGGGCCCAACTCGCGGCTGACCGACACCCGTGTGGGTGCGGGGGCGCGGGTCGACAACACCGTGGCCGCGGGCGCCGAGATCGGCGCGGACGCGACGGTGGGGCCGTTCGCGTATCTGCGTCCGGGGACGCGGCTGGGTGTGAAGGGCAAGATCGGTACGTACGTGGAGACGAAGAACGCGTCGATCGGGGACGGGACGAAGGTGCCGCACCTGTCGTACGTGGGTGATGCGACGATCGGTGAGCAGACCAACATCGGTGCGGCGAGTGTGTTCGTGAACTACGACGGGCAGGACAAGCACCACACGACGATCGGTTCGCATTGCCGGACGGGTTCGGACAACATGTTTGTGGCGCCTGTCACGGTGGGGGACGGTGCGTACACCGCTGCGGGGTCGGTGATCACGAAGGATGTGCCGCCCGGTTCGCTGGCCGTGGCCCGTGGTCAGCAGCGGAATATCGAGGGTTGGGTGGCTCGTAAGCGTCCGGGGAGCGCTGCCGCGAAGGCGGCGGAGGCGGCTTCCCGGGAGTCGGCCGGCGAGGGCTGACCGGAAACCGATGCCTCAAACACGGCGTACGGTGATAAGTGCACAACCCGCACCCCCACCAGCTGAGACGGCCTCCGGCAAGCCGGCTGCGAGGTCTCTCGCCACCCAGCTGCGACACCTCTGAGGAGACAGTGCTGTGACCGGGATCAAGACGACCGGCGAGAAGAAGTTGATGTTCTTCTCCGGCCGCGCCCACCCCGAGCTTGCGGAGGAGGTCGCCCAACAGCTGGGTGTCGGGGTTGTCCCGACGAAGGCCTTCGACTTCGCCAATGGTGAGATCTATGTGCGTTATCAGGAGTCGGCGCGTGGTGCCGACTGTTTCCTGATCCAGAGCCACACGGCTCCGATCAACAAGTGGATCATGGAGCAGTTGATCATGATCGACGCGTTGAAGCGTGCGTCGGCGCGTTCCATCACGGTCATCGTGCCGTTCTACGGTTACGCGCGGCAGGACAAGAAGCACCGTGGGCGTGAACCGATTTCGGCGCGTCTGATCGCGGACATGATGAAGACTGCCGGCGCGGACCGGATCTTGACCGTGGATCTGCACACGGACCAGATTCAGGGTTTCTTCGACGGTCCGGTGGATCACCTGTTCGCGTTGCCGCTGCTGGCGGACTATGTGGGCCGGAAGGTGGACCGGGAGAAGCTGACGGTCGTGTCGCCGGACGCGGGCCGGGTGCGGGTCGCGGACCGCTGGTGTGACCGGCTGGGTGCGCCTCTGGCGATCGTGCACAAGCGGCGTGACAAGGACGTCGCGAATCAGGTCACCGTCCACGAGGTCGTGGGTGAGGTGAAGGGTCGCGTGTGTGTCCTGGTGGACGACATGATCGACACGGGTGGGACGATCTGTGCCGCGGCGGACGCGTTGTTCGCACACGGTGCGGAGGACGTGATCGTGACGGCGACTCACGGTGTGCTGTCGGGTCCGGCTGCGGACCGGCTGAAGAACTCGCGGGTGAGTGAGTTCGTGTTCACGGACACGCTGCCGACGCCGGGTGAGCTGAGCCGGGATCTGGAGAAGATCTCGGTGTTGTCGATCGCGCCGACGATCGCGAGTGCGGTGCGTGAGGTGTTCGAGGACGGTTCGGTGACGAGCCTGTTCGACGAGCAGTAGGCACCTGTGGTGGTGTTTGGGTAGATCCTTTTGGGTGCGGCCTCCCTTTCCGAGTAGACTGCTGAAGTTGCTCGGCGAGGGAGGCCGTTTCCGTTTCCGGATGCGGTGGTCCGTTATCGACGCGCTCTTCGTAGCAGGCCGTTCGTGGCCGGGTGACCACGTCCGTTTCTGACTTCGAGGAGTGACCATGTCCGAGGTGAAGATCTCCGCCGCGACGCGCACCGAGTTCGGCAAGGGTGCCGCGCGCCGTATCCGTCGTGAAGACAAGGTTCCGGGTGTCCTGTACGGGCACGGTTCGGACCCGCTGCACCTGACCCTGCCGGGTCACGACCTGCTGATGGCGCTGCGTACGCCGAACGTGCTGATCGCGCTGGACATCGACGGCAAGTCGAACGAGCTGGCGATTCCGAAGTCGGTGCAGCGTGACCCGCTGAAGGGCTTCCTGGAGCACGTGGACCTGCTGCTGGTGAAGCGCGGCGAGCAGGTCACGGTCGAGGTCCCGGTGCACACCGAGGGCGAGCTGGCCCCGGGTGGCTTCCTGCTGGAGCACGTGCTGAACGCGCTGCCGGTCGAGGCCGAGGCGACCCACATCCCGGAGTCGGTGACCGTCTCCATCGAGGGTCTGGCTGCGGGTGACTCGGTCCTCGCGAAGGACATCAAGCTGCCCAAGGGCACCACGCTGACCGTCGAGGACGACACCGTCGTCCTTCAGGTTCTGGCCGCGCAGGCCGAGGAGGCCCCGGAGGGCGAGGAGGCCGCTGAGGAAGAGGCCGCCGAGGCCTGATCCTCTGCGTCGTCGTTTCGTCGGCCGCTGTTCCCGTGCGGGGCAGCGGCCGACGCGTATGAAGGAGACATGGACGTGACGACCGATGCCGCCGCTCCCTGGTTGATCGTGGGGCTGGGCAATCCGGGGCCGGAGTACGCGGGGAACCGGCACAACGTGGGTTTCATGGTGGCCGATCTGCTGGCGGACCGGGTCGGGGGGAGGTTCAAGCGGGCCGGGCGGGCGCAGGCGCAGGTCGTGGAGGGCCGGATCGGGCCGCCGGGGCCGTTGAACCGGCGCGTGGTGTTGGCGAAGCCGATGTCGTTCATGAATCTGTCGGGTGGGCCGGTGAACGCGCTGCGGGATTTCTACAAGGTGCCGGTGGCTCATGTGGTGGCGATTCATGATGAGTTGGACATCGATTACGGGGTGCTGCGGCTGAAGCTCGGTGGTGGCGACAACGGGCACAACGGGTTGAAGTCGATGACGAAGGCGTTCGGGGCGGATTATCACCGGGTGCGGTTCGGGATCGGGCGGCCGCCGGGGCGGATGCCGGTGGCGGATTTCGTGCTGAAGGATTTTGCGTCGGCGGAGCGCAAGGAGCTGGACTACTTCGTGGACCGGGCGGCGGACGCGGTGGAGTGTCTGGTGATCGAGGGGCTGGAGCGGGCGCAAAGCACGTACAACTCCTGACTTGTCCCCCGGCTAGGTTGACGGGCCGTTCAGGCATGGCCAATGATCCCGGCCATGCCTGCCCATGCCACCCCTTCGTCCCCGGCCTCGGCCGTCGTGTTGCGGTTCGGGCGGTTCGCTGCGATGGCTGCGGTCGCGGTGCTGATCCTGATCGCGGGGGTGTGGGCGTCGTGGGGTACGGCGCAGCACGTGATGCTGACGAAGGGCCGGGAGCGGGGCACGGTCGAGGTGGCGCGGTGCGGGCCTGACGTGTGCTGGGGGCGGTTCGCGCCGTCGTCGGCGGGTGCGCAGCCGCGGTCGCGGGTGGTGCTGGAGAAGTCGGTCGCGGTGGAGAAGGGCCGGACCTACGCGGTGGTGGTGAAGCCCGGCGGTGACGACGCGGTGCGTTCGGGGCCGGCGGGGGTGTTGTACGCGTGGGTTCCGCTGGGTGGTGCGCTGTTGCTGGCGTCCGTCGTGGTGGCGGGTGGTCTGTTGCGGACGCGGGCGGCGTGGGTGCTGGCGTTGTCGGGGGTGGCGTTGCTGACGGCGGCATTCGTGACCGTCTGAGGGTTGGGGCGTTCTCTCCTTCTGTGGAGGGACGAGCGTTGTGTGTTCGTGATTGACGTGTCGGCGGCCGGGGCTGGAAGCTGAGCCGCCCCCTCCACATCTTCCCGGTCACTTCTCGAAGATGGACTACCTCGCCATGCGAACCCTCTCTCGTCTCGGCGCTGTGTGCGCCGCCGCTTCCGCGGTCCTTCTGCTCGCTCCGGCCGCTCAGGCCAGTCCTCCCGGTGACAACGGGACGGTGAAGATCCATGACGCCTCGACGGGTGAGGAGCTGCGCCGTAACGAGCCGCACGTGTGCATGTTCTACCTGGATGCCTTCGGTTTTGACGGTGGTCAGGAGGTGGACTGGCACATCGATGCGATCCCTCCGAGTGAGAACAAGGGGGAGACGGTGAAGTCGGGTGCGCTGACGCTGGACGCCGAGGGTCACGGCCGCAGTGCGGACCTGTCGCTGCCCGACGGGCACTACAAGCTGTTCTGGACCTTTGAGGGTGAGAAGGGTTCGGCCAAGCACAAGGTGTTCTGGACGGACTGTGAGGACGAGCAGGAGCCGGGTGGTGCGACGCCGTCCGGGTCGGCTTCGCCGTCGTCCTCGCCGGGGGCGTCCGAGGCACCGTCGGGTGAGCCGGGTGGGTCGGCGTCGCCGAGTTCGTCGGTGGGCGGGGGTGTGCCGGCGTCCGCGTCGCCGTCCCCGCAGGGCGGTACGGACGGTGACCTGGCCGAGACGGGCAATGGGGCCCCGGTGGGTGTGCTGTCGGGTGTGGCGGCGGCGCTGCTGGCGGCGGGCGGTTTCCTGGTGGTCCGGCGCCGGCGGGCCGGCCGCGGCTGACGTACGGCACGAGCGTGCCCCCGAACCTGTGCGAGGTTCGGGGGCACGGTCGTGTGCGGGGCTGGTTCAGCCGGTGTTGCGCAGGCCGGCTGCCACGCCGTTGACGGTGAGGAGCAGGGCGCGGGCGAGGAGCGGGTCGGGCTGTTCGCCGGCGGTGGCCGCGTCGCGCTGGCGCTTGAGCAGGGCGACCTGGAGGTAGGAGATGGGGTCGAGGTAGGCGTCGCGGATGGTGAAGGTCTGCTTCAGTACGGGCGCGGCGTCGAGGAGTTCGGTTTCGCCGGTGACGCGCAGGACTTCGCGGATGGTCAGTTCGTGCTCGGCCTTGATGGTGTCGAAGACGTGCTTGAGCTCGTCGGGGACGAGGGTGTCGACGTAGTGCTGGGCGATCCGCAGGTCGGTCTTGGCGAGGGTCATCTCGACGTTGGAGATGAAGTTGCGGAAGAAGTGCCACTGCTGGTGCATCTCGTCGAGGACGGTGTCGAGGCCGGCTTCGCGCAGGGCCTTGAGGCCGGAGCCGACGCCGAACCAGCCGGGGACGATCTGCCGGGACTGGGTCCAGCCGAAGACCCAGGGGATGGCGCGCAGGCCGTCGAGCGAGACGCCGGAGCCAGGGCGGCGGGAGGGCCGGGAGCCCAGGTGCAGGTCGGCGAGCTGGTCCACCGGTGTCGACGCGAGGAAGTACGTCGGCAGGTCGGGGTCCTCGACGAGGCGGCGGTAGGCGGCGTGGGCGGCGTCGGAGACGACGTCCATCGCGGCGTCCCAGCGGGCGAGGGCCTCGTCGGACTGGCGGGGTGCGGTGTGCAGGGCGGACGCCTGGAGGGTGGCCGCGACGGTCAGCTCCAGGTTTTCCCGGGCCAGGGAGGGGATGAGGTACTTGTCGGAGATGACCTCGCCCTGCTCGGTGACCTTGATCTCGCCCTCCAGGGTGCCCCAGGGCTGGGCGAGGATGGCGTCGTGGGTGGGGCCGCCGCCGCGGCCGACGGTGCCGCCGCGGCCGTGGAAGAGGCGCAGGCGTACGCCGTAGCGGTGGGCGACGTCGCGCAGGCGGCGCTGGGCGCGGTGGATCTCCCACTGGCTGGTGGTGATGCCGCCGAACTTGGAGGAGTCGGAGTAGCCGAGCATGACCTCCTGGACGTCTCCCCGGAGTGCGACGAGGCGCCGGTAGGACGGGTCGGAGAGCATGTCTTCGAGGATGGTGTCGGCGGCCTTGAGCTCGTCGGTGGTCTCCAGCAGCGGGACGATGCCGATCTTGGCCCAGCCGGCGTGGAGGTCGATGAGGCCTGCTTCGCGGGCGAGGACGGCGGCGGCGAAGACGTCGTCGGCGCCCTGGCACATGGAGATGATGTAGGACTCGATGACCTCGGGTCCGAAGACCTCCAGGGCGCGCTTGACGGTGCCGAAGACGCCGAAGGTCTTCTCGCCGGGTGCGTCGACGGGGGCCGGGGTGGGCGCGAGCGGCCTGCGGGAGCGGAGTTCCTTGGCGAGGAGCTTGGCGCGGTAGTCGCGGGGCATGTCGGCGTAGCGCCAGGATTCCTCGCCGAGCCGGTCGAAGAGCTGGCCGAGGGCGTGGTGGTGGGCGTCGGCGTGTTCGCGGACGTCCATGGTGGCGAGCTGGAGGCCGAAGGCGGCGAGGGTGCGGATGGTGCGGGCGAGGCGGCCGTCGGCGAAGAGCCCGCCGCGGTGCTCGCGCAGGGAGCGCTGGATGATCCGCAGGTCGTCGAGGAGTTCGCTGGTGCCGAGGTAGTCGCGGCCGTCGCGGTGGGCGGTGCCCTTGGCGAGGCGCTTCTTGGTGTTCTCCAGCTTCTGCCGGATGCAGGTGGCCTTGAGCCGGTAGGGCTCTTCGGCGTTGAGGCGCTTGTAGCGGGGGCTGATCTCGGGGAGGTTCTCCAGGTCGGCCTGGAGGGAGGTCAGCAGTTCCTCGGTGGCGCCGGCGTAGCGGATGGAGTTGGACAGGAAGCCGCGGAGTTCGTCGATGGTCTCCAGGGCGTCGTTGATGCCGTGCTCGTGCTGGAGGATCAGGACGTCCCAGGTGACCTGGGGGGTGACGTTGGGGTTGCCGTCGCGGTCGCCGCCGATCCAGGTGCCGAAGGTGAGGGGGCGGGTGTCGTCGGGGAGCTTGACGCCGGCGCGCTCCAGTTCGGCGGTGAGGTCCTCCAGGACGTCGCCGACGGCGCCCGCGTGCAGCTCGTCGAGGTAGTAGATGGCGTTGCGGGCCTCGTCGGCGGGCTCGGGGCGCACCACGCGCAGTTCGTCGGTCTGCCAGACGAGGTCGATGTTCTCGGCGAGGCGGGTGTCCAGGCGGCGCCGGTCGGATTCGATGACCGGGGTCTCCAGGAGCGCGGCGATGCGCCGGAGCTTGTTGAGGACGGAGCGGCGGGCGGCCTCGGTGGGGTGGGCCGTGAAGACGGGGCGGACGTTGAGGTTGCGGACCGTCTCGCGCAGGTGGTCGGGGTCGGCGTCCTTGAGCCGGTCGGCCGTACGGGCGAGGAGTCCGCCCTCGGCGGCGCGGCGGGCGCGCAGCTCGCGGCCGCGGTGGACCTGCTCGGTGACGTTGGCGAGGTGGAAGTAGGTGGAGAAGGCGCGGACCAGCTTGGCCGCGGTGTCGAGTTCGGTGCCGCGCAGCAGCTCGGCGGCGGCCTCGCCGTCCTCTCGGGTGAGGCGGCGGACCTTTTCGACGAGTTCCAGCAGCTCGGGGCCCTCTTGGCGGACGAGGGTCTCGCCGAGGAGGTCGCCCAAGCGGCGGATGTCGGCACGCAGCTCACTGCTCGTCGTCGTGGTCTGGTCGTCGGCACTGCTCACAGGTGCGGCTCCTTGCAGTGTTGAAGCTCGTCTGGGAGGGGAACCCGGACGGCGTCTCGCGCGGCGGGGCGCCGCATACGGATCGGACATCCGGGAAGAAATCAGAGCGGACCGCGCTGTCCGACCGACTCCAGGATAGGTGTCGGCCGGGACGCGCAGGCTCGCGGGCTCTTGCCGCCGGGCAACGCACTGCCATACTTACGATGCCGTAGGTTACGGACCCGTAGGAAGCACGTCACGGTTCCCGCGCTCCGGCCACTCCTTCTCCATCCACTTACCCCCCAGGGGACGCGTATGACCAGTAGCTCCGACGTGATCGACACCGCCCCAGAGGCGCGCGGTCAGGCCACCGACGCCGCATCCGCCACGCTGGGCGGCGAGAAGAAGCGGTCCATCGAGCAGGTCGCCCTGCTCCTCTTCATCACCGTCCCGTTCGTCGCGCTGCTGGCGGCGGTTCCGCTGGCGTGGGGCTGGGGGGTGAGCTGGCTGGACCTCGGTCTGCTGGTCTTCTTCTACTACCTGGGGTGTCACGGCATCACGATCGGTTTCCACCGTCACTTCACCCACGGGTCCTTCAAGGCCAAGCGGCCGCTGAAGATCGCGCTGGCGATCGCGGGGTCGATGGCGGTCGAGGGTCCGCTGGTGCGCTGGGTGGCCGATCACCGCAAGCACCACAAGTTCTCGGACGCGGAGGGTGACCCGCATTCGCCGTGGCGGTTCGGGGAGACCCTTCCGGCGCTGATGAAGGGCCTGTGGTGGGCGCACATCGGATGGATGTTCGATGAGGAGCAGACGTCGCAGGAGAAGTACGCGCCGGACCTGATCAAGGACAGGACGCTCCGTGCCATCTCCCGTCAGTTCGTCTGGTGGACGGTGCTGTCACTGGCGCTGCCGCCGCTGATCGGCGGTCTGGTCACGATGTCCTGGTGGGGCGCGTTCACCGGGTTCTTCTGGGGTTCGCTCGTCCGGGTGGCCCTGCTGCACCACGTGACCTGGTCGATCAACTCGATCTGTCATGCGGTCGGCAAGCGGCCCTTCAAGTCGCGCGACCGTTCGGGCAACGTGTGGTGGCTGGCGGTCCTGTCGTGCGGCGAGTCCTGGCACAACCTGCACCACGCCGACCCGACCTCGGCGCGTCACGGCGTGATGCGCGGCCAGCTGGACTCGTCCGCCCGGCTGATCCGCTGGTTCGAGATGGCGGGCTGGGCGTACGACGTGCGCTGGCCGTCACGCTCGCGTATCGATTCGCGCCGTAACACCGGGGAAGGCGGCTCCCCGCGCGGGAAGGAGCCCGTCGAGGCGGCATGATGGTCGCTGTGGCGACCGACTCGAACAGCACCCCAGGCAACGACAAGCCGCGGCGAGCGCGTCGCACCCGGATGACCGGTGCCGAGCGCCGTCAGCAGTTGCTGGAGATCGGTCGCACGCTCTTCGCGGCGAAGGGGTTCGAGGGCACGTCGGTGGAGGAGATCGCGGCGAAGGCCGGGGTCTCGAAGCCGGTGGTGTACGAGCACTTCGGCGGCAAGGAAGGGCTGTACGCGGTCGTCGTGGACCGCGAGATGCGACGTCTGCTGGACATGGTGACCAGCTCGCTCACCGCCGGTCACCCTCGCGAACTGTGCGAACAGGCGGCGTTCGCCCTGCTGGACTACATCGAGGAGTACACGGACGGGTTCCGCATCCTGGTGCGTGACTCCCCCATCCCCCAGTCGACGGGTACCTTCGCCTCGCTGATCTCGGACATCGCCACCCAGGTGGAGGACATCCTGGGCCGCGAGTTCAAGAGCCGCGGCTTCGACCCCAAGCTGGCGCCGCTGTACGCCCAGGCCCTGGTCGGCATGGTCGCCCTGACCGGCCAGTGGTGGCTGGACGTGCGCAGGCCGAAGAAGGCCGAGGTGGCCGCGCATCTGGTGAACCTGGCCTGGCACGGCCTGGACGGGATAGAGGCCAAGCCGCACCTGATAGGGCGCCGCAAGGCCTGAACCCCTGACGCTGCCGCACCGCCCGCCGGCGCGTGCGGGGGCGGTGGCCGTCAGCCCGGCTTCCGGGCGACGGCGAACACCCGGCGGAACGGGAACGGCGTGCCGTGCGGGCCGGCCGGGTACGCCTCGCGCAGGGCCTCCCGGTACTCGGCGACGAAGTCCTCCCGCGCCTCGGGCTCGTCGGCGAGGGCGGTCAGCACGGGCCGCAGTCCGGTCCCCTTCACCCAGTCGAGCACCGGGTCCTCGCCCTGGAGCAGGTGGATGTACGTCGTCTCCCACACGTCGGCCGCGCAGCCGAGGGACGTCAGCCGCTCCAGGTAGGCCTCGGGATCGAGGACGGCGTCGGCGTGGCGCAGGACGCCGTCGAGCCGGTCGCGCCAACGCGGCAAGGCGGCGATGTCGCGCATGAGCCGGTGGCTGGGGGCGTCGAAGTTGCCCGGCACCTGGAAGGCGAGGGTGCCGCCGGGCTTCAGACCGGCCGTCCAGTCGGCGAACCGTTCGGCGTGCCCCGGCACCCATTGCAGCGTGGCGTTGCTGACGATCAGGTCGTACGGCTCGTCCGGCGTCCACGTCCGTACGTCGGCGTGGCCGAAGTCGAGACGCCCGCCGTGCGAGGTCGGCCCCTCATGCTCGACGTGCGCCTTGTCGAGCATCTCGGGCGAGTTGTCGTAGCCGGTGATCAGGGCGGTGGGCCAGCGGGCGGCGAGCAGTGCGGTGACGTTGCCGGGGCCGCAGCCGAGGTCGGCGATGCGGGGCGCGCCGCCGGGCAGCTCGGGGACGCGGGCGAGGAGGTCGGCGAAGGGGCGCGCACGGTGACCGGCGTGCCGGAGGTACTGGGCGGGGTCCCAGGTGGGGGCGGCTGCGGGCATGGGTCCTCCTGGTGTCCTGGGGGTGGCCGAACGGGGCGCGTACCCAGCGTGATCGAGCAGCTATCTCGATGTCAAGAAACTAGACATCAAGAGACTCTACGTCGACACAACCACTACACTGATCGTCATGGAGGACGAGGTCGATCGGCTGGTCGCAGCGTGGCGCCGGGAGCGCCCGGACCTCGACGTGGAACCGCTGGAGGTACTCAGCCGGGTGAGCAGACTGGCCCGGCATCTCGACCGGGCCCGGCGGCTGGCCTTCGCGGAGCACAACCTGGAGCCGTGGGAGTTCGACGTCCTGACGGCGCTGCGCCGCGCGGGCACGCCGTACCAGCTCTCGCCGGGACAGCTCCTCACCCAGACCCTGGTGACGTCGGGCACGATGACGAACCGCATCGACCGCCTGGCCAAGAAGGGCCTGGTGGAGCGGCTTCCCGACCCCAGTGACCGCCGAGGCGTCCTGGTCCGGCTGACGGACGAGGGCCGGGACCGCGCGGACCAGGCCCTGGCGGGTCTGCTGGACCAGGAGCGCGCGATCCTCGCGGAACTCTCCCGGGCCCAGCGCGGCGAACTGGCGGGGCTGCTACGCCAGCTGACCGCCCCGTTCGACAACATCCCCGGCTAGGTCCGCGGGCCCGACCCCGGCCCGCCGCGCCAGGGCGACGGCGGCGAGGGTGGAGTGGACGCCGAGCTTGCCGAGGACGTTCTGCATGTGCGTCCGCACGGTGTGCGGCGACAGGTACAGGCGCTCGGCGACGGCCTTGCGCCCCAGCCCCGCCACCATGCACCGCAGCACTTCCCGCTCACGCGGAGTGAGGGACTCCACGAGCCGCTCGCTCTCGGTGCGGTGCTTGCGGGCGGCGGTGAGCTCTCGCAGGACGCCCGTCAGCAGGGCGGGAGGCAGATGGGTCTCCTCCCGCAGCACACCCCGGATGACCGTGAGCAGCCGGGACAGCGAACAGTCCTTGGCGACCCACCCCGAGGCGCCGGCCTGTAGGGCGAGCGCTGCCCGCCGCGGATCGTCCTTCTCCGCGAGCACGACGATCCGTACGTTCGGCTGCGCCGAGCGCACGCCCGTGACGAGGGAGATCCCGTCGACGAGCCCGTCCTCGTTGCCCTCCTGCACGGGTACGGCCGGGCGGGCGCCCGGCACCTTGCCGCCCAGATCGGCGTCCACGAGCAGCACGTCGAAGCGCCGCCCCTCGGCGACCGCGCGCTCCAGACTGCGCAGCGCGGCCGGACCGCTGCCGGCCGCCGAGACGTCGACATCGGGCTCGGCGGCCAGAGCCGCCGCGAGTGACTCCGCGAAGATGCGATGGTCGTCGACGACCAGGACTCGGATGCGAACCACGAAACCCCCTTCCCCGAGCTCCCGAAGAGCAGGGGCTACCCCATCACCGGAGGATGACACCGCGCGGGTACGACGCCGGAGTGTCCGGATCTGCCGCGCCGACCGTCCGTCGTTGCCGCAGCAGCCTGTTCGGGTCGCCGCAGCCGCACGGCCGCCGCCGTGCAGTAACCGCTACCCCCACCCCGGGCGTCGTACCCGGCTGTCTCGCCCCCTGATCGGCACCGGCCCCCACCGGTGCTGTTCATCAGGGTACGGACGGGGGCCCGGAGCGGAAGGTTATTTGCAGAACTGACTGTCCGACGCGTTTATGGTGTGCCGCATGTTCCGTCTTGAGACAGAAGTCGACAAGGCCCGACGTGATCTGCTCCGCACACGCCTGCGGGACACGAACACAGCCGCCTCTCCGGTCCTGCGCGCCCTGCGCGGGACTCCGGACGAAAGGGACACCCCCTTGCATGTGTGGGCTGTGAACGACGGCGACGACGACCTCGCCGGCGGCCTGGTCGGCCACACCTGGGCGACCTGGCTCCACGTGACGTACCTCTGGGTCGACGAACGCCATCGCGGCAGGGGGCTGGGTGCGCAGTTGCTCGCGCAGGCGGAACACATCGCGACAGCGTCCCGCGGCTGCCGCGCGGCCCGCCTGGAAACCTGGGACTTCCAGGCCCCGAGGTTCTACGAGAAGCAGGGGTACGAGGTGGTGAGCGTGATCCCGGACTATCCGCCGGGGATCACGGAGTACGCGTTGGTGAAGAGGCTGGGCTGATCTGCGGGGCCGAAGCCCTCCATGACGCACCGCCATAGCCCACCGATAGCGTTGGTTCGCTTGAGTTATCCCCCCACACATGATCAACGGGAGACACAGTGAACCGCCCCGCTCGGCTCGTGACAGCCGCGCTCACCGCATCCGCGGCCCTTCTGCTGACCGCCTGTGGTTCGGGGGGAGGTGACGGTTCGTCGTCGTCCGACAAGATCGCCGGAGCGGATTCGGGCGACAAGGCCTCTGCTTCGCCTTCGGCTTCGGCTTCGGCGTCCGCGGACGGGATCGACCGGCCGGAGATCAAGCTGCCCTCGGATATGAAGCTGGTGTTCGAGGGCCGGCAGACCGGGGACGCCGTCAAGGACGCGATTCTGGCGGACAACGAACGGGCCGTCAGCACGGTGTGGCAGGCCGTGGCGTCCGGCGATCTGAAGAAGTCGGGCATGGGCTTCTACTACACGGATGCCGCGCTGAGGGGCGTCTACAACTACGCGAAGGACAACAACGCCAGGAAGACCAGCTGGGCAGGAACCCTGCGCTACTTCGATCGCCAGGTGACGGTGTTCGACAAGACCTCTGCGGCGCTGACGTACTGCGTGGACGAGAGCGAAGCGAACGTCAAGGACCTGAAGACGAAGAAGGTTCAGGTGGTCGAGACCTCGCCCGACAGCTACGTGTACTACAACACCGGCGTGAAGAAGGACAAGCAAGGCGTCTGGCAGATCTGGAGCCTGCACGAGGACCGCGGTTCTCAGAGGTGCCAGCCGTGAACCAGCGCGTGGCGCTCGGGGCCCTGACCGCCGCGATGCTCTTCGGAGGAGACGTCTGGTGACGCCTCAGGACCCATGCTGGAGTCGCGCGTCAGCTTCAACGTGAAGGGCAGCGCCCCCTCGAAGGACAGTGGCGCGATCACGTCCACCGCCGTGGACTGGGAACCGCCGGCCTGCTGGTACGAGCCCTACTGGAAGGCCAAGGACTTCAAGACCTACACCGCGGCCAATTGGTCGATCTACGACTCGGTCGGTGGTGCGCCTGCGGGGGTCGCGGACGACAAGGCGCGCTACAAGGGGGCCGCCCCTACAAGAACTTCAACGTCGACAAGAACGACGAGGGCATGTGGTGGGTCGCCGTCAAGAATCCGAAGATGGAGGACGACCCCGCCGCCGGAAACTGTAAGCGCGACCCCTTCTGGGTCGACACCGGTGATGACCCCGGCGTCCCGCAGGCCATCGACACCGAGACTCTCGCCGGGCTCGCGCACCAGCGCACCGTCGTGCCGCCGACCAGGATCTCCCTGGCACCGAACGCCCGGTCGACGATGAACGCACCCACCTGGGTCTGGCTGGACAAGGGCGCCTTCAAGCCCGTCTCCGTCACGGCGAGTCTGCCCGGCACCGGACTGTGGGCGACGACGACGGCTCCATCGGAGAGCCGTACGCCCGGGGCAAGGGAGAGCTGACGCCTCCGTGCGGCGTGCGGTACCTGCGCTCGTCGGGAGACGGCACCTACGGCCTGGAGGCGACTCTCACCTGGGAGATCACCTGGGAAGGCGCGGGCGGCACGGGCGGGGACCTGCCCGACGGCACGTTCGCCACCACCACCCGGGTGCCGGTCCAGGAGATCCAGTCCGTCAATCGCTGACCGGGGCGCGCGGTGAGAGCGGCGCCCCCGCAGGGCGAGGGTGCCGCTTTCGGCGGGGCCGTCAGCGGAGGCGGCGGGCTCCTGCCGACGGGACCGCTTCGAAGACGCGGGGCGTCGTGAAGCCCGCCGCCGCGAACGCCTCCGTCACCGCCTTGGTGATGGAGTCGACGTCCGGCTCCTCCGCGAGGACGATCGCCGAGCCGCCGAAGCCGCCGCCCGTCATGCGCGAGCCCAGGGCGCCGGAGGCCAGGGCCGTGTCGACGACCAGGTCCAGTTCCGGGCAGGAGATGCGGAAGTCGTCGCGGAGGGAGGCGTGGCCCTCGACGAGGACCGGGCCGATCGCGCGGGTCTCGCCCGACTCCAGGAGAGCCACGACCCGTTCGACGCGTTCGTTCTCCGTGACGATGTGGCGGACCAGGCGGCGGACCTCCTCGTCGTCGCCCAGGCGGGCGAGCGCCGCGTCCAGGCCGGAGTAGGGGACGTCCCGGAGCGCGTTGACCCCCAGCAGGTCGGCGCCCTTCTCGCAGCCGGCCCGGCGCTTGCCGTACTCGCCCTCGCTGTGGGAGTGCTTGACCTGGGTGTCCACCACGAGGAGGCGCATGCCTTCCGCCGCCAGGTCGAAGGGGATCTGCTTCTGGGAGAGGTCACGCGTGTCGAGGAACAGGGCGTGGCCGGCCTCGCAGCAGGCCGACGCGGTCTGGTCCATGATGCCGACGGGGGCGCCGACGTAGACGTTCTCCGCGCGCTGGCACAGGCGGGCCAGCTGCCAGCCGCGCAGGCCGAGGGAGAACAGGTCGTTCAGGGCCAGGGCGACGACGACTTCCAGGGCCGCCGACGACGACAGGCCCGCGCCCGAGGGGACCGTGGAGGCGAGGTGGATGTCCGCGCCCGTGACGGCGTGGCCGGCCTCACGCAGGGCCCAGACCACGCCCGCCGGGTACGCCGTCCAGTTCTTGTCCGACCCGGGGGACAGGTCGTCGAGGCGGAGCTCGGCCACTCCTCCCTCCACGTCCTGCGAGTGCAGGCGCAGCACGCCGTCCGCACGGCGTGCCACCGCCGCCACCGCCGTGTGCGGCAGGGCGAACGGCATGACGAAGCCGTCGTTGTAGTCCGTGTGCTCGCCGATGAGGTTGACGCGGCCCGGCGCCGCCCACACACCGTCCGGTTCGGCTCCGTACAGCTCGCCGAACCGTGCGGCGACCGTCTCCGCCACAGCCTCGCTCATGCCTGACCCCTGACCCTTCCGTGCCTTCTAGTTGCCGCGCCGCTGCGCGAAGTCCCACGCGTCCGCGACGATTCCCGCGAGGTCCGCGCGGGACGGGTTCCAGCCCAGCTTCTCGCGGGCCGTGGCGGCCGAGGCCACCAGGACCGCCGGGTCGCCGCCCCGGCGCGGGGCGACCACCTCCGGGATCGGGTGGCCGGTGACCGTGCGGACCGTTTCGATGACCTCGCGGACCGAGAAGCCGTTGCCGTTGCCGAGGTTGCAGATCAGGTGCTCACCGGGAGCGGCCGCCGTCAGGGCCAGCAGGTGGGCCTCGGCCAGGTCCGCGACGTGGATGTAGTCGCGCACGCACGTGCCGTCCGGCGTCGGGTAGTCGTCGCCGAAGACGGAGATCGCCTCGCGCCTGCCCTGCGCGACCTGGAGGACCAGCGGGATCAGGTGGGACTCGGGGTCGTGGCGCTCGCCGTAGGCCCCGTAGGCGCCCGCGACGTTGAAGTAGCGCAGGGAGACCGCGCCCAGGCCGTGCGCGGCGGCCTCGCCCGTGATCATGTGGTCGACCGCGAGCTTGGAGGCGCCGTAGGGGTTCGTCGGGGACGTGGGCGCCGACTCGACGATGGGGACCTGTTCGGGCTCCCCGTACGTCGCCGCCGTGGAGGAGAAGACCAGCCTGCGGACGTCCGCCTCGCGCATCGCGGCCAGCAGCGCCATGGTGCCGCCGACGTTGTTGTCCCAGTACTTTTCGGGCTTCACGACCGACTCGCCGACCTGTGAGAACGCCGCGAAGTGGAGCACGCCGTCGAAGGAGGGGTCCAGCCATTTGGCGGCGTCGCGGATGTCGCCCTCGACGAACGACGCGCCCGCCGGGACGCCCTCGCGGAAGCCCGTGGAGAGGTTGTCGAGGACGACGACCTCGTGACCGGCCTCCAGCAGGTGCTGGGCGACCACGCTGCCGACGTATCCCGCGCCGCCCGTCACCAGGTACTTCCCGCTCATGAACTCGCTACCTCTCGCAGTCGCTCGGCCGCGCGCTCCGGCGGCACGTCGTTGATGAACACGTTCATGCCGGACTCGGAACCCGCGAGAAACTTCAGCTTGCCGGAAGTGCGGCGGATGGTGAAAAGCTCGAGGTGGAGCGCGAAGTCCTCACGCACGACCCCGTCGAACTCCTCCAGCGCGCCGAACGGGGCCTGGTGCCAGGCCGCGATGTACGGCGTCGGGGGTTCACTCTCACCGAAGATCCGGTCGAAGCGCCTCAAGAGTTCCAGATAGACCTTGGGGAACTCTGTGCGCGCGCCCTCGTCCAGCCCGAGCAGGTCGGGCACGCGACGCTTGGGGTACAGGTGGACCTCGTACGGCCAGTGCGCCGCGTACGGCACGAAGGCCACCCAGTGTTCACCCTCCAGGACGACGCGCTCACCGGCGAGTTCACGCTCCAGGACGGCGTCGAAGAGGTTCTCCCCGCCGGTCATCTCCTTGTGCGCCGCGGCCGAGCGGAGCATCAGGGCGGTGCGGGGGGTGGTGAAGGGGTAGGCGTAGATCTGGCCGTGCGGGTGCCCGAGGGTCACGCCGATCTCGGCGCCCCGGTTCTCGAAGCAGAACACCTGCTCGACGGCGGGGAGGTGGGACAGCTCGGAGGTGCGGTCCGTCCACGCCTCCAGGACCAGAGCGGCCTGCTCCTCGGTGAGGTCGGCGAAGGACGCGTCGTGGTCGGAGGTGAAGCAGACGACCTCGCAGCGGCCCGAGTCACCGGCGAGCGAGGGGAAGCGGTTCTCGAAGACGACGACGTCGTAGGACGAGTCCGGGATCTCGCTCAGGCGGTCGCCCTCGGAGGGGCACAGCGGGCACTCGTCGGCCGGGGGGTGGTAGGTGCGGCCCTGGCGGTGCGAGGCGATGGCGACGGAGTCACCGAGGAGGGGGTCGCGGCGGATCTCGGACGTGGTGACGGTGCGGTCCAGCGGGCGTCGGTCGGTGGCGTCCCGCACGCTGTCGTCACGCAGGTCGTAGTAGATGAGCTCGCGACCGTCGGCCAGCCGGGTCGAGGTCTTCTTCACGCCGGACTCCTTGTCCTTCAAACAGAACCCAACATATCAAAACACAACTCACCACAATCGTCAACATCACAATCAAACAAAGAACATCAGCGGGCGTGTTCAATTACTGAATGCGGAGAAGTGGATTCCGCGAGGTGTCAGTTCCCGCAACAAAGCGAGGGCTCATGCAAACCCCCACCTATCTGTCGGCCGAGCTGCGACTCCCCACGAACTGGCTCGACTACACGATCCTCGGCATCTACTTCGTCGTCGTCCTCGGCATCGGCTTCGCCGCCCGCCGCTCGGTGAAGACCAGCCTCGACTTCTTCCTCTCCGGCCGTTCCCTGCCCGCCTGGGTGACCGGTCTCGCGTTCATCGCGGCCAACCTGGGGGCCACCGAGATCCTCGGCATGGCCGCCAACAGCGCCCAGTACGGCGTCTACACCACACACTGGTACTGGATCGGCGCCATCCCGGCCATGGTCTTCCTCGGCCTGGTGATGATGCCCTTCTACTACGGCTCCAAGGTGCGCTCGGTCCCCGAGTTCCTGCTGCTGCGCTTCGACAAGGCGGCGCATCTGCTCAGCTCGGTCCTCTTCGCCTTCGCCGCGATCCTCATCGCCGGCGTCAACCTCTACGCCCTGGCCATCGTCGTCGAGGCGCTGCTGGGCTGGCCGGAGTGGGTGGCGATCGTGGTCGCCGGGTTCTTCGTCCTGGCGTACATCACGCTCGGCGGCCTGTCCTCGGCGATCTACAACGAGGTCCTCCAGTTCTTCGTGATCCTGGCGGCGCTCATCCCCATCTCCGTCCTCGGCCTGAAGAAGGTCGGCGGCTGGGACGGCCTGTCCGACTCCCTCACCGAGAGCCGCGGCGCCGACTTCATGACGTCCTGGGGCGGCACGGGCATCGGCAGCGACAACCCGCTCGGCGCGAACTGGCTGACGATCGTCCTGGGCCTCGGGTTCGTCCTCTCCTTCGGCTACTGGACGACGAACTTCGCCGAGGTGCAGCGCGCGCTGTCCGCGAAGAACCTCTCGGCGGCCCAGCGCACCCCGCTCATCGCCGCGTTCCCGAAGATCTTCATCGTGTTCCTGGTGATGATCCCGGGTCTGGTCGCCGCCGTCCTGGTCCCGAAGATCGGCACCTCCGGCTCCGACCTCCAGTACAACGACGCCATCCCGTACCTGATGGAGCAGTTGCTGCCGAACGGCGTGCTGGGCATCGCCGTCACCGGCCTGCTCGCGGCGTTCATGGCGGGCATGGCGGCGAACGTGTCGTCCTTCAACACCGTGTTCACGACGGACATCTGGGCCAAGTACGTCGTCAAGGGCCGGGAGGACGAGTACTACGTGCGCTTCGGCCGGCTCATCACGGCGATCGGCGTCCTCGCCTCCATCGGCACGGCGTTCCTCGCGCGGTCCTTCTCGAACATCATGGCCTACCTCCAGACGTTGTTCTCCTTCTTCAACGTGCCGATGTTCGTCGTCTTCATCATCGGCATGTTCTGGAAGCGGGCGTCGATGAAATCCGGCTTCTGGGGACTGCTCGCGGGCACCACCGCCGCGATGGTCAACTACTTCGTCCTCTACAAGCAGGACATCATCGACATCCCCTCCGACCAGGGGGCCAACTTCGTCTCCGCGATCGCGGGGTTCGTCGCGGGCGCGGTGGTGATGGTGGCGGTGTCGCTGTTCACCGCGCCGAAGCCGGTGGAGGAGTTGCAGGGACTGGTCTACGGCACGACCTCGCCGGGCATGGCGGAGCCGCCGGCGCCCGGGGACGAGGCCTGGTACCGCAAGCCGGCGCTGCTCGGCTGGGGCGCGATCGTCCTGGCAGCGGCCTGCTACATCCCGTTCTCGTTCTGACCGAGGGAGGATCGACAGATGTCCGAGCACTACTCCGACCGGGATGTGCAGCGGGAAGTCACCGACTTGGAGGGCAAGTCGGCGACCGCCGCGAGGCTGTTCGACATCCGGCGGATCATCGGCGGACTGTTCGTGGTCTACGGCGTCATCGTCACCATCGCCGGGTTCACGGCGTCCGACGCCGACCTCGACAAGGCGGAGGGGGTCAACATCAACCTGTGGACCGGGCTGGGAATGCTGCTGCTGGGCTTGTTCTTCCTGGTGTGGCTGAAGCTGCGGCCCGCGGCCCCGGCCCCTCCGGGGGTTGAGCCGGAGGACGACGAGCGGGTGGAGTGACCCGGGCCCGCCGTTGCCCAGGCCGGGTGGGTCCGCAGCCCGGCGTGGCGGGGTGCCGCCTGCGCCCACCCTCCCCCAAGCTCTCGGCTTCGCTCGAGCATGGGGCCCCATCGCCCCCAGCGGCACGCATGCCCGCAGGCTGAGCGGACTCGCACCCGCCGTCGTACGCAAGGGGACGTGTCGGGGGGTGTCCGCCCGCAGCGGTTGGCGCGTCAACGCCAGTGAGTCGGTATGACACCCCATCGCGCCGTTCCGAGGACGGACACCCCCCGGCGCGGCCCCGACCCACCACCCGGCGTCAGGCGAAGCGGGCGCGCACCCCCACCACCGATCAGACGGCTCACGGCTCCCGGGACACCGGCCCCGCCCGGTCCAGCAACCCCGTCCGCGCCGCCAGCGCCGCCGCCTCCAGGCGCGACCCCACGCCCAGTTTCATCAGCACCCGCTGGACGTGCGTACGCGCCGTCGACGGTGCGATGCCCATGCCCGCCGCGATCAGGCGGGTGTCCTCGCCGTCCGCGACGCGGACCAGGACCTCGACCTCCCGCGGCGTGAGCATGGACAGCAACCGCTGGCCCTCGTCGTCCGGTTGGGCCGCCGGGTTGAGCAACTCGCCGAACGCTCCTTGCAGCAGCTGCGGCGCCACCGCCGCCTCCCCCGCCCGCGCCTTCATGATCGCCCGCTCGACACCCTCTATGCGCTCATCGTGCCGGACATAACCGGAGGCCCCCGCCGCGAAGGCCGCCGCGATGCCCCGCGGGCTCGGCACCGGCCCCAGCACCAGCACCGCGACCTGCGGACGCTCCCGCTTGATCCGCACCACCGGGTCGAAGATCCCCGGCTCCGCCGGCGCCGCCGTCCCCAGCAGGCACACCTCCGGCGCCCGCGTGATCACCAGCTCCGCCGCCCCCGCGGCCGGCGCCGCCGCGGCGAGCACCCGGTGCCCCCGCAGCTTCAGCGCCGAAGCCAGCGCCTCGGCCAGCAATCGGTGGTCGTCGACCACCATGAGCCGCACTCCCATCGAGCAACCCCCCAGTCACCCCAGCCCCCCATGGAAGCCCCCCGGCTCCCCCGCCTTCATGCCCCCGGAAGCTACACGCTTGTTCGACGTTGCGCTCCCCCTACCGGCGAGAATCGCCCCGGATCGCCGAAATACCCCTCACTCCGGGTTGACCGCGCCAAACGCGAACGGTCCCGCCCCTGAACAGGGACGGGACCGAAAGGAACATCAGCCGATCACCGGACGATCAGCTCGTTCCGAAGCCGACCGCCAGGTACTCCTTGTCCCTCACCGTCGACCGCTTGCTCGCGTACACCTTGGACATGAAGAGGTGCCCATCGGCGTACAGGAACTCGGAGTACTCCGGCGACATGCTGGTCTCCACGTCGCGCACGGCGTCCGTCGCGGGGTTCTGGAGCAGCGTCGTCTCCTTGAAGGCGGTGCCGGAGATGCTCACGACCTGTCCGCCCTTGTCGTACGGGGGACGCTTGTACGCGATCAGGTTGCCGCCGTCCATGCGCAGCGGCGAGATCGTGTAGCCGTCGCCCGCGTCGGCCCGCTGCCCGGTCTGCTTGCCGGTGGCGAGGTCGAAGGCGACGATCTCGTTGGTCTGGCTGTACTTGCCGGTGCCGTCGTGCTCCTCGGTCGGCAGGTACAGCCGGTCGTTGCCGACGGCCAGCAGGTTGCACGCCTCGACGCGGGTGATGCCCTCGCAGCGTGCCGCGAACTGCTCGCCCGGCGCGGAGATGCGCGTGCGCAGCTTGCCGGTCTTGCCGTCGATGGAGAAGAAGTCGGAGATGCCGCTGCCGTCCCCCGCGGAGTCGCCGACGTCGGCGGCCACGACCAGCGGGTTGGTCGACACGATGCTGGCGTACTCGATGCCCTCGGTCATCTTGTACTCCGAGATCACCTTCCCGGACTTCGGGTCGATGGTCTGGATGTGCAGCTGCCGCTGGCCGTAGGAGCCGCACTTGCGCACCGCGACCAGCTTGTCGCCGCCGCCGTACCCGGCGTCGTAGCAGGAGTCGGCCGGCTTCGGGCTCCACAGGAGCTTGCCGGAGACGTCGAAGGCGGCGCCGCCGCTGGTGCTGCCGACGGCGACGGTCTTCCCGCTGAGGGTGATGTTGTCGAAGTTGATCAGCTGGTCACCGGTCTTGACCGTCTTGGTCCACAACCTCTTGCCGGCGTCGAGGTCGATGAGCGCGATCTGGCTGCACCCGTGCGAGGGGTCGGCCTTGGTGGGCATCGCCGGCTGGTAGAGGATCGCCGTCAGGTTGTCGTCCGTGACGTGGCGGCTGGCCTGGCAGACCGGACCGTCCAGCGGGATCTTCCACAGCTCGCCGCCCTTGTCGCGGTCGTAGCCGACGATCCGGGCGATGCCGCTCTTGACGTACGCCTTGTCGGTGAGCCACGAGCCGGAGACGACGACCGTGCTGTCGTTCTTCACCTCGGGCGCCGGGACCTGGAAGAGGACCTTGGCGCTGGGGTCGGACGGCGCCTTCTCCTTGCCGGCGGTGGTGCCGCCGTTGCCGTCGTCCGTGCCGCCGGTGCCGCCGCTGGAGGAAGCGGTGTCGTCCTTCTTGCCGTCGTCCTTGCCGGACGAGGCGTACCAGACACCGCCGCCGATGATCAGGGCGATCGCCACGACCGCGGCGACGATGATCAGCATCTGCGCGTTGAGCTTCTTGCCGCCGCCCGGCTGACCGGCCTGCGGCGGGTGCGGCATGGTCTGCTGCGGATAGCCGTAACCGGGCTGCTGCCCGTACCCCGGCTGCCCGAAGCCCGGCTGCCCGTACCCCGGCTGCCCGTAAGGCGCCTGCTGCGGCTGCCCGTACGGCCCCGGCTGCTGACCGGGATAGCCGTATCCGGGCGGGGTCTGCGGGGTCTGCGGGGGCTGCGGGGTCTGGGGCGCCGGAGCCCCCTGCGGATACCCGTAACCCGCCGGAGGCTGGGGCGGGTTCTGCGGGGCGGCCGGCGGAGGCGTCTGCGGCGCCTGGGGGTAGCCGTACCCCGGCTGCGGGGTCTTGCCGAGGTCCGGCCCGGCCGCGGGCGGCGGGGTCTGCGGCGGCTGGTCCTGGGGCGGCCCGAAACCGCCCCCCTGCGGGGGCTGCTGGGGCGGCGGGGGCGGCGGCTGGGTCATGGCGTGGGTACCTCGGGAAAGGGGACGGACGACTGGCGGAGTGCGGAAGGAGGCTGTGGAAGGGGAAGAGTCACTTGCCGTAGGCGAGCATCAACTTCTCCTTCGTGTCGTCGTTTCCGCTCAGCCGGGTCGTCGAGATGTAGAAACGCCCGTCGGCCCAGTCGATGTCCTTGGAGAAGAAGCTGTCCTCGATGTCCGCGGCACCCTGCGGGTTCTGGAGCAGCTTGGTCGGCTTGTGGCTGCTGCCGCCGGTCGGGATGGACACGATCTGCCCGCCCGCGTCGTACGACGGCTCCACATAGGCGATGAGCTTGCCGCCCTCGGTCTTGATCGGCAGCATCGACTCGTCGGAGGGCGACTTCACCCGCCACTTCTCCTTGCCGTTGGCCAGGTTGACCGCGACGATCTCGTTGGCGCCGGAGGTGGCCTCGGTCGGCAGGTACAGCGTGGTGTCGTCGACGGCGACGCCCTCGCAGCCCGTGAGGTCGCGTTCGAGGATGGCCCAGCCGCACTCGGGGGCGAAGTCCTCGTCGAAGCCGACCTGCGAACGGAACTTGCCGCCGGAGGTGAAGGTGGAGATGTTCCAGGCCTTCTTGTCCTCGTTGGTGCTGTAGACGACCAGCGGGCTCACCGAGTAGGTGCGCGCGACCCGCCAGCCCTTGTCGAACGGCTGGGTCCACCTGGCCTTGCCGGTCTTCGGGTCCAGCTCCTGGATCTCGTCGTGCTCCTTGTCGCTGCCGGCGCCGCAGGAGGAGACGGCGATCAGCTTCTGGCCACCGGCGAACGCGGCGGGGAAGCAGGCGTTGCCGTACTTCTTCTTGTCGAAGAGCTTGTCGCCGTTGGTGACGTCGTAGGCCGTGCCGGACTGGGAGCGGCCCACCATCAGCGTCTTGCCGGTGATGGACAGTTCGACGGAGAGCGTGGAGTCGAACAGGGCGCCGTCGGCGACCTGTTCCTTCCAGCCCTTCTCGCCGGTGACGAGGTCGATCTCCTGGAGCTGGTTGCACTTGGCGCGGTCGCTGCTGCCGCTCATGTACGCGACGACGATCTTGTCGTCGGACGTCTTCTGCGGAGTCGTCGCGCAGATCTTCTGCGGGAAGGTGATCGCGTCCCAGGCCGGCTTGCCGTCGCCGACGTTGTAGCCGGACAGCTGCTTGTAGGCGGCCTTCACCGCGGTCTTGCCGGTGATCCACATGCCGTCGGCGTCGGCGCCGGAACCGGGGGCGTCGGGCGCCTCCTTGTACCAGAGGACCTTGGCCTCGCCGGCCTGGCGGCCCGCGTTGAGGTCCTCGGGGTCCTCGCCGCCGTCGCCGCTGCCGTCACCGGGGTTGACCGGGGCGGAGGTGCCGGGCTTGGCGTCGTCGGTCTTCTGTGCGACGGGCTTCTTCTTGCCCTTGTCGTCGTCGCCGGTGACGGCCCACACCGTGCCGCCGACCACGAGCAGCGCGGCGACCGCGGCACCGATGATCAGGGCGGGCTTGCCCTTGAAGAAGTTGTTCGAGCCGCCCCCGGGCGGGGTGCCGGGCGCGCCGGGGTACTGCGGCTGCGGCGGGTAGCCGTACCCGGGCTGGCCGTACGGGCCCGGCTGCTGCGGCTGGCCGTACGGGCCGGAGTTGTACGGGCCGGGCTGGCCGTACGGACCGGGCTGCTGCGGAGCCTGCTGCGGGTAACCGTAGCCCGGCTGCGGCGGGCCCTGCGGGGGCGGCGGCGTCTGGGGCGGGCCCTGGGGCGGCGGCGGGGTCTGCGGCGCTCCGTAACCACCGCCCTGCGGCGGCTGGTTCTGCGGTGCTCCGAACCCACCGTGCGGTGGCTGACTGGGCGGCTGAGTCATCAGCGGCTCCCCCGTTCGATCACTGATTTTTAGCCACGCCCTGAGGTACGCGATGGGCTCAGAGTCGCTTCATAAAGTTCTAAGACGCCTCTTTCTATCACCAGGTTCCGACAGCACAGCGGGCCGATCACCCCCTGTTCCCAAGGGAGGACCGGCCCGTGATGCCCTCGTTATGCGCCTTCACGCACCCTTCACGCGTCCTCGGCCAGTTCCAGCCAGCGCATCTCCAGCTCCTCGCGCTGACCGGCCAACTCCCGCAACTCTGCGTCCAGTTCGGCCACCTTCGCGAAGTCCGTGGCGTTTTCAGCGATTTGGGAGTGGAGCTTGGTCTCCTTCTCGGAGACCTTGTCGAGCTGCCGCTCGATCTTCTGGAGCTCCTTCTTGGCGGCGCGCTGGTCGGCCGCGCTCTTCTCCGGGGCGGCGGACTGCTGCTGCGCGGCGGCGGGGGCCGAGGCGGCCGCGGCCTCCTCCATGCGCTGCCTGCGCTCCAGGTACTCGTCGATGCCGCGCGGCAGCATCCGCAGGGCGCCGTCACCGAGCAGCGCGAAGACGCGGTCGGTGGTGCGCTCGATGAAGAACCGGTCGTGGGAGATGACGATCATCGAGCCGGGCCAGCCGTCGAGGACGTCCTCCAGCTGCGTCAGCGTCTCGATGTCGAGGTCGTTGGTGGGCTCGTCGAGGAAGAGGACGTTGGGCTCGTCCATGAGCAGGCGCAGCAGCTGGAGCCGGCGGCGCTCACCGCCGGACAGGTCGCCGACGGGGGTCCACTGCTTCTCCTTGCCGAAGCCGAACGTCTCGCACAGCTGCCCGGCGGTCATCTCGCGTCCCTTGCCGAGGTCGACGCGCTCGCGCACCTGCTGCACGGCTTCGAGCACGCGCGTGGCCGGGTCGAGTTCGGCGACCTCCTGGGAGAGGTAGGCCAGCTTCACCGTCTTGCCGACGCGGACGCGCCCGCCGACGGGCTGGGTCTCGCCGTCGGACCGGGCGGCCTCGGCCATGGCCCGCAGCAGGGACGTCTTCCCGGCGCCGTTGACCCCGACGAGGCCGATCCGGTCGCCGGGTCCGAGCTGCCAGGTGACGTGCTTGAGGAGGACCTTGGGGCCCGCCTGGACGGTGATGTCCTCCAGGTCGAACACGGTCTTGCCGAGCCGGGTGGAGGCGAACTTCATCAGCTCGCTGCTGTCCCGGGGCGGCGGCACGTCCGCGATGAGCTCGTTGGCCGCCTCGACGCGAAAGCGCGGCTTGGACGTCCGGGCGGGCGCCCCGCGGCGTAGCCAGGCCAGCTCCTTGCGGACGAGGTTCTGCCGCTTGGCCTCCTCGGTGGCGGCGATGCGCTCGCGCTCGGCCCGGGCGAAGACGTAGTCGGAGTAGCCGCCCTCGTACTCGTAGACGTCTCCGCGCTGGACGTCCCACATGCGCGTGCACACCTGGTCCAGGAACCACCGGTCGTGGGTGACGCACACCAGCGCCGACCTGCGGTTCTGCAGATGCCGGGCGAGCCAGGCGATGCCCTCGACGTCGAGGTGGTTGGTGGGCTCGTCCAGGACGAGCAGGTCCTGCTCCTCGATGAGGAGCTTGGCCAGTGCGATCCGGCGGCGCTCACCGCCGGAGAGCGGGCCGATGACGGTGTCCAGGCCCTTGGGGAAGCCCGGCAGGTCGAGCCCGCCGAACAGGCCGGTCAGCACGTCCCTGACCTTGGCGTCGCCGGCCCACTCGTGGTCGGCCATGTCGCCGATGACCTCGTGGCGGACGGTGGCCCCGGGGTCGAGGGAGTCGTGCTGGGTGAGTACGCCGAGGCGCAGCCCGCCCGAGTGCGTGACGCGCCCGGTGTCGGCGTCCTCCTGCTTGGCGAGCATGCGGATGAGCGTGGTCTTGCCGTCGCCGTTGCGGCCCACGACACCGATGCGCTCCCCTTCGGAGACGCCGAGGGAGACGCCGTCGAGCAGGGCGCGGGTGCCGTACACCTTGCTGACGTTCTCGACATTGACCAGGTTGACGGCCATTACTCTCCTGCCAAGGGGGATGGATCGACCCTCCAGGGTAGTCGCGCGCGGGGGTGCTCCGGCCGGGCGGTCAGCCGCCGTCCGCCTGCTCCCGGCGGCGCTGGTAGCGCCACACGTCCATCAGCCGCTCGTCGTACGGCAGCTCCGGGTCGACGGGCCCGATCCGGTGCTCGGCCTCCACGCAACGCGGATCGTCGCGGTAGGCCAGACCGGACACGGCGTCGATGCGGATCTCCTGACGCTCGTCATGGGTCAGGGCGTCCAGTGCGTCCCCCACCTCGGGCTCACTCCCCCGGTAGTGCCCGAGCCAACGGCAGGCGGCCTCGCGCACGCCGGGGTCCTCGTCACCGGCGAGCGTGAGCACCACGGCGAGGCTCTCGGGGCGGACCTGCGAGCGGCCGTCCTCGGAGCGCTCCAGGGTGTCCGGCACCAGGGCGCGCACCCTCGGGTCCGGGTGGGTGAGGTGCGACAGTCCCACGGCCTCGATCTCGGGGGCGGTGTCGTGCGTCATCGCGTTCAGGAGGGCGGCCAGTACCTCCGGGTCCTCCTCCTGTCCGGCCCAGGGCACCAGCTCCCTGCCCCGCTCCCAGAACGGGTGGCTGTCCTGCGCGGCATCGCCGAGGACCAAGAACATCAGGATCTCCGCGGCGAGCAGGCGGTGCAGCCGGTCGGGGTGGTTGAGGAGGCCCTTGGTCCACTGCCAGGTCTCCTCGTCCAGGCGGCGGCCGAGGGTGAACACCACGTCCGACCAGACGACGTGGTCCCGGTCGGGGTGGGCGAGGGCGCGCGCGACCAGTTCGTCGAAGGGGGTGCGGACGCCGTAAAGGACCTCCATGGACGTGAGGATGGCCCGGTGCTCGTCGCGCACGGTCACGGGGCCGAGCGTGAGCTGCTCGCACCACCAGCCGATCTCGTCGTCCACGACCCGGATCCGCTCGACGGGCCCGGTGAGGCCGGTGATGCGGCGCAGCTCGGCCTCGGCACCCGCCTCGGCCCAGCGGCGGGCCCGGGACAGCATCTCGGCGCGGGCCCGTACCGGGAGCGGGATCCGACCGGTGGCGAGCGCGTGGACCAGGAGGTGCGCCCCGCCGTCCACGGCCCGTGTCAGCGGCGTGCTTCCGTCGGGCAGCGGGTGCAGGGGGTCGGCGCCGGCTTGCAGCAGCGCGTCGGCGACGTCCGTGTCGTACGCCGCCACGGACAGGCAGAGGACCGGCAGACCGGCCGCGAGGGTGTCGGGGTCGGCCCCGTCGTCCAGCAGGGCCCGCACCTCGTCCGGGTCTCCGCGCCGCACGGCCTCGACCAGTCGCTCCACGTTCGTGCTCCCCTCGTCGACGACCCGGAGGAGCCTAGACACCCGGCGGCTGCCGGGGCACGTGATCAACCGGCGGCCGCCACCGTCGCGCCGGGCGCCGGGCCCGCTGCCGTGCGCACGGTCCGGCAGGTCCCGGACGACACCAGCGCCTGCGCCACCTCGGCAGCCGACTCCGGGCCGCGGACCAGGAAGGCCGTGGTCGGGCCGGAACCCGAGACGAGCGCGGTGAGGGCGCCGGCGGCCCGGCCCGCGGCCAGGGTGCCGGCGAGTTCGGGGAAGAGGGACAGGGCCGCGGGCTGGAGATCGTTGGAGACGGCCGCGGCGAGCGCGTCCGGGTCGCCCTTGGCGAGCGCGGCGAGGAGTTCGCCGGAGGCGACGGGCTCGGGGATGTCCGTGCCCTCGCCGAGCCGGTCGAACTCACGGAAGACCGCCGGGGTGGACAGGCCCCGCCCGGCCATCGCGAACACCCAGTGGAAGGTGCCGCCGGTCTCCAGGGGTGTCAGCCGCTCGCCCCGTCCGATGCCGAGGGCCGCCCCGCCGACCAGGCTGAACGGCACGTCGCTGCCCAGCTCGGCGCAGATCGCCAGGAGTTCTTCGCGGGAAGCGCCGGTCTCCCACAGGGCGTCGCAGGCCACCAGGGCGCCGGCGCCGTCCGCGCTGCCGCCCGCCATGCCGCCGGCGACGGGGATGTCCTTGGCGATGTGGAGGTGGACGTCGGGGCTGCGGCCGTACCGCTCGGCCAGCGCGATCGCCGCGCGCGCCGCCAGGTTCGTACGGTCCAGGGGGACCTGGTCGGCGTCCGGGCCGTCGCAGGTGACGCGGAGCTCGTCGGCCGGGGTGACGGTGATCTCGTCGTAGAGGCCGACCGCGAGGAAGACGTTGGCGAGGTCGTGGAAGCCGTCGGGGCGGGCGGCGCCGACCGCCAGCTGGACGTTGACCTTGGCCGGGACGCGGACCGTGACGCTCACGCGGTCTCCTTCTCCTGGTGCCGGTTCGCCGCGTGCTCGGCGATCCGCGCGAACTCCTCCACGGTCAGCGACTCGCCCCGGGCCTGCGGCGAGACTCCGGCGGCGACCAGGGCCTCCTCGGCCGCGGCGGCGGACCCGGCCCAGCCGGAGAGCGCGGCCCGCAGCGTCTTGCGGCGCTGGGCGAACGCCGCGTCGACGACGGCGAACACCTCGCGCTTGGAAGCCGTCGTCCTCAGCGGCTCGCTCCGGCGGACCAGCGAGACCAGGCCGCTGTCGACGTTGGGCGCCGGCCAGAACACGTTCCGCCCGATGGCACCCGCGCGCTTGACCTCGGCGTACCAGTTGGCCTTGACCGAGGGGACGCCGTAGACCTTCGAGCCGGGCGGCGCGGCGAGCCGGTCGGCGACCTCCGCCTGGACCATGACGAGGGTGCGCTCGATGGTCGGGAAGGTGTCGAGCATGTGCAGCAGGACCGGGACGGCCACGTTGTAGGGGAGGTTGGCGACCAGTGCGGTCGGGGCCGGGCCGGGCAGGTCGGTGACGTGCATGGCGTCCGAGTGGACCAGGGCGAACCGGTCGGCGCGCTCGGGCATGCGGGCCGTGACGGTCGCGGGCAGCGCACCGGCGAGCACGTCGTCGATCTCCACGGCCGTGACCCGGTCGGCGGCCTCCAGCAGCGCGAGGGTGAGCGACCCGAGCCCGGGGCCGACCTCGACGACCACGTCGTCGGGGCGGACCTGCGCGGTGCGGACGATCCGGCGGACGGTGTTCGCGTCGATCACGAAGTTCTGTCCGCGTTGCTTGGTCGGGCGCACGCCGAGGGCCGCCGCGAGCTCGCGGACGTCGGCGGGGCCCAGAAGGGCGTCGGGGGTGGGGCTGCTGGTCACGGGACAAGGGTACGGGGGTTCGGTTCCCCCCTTGTCCGCCCGATCGTCCGCCCGCTCATCCGCCCAGCCGTGCCCCGCAGTGCGGCCAGGGGCTGGCCCCCCGCCGCACGTACAGCTTCTTCGCCCGGTACGTCTGCTCCGCCGCCGGGGCGTCCTGGGGGCGGCCGCTGCCGCCGAGGGCCTGCCAGGTGCGGGTGTCGAACTGGTAGAGGCCGCCGTAGGTGCCCGAGGAGTCGACCGCGTCGGGCCGGCCGCCGGACTCGCAGGCCGCGAGGCCCTGCCAGTCGAGGTGATCGGCCCCCTGCACCGAGGCGGGGCGCGGCTTGGTGCCGACCTTGACCACCTGCGGGCGCGGCTCGCGCACCACCTCGGACCTGATCCGGCGCGGCTTCTGCTTGACGCCGTTGACCGTGCGCAGGGAGAAGGTGACCCGGCGCAGGCCCGGCTCGCCCGCGTGCTCCACGACCTCCGTGCCCCGGAACAGGTCCGGGTCCTCCGTGCGCCGCACCTGGAACGGGATCGCCTCCTCGCGGACTTCCCTGCCGCCGGTGATCCGCAGCACGGTCACGGTCTGCCCGTCGCGCGGGAAGCTGCCCTGCGGGACCGACGTGGTGTCCTGGCCGTGCAGGGTGATCCCGGCCTCCTCGACGGCTTCCCGTACGGTCGCGGCGTTGGTGCGCACCGTGCGGGCGCGGCCGTCCGCCATGATCGTGACGGTGCGTTCGGTCCGCACGTCCAGGGCGAGCCCTTCGCGTCCGATGCGCCGGGAGCGCGACGCGGACACGTACGCGCCCTCCTGTCGCACGCCCAGCTGCCGCAGCGCTCCCTCCACCGTGTGGGCGGTCGTCCAGACCTCGCGCCGGTGCCCGTCGAGGGTGAGCCGTACGGGACGGGCGAAGTGGACGGCGACCTCGTCGCCGCTGCTGATCTCCGTGCCGGGTCCGGGCGCGACCACGTCGTGGGCGCCCACTACGACGCCCTCCTCCGCGAGCAGCTCGGTGACGTCGTCGGCGAAGGTGTGCAGGGTGCGTGCCCTGCCGTCGACGTTCAGCTCGATCGCCTTGTCCTTGGCGACGAACGCGGTGGTGCCGCCGGCCAGGAAGGCGACGACCAGGGCCTGCGGGAGGAGCCGCCGCATGGGGCTGTCCGGGCGCTCGGCGTAGCGCGCCTTGCGCCGGCGTGCGGATCTTCGGTGCGCGCCGGTGCGCGCCGCGGCACGCGATCCGGCGTGTCCACCCGGGTCCTGGCCCGGCTGTTCGACCGGCCCGGGCGCCGGCCCGTGGTCCGGAGCCCCCTGCCGGGGCAGCCCGGGCAGGGTCGGCGCCGCGTAGGCGGGCCGGTAGGTGTCCGCGTAGGCGGGCCGGTAGGTGTCCGCGTAGGCGGCGGGCGCCCCGGGCGTTCCTACGCCGAGCGTCTCGGCGCTGTGCAGATCGGCCGGTGGCGCGTCGAAACCGCCGTACACGGGGTCGGCGTAGGCCGGGCCATACGTCTCGTACGTCTCGTAAGTCTCGTACGTCTCGTACGTCTCGTACGTCTCGTATCGGGAGTTGCTCACGCCGACACGCTCCAGGGGCCGGAGGGGGTCCAGAGGGGTCCGGATCGGGCCCCCAGAACCTAGCGGAGCGTTCGTCACTCTCCAAAGCGACGCGGCTACGCACAGTAGTGCGGCCGGTGTCAGTACCCGAAGGCCCGTGCGGTGTTGGCGCCGAGCGCCGTGGCGAGGGTGTCCTCGTCGATGCCGCGCACCTCGGCCATGGCCCGCACGGTGACCGGCACGAGGTACGGGGCGTTGGGCCGCCCGCGGTAGGGCGCCGGGGTGAGGAAGGGCGCGTCCGTCTCGACGAGGAGGAGCTCCAGCGGGGCCACCGCCACCGCGTCCCGCAGGTTCTGGGCGTTCTTGAAGGTGACGTTGCCGGCGAAGGACATGAAGTAGCCCGCGCCCGCGCAGATCTCCGCCATCTCGGCGTCGCCGGAGTAGCAGTGGAAGACGGTCCGCTCGGGGGCGCCCTCCTCCTTCAGCACGCGCAGGACGTCGGCGTGGGCCTCGCGGTCGTGGATGACCAGGGCCTTGCCGTGCCGCTTGGCGATCTCGATGTGGGCGCGGAAGGACAGCTCCTGCGCGTCCTTGCCCTCGGGCCCGGTGCGGAAGTAGTCGAGGCCGGTCTCGCCGACGCCCTTGACCTGGGGCAACGCGGCGAGCCGGTCGATCTCGGCGAGGGCTTCGTCCAGCGCCGCCCGGCCGCCGGCTTCGCGGGCGCCCTGCCGCGACCAGCCGTCAGGGTCGCCGTGCACGATCCGGGGTGCCTCGTTCGGGTGCAGGGCGACCGTGGCGTGGACGGCGTCGTGGGCCGCCGCCGTGTCGGCCGCCCACCGGGAGCCCTTGAGGTCGCAGCCGACCTGCACGACCGTCGTCACTCCGACCGACGCCGCCTTCGCCAGTGCCTCCTCGACCGTGCCGGACTGCATGTCCAGGTGGGTGTGGGAGTCGGCGACCGGCACCCGCAGGGGCTCCGGAAGGGGCGGGGCCGCGTTCTTGTCCTGGCGGCCGGAGTCGTTCGAAGGCATGCCCCGATCCTACGAAAGGGGTACGCCCTCCCCGATGGGGGAGGATCGGGGAGGGCGTCGGACAAGGCGGCCGGACGGGTCAGCTCGCCTTGCGCTGGAAGGGGTGCAGCAGGTCGGACAGGTGCCAGTGGTGGTGCTCGCGCTCCTCACCCGCGGCCCCGGCCGGCGCCGCGGGCACTTCCACCGGCCCGGCGGGCGGCGGCACGCGGGAGGGCCGGTGCGCCGCGTCGCGCGCCGACGCGACCCGCCCGGGCCGCATGATCCGCACGACGTGGCTGTCGCAGTGGTGGCACTCGGGCCTGCTCAGCGGAGAGGGCACCACCTTGCCGTCCGCGACGTAGAGGACGAACTCGTGCCCCGCGGCGTCCGTATGGTGCTCTATCTCGTACGACTGCTCCCAGCCGTGCCCGCACCGCATACAGGCGAACGAGTAGGACTCGTTGACGACTGCGCTCGCACCGGCGCGGAGCCCGGTCTGCCCTGCGATCTCACTCATGCCAGCTCCTGTTCCGCTGTGCCGTGAGGACGATTCCGTCCCCGCAACCCAGTGGACTCCCCGGCCGGACCGATGGCAGCAGACCTGTCGACTGTTGGCCCCGATTTGGGCGTCCCTTGCCGTTGCACCCCTTGCGCTTTGCCCACCCATGGGGCGCACGCTCATTCGACATGCGCCCTGCTCAGAGGGGTTTGAGCGCCCCGTAAGGGGCGCGGGGAACTGCGCGATCAACCCCACACAACCGGCACCCCGCACAGCACCCCAAGGCCCCACCCCGAACCCGGCTAGGGAGCCGCGTTCTTCGCGGCGACCACCGCATCGAAGACCACCCGCTTCGGCACCCCGGCCTCCACCGCCACCGCCGCGATCGCCTCCTTGCGCCGCTCCCCCGCTTCCTCCCGCACCCGGACCCGCCGCACCAGCTCCTGGGGACCGACCTCCTCGGGCCCCTTCTCCGGCGCGCCCTCCACCACGACGGTGATCTCCCCGCGCACCCCCTCCGCGGCCCACGCGGCCAGGTCCGCGAGCCCGCCCCGCCGCACCTCCTCGTACGTCTTGGTCAGCTCCCGGCACACCGCGGCCCGCCGCTCCGCCCCGAACACCTCGGCCATCGCCGCCAGCGTGTCGTCGAGCCGGTGGGGAGCCTCGAAGTAGACGAGCGTCCGCCGCTCCCCGGCGACCTCCCGCAGCCGCCCCAGCCGCTCCCCCGCCTTGCGCGGCAGGAACCCCTCGAAGCAGAACCGGTCCACCGGCAGTCCGGACAGCGCGAGCGCGGTGAGCACCGCGGACGGCCCGGGCACGGCGGTGACCCGCACGTCCCGCTCGACCGCGGCGGCGACCAGCCGGTACCCCGGGTCGGACACGGACGGCATCCCCGCGTCCGTGACGAGCAGCACCCGCGCCCCGCCCACCAGCTCCTCGACCAGCTCCGGCGTCCGGGCGGACTCGTTGCCCTCGAAGTACGACACGACCCGCCCCCGGGGCGTGACGCCGAGTGCCTGGGTCAGCCGGCGCAGCCGCCGCGTGTCCTCGGCGGCGATCACGTCGGCTCCGGCCAGTTCCTCGGCGAGCCGGGGCGGGGCGTCCGCGATGTCGCCGATGGGGGTGCCTGCGAGTACGAGGGTTCCGATCACGCTCCCATCCTCCCAGGGGCGGCGGGGGCGGACTCCTCCCAGGGGCGGAGGATGCGGACGCATACCGGCCATGCACGGGACTCACACAGAACGGTTCCCTACGATGGCGCGGTGACCAGTACCGCGTCCTCCACGGACACCCGGCAGGGCCAGGCGCCGCTCGACCAGCGGCCGTCCTGGCAGCAGCGGCTGCGCCGCTTCGGCTACCAGGGGCAGCCCAGAAGCGACGCCCGCGACGTCCGTGACCGCCTGGTGCCGCCGTACACCGAGCCCTCCCCGCGCCTGTGGGCGGCGCTCGGCGTCCCGCACAAGCTCGCGGGCCGGCTCGTGCGCTGGTCGGGCTGGATCGGCCCGCTGCTCGTCACGCTGCTGGCCGGAGTGCTGCGGTTCTGGAACCTGGGCAGCCCCAGGGCGGTGATATTCGATGAGACGTACTACGCCAAGGACGCGTGGGCGCTGATCCACCGCGGGTTCGAGCTCAACTGGGACAAGAAGGCCAACGACCTGGTCCTGTCGTCGGGCGGGCACGTCACGCTCCCGACGGACGCCGCGTACGTCGTGCACCCGCCGGTCGGCAAGTACGTCATCGGACTCGGCGAGCTGATGTTCGGGTTCGACCCCTTCGGCTGGCGCTTCATGACGGCCGTGCTCGGCACGCTGTCCGTGCTGCTGCTGTGCCGGATCGGCCGCCGTCTGTTCCGCTCCACCTTCCTGGGGTGTCTGGCGGGCGCGCTGATGGCGGTGGACGGTCTGCACTTCGTGATGAGCCGCACGGCGCTGCTCGACGGTGTGCTGATGTTCTTCGTGCTGGCCGCGTTCGGCTGTCTGCTCGTCGACCGTGACCGGGCCCGCGCGAAACTCGCCGCGGCGCTGCCGCTCGACGAGGACGGCCGGGCCCGGCCCGACCGGCACACGGCCGAGACGGCCCGCCTGGGATGGCGCCCCTGGCGCTGGGCGGCGGGCCTGATGCTGGGCCTGGCCATCGGCACGAAGTGGAACGGCCTCTACATCCTGGCGGCGTTCTGCCTGATGGCGGTGTTGTGGGACGTCGGTTCACGGCGGGTCGCCGGTGCCCGGCACCCGTACGCGGCGGTCCTCAAGCGCGACACCGGCCTCGCGTTCCTCGCCACGGTCCCGGTCGCGCTGGTCACCTACCTGCTGTCCTGGACGGGCTGGATCCTCTCCGCCACGAACGGCTCCGGCGGCTACTACCGCAACTGGGCGGCGACCAGCGGCAAGGGCGGCAGCTGGACGTTCCTGCCCGACTGGCTGCGCAGCCTGTGGCACTACGAGCACCAGGTGTACGAGTTCCACGTCGGCCTGTCCTCGCCGCACACGTACCAGTCCAACCCGTGGAGCTGGCTCGTCCTCGGCCGCCCGGTGTCGTACTTCTACGAGTCCCCGGCCCCCGGCAAGGACGGCTGCCCCGCCGACGCCGGTGAGAAGTGCGCCCGCGAGGTCCTCGCCCTCGGCACGCCGCTGCTGTGGTGGGTCGCCTGCTTCGCCGTCCTCTACGTGCTGTGGCGCTGGTTCTTCCGCCGTGACTGGCGCGCGGGTGCCATCGCCTGCGGCATCGCGGCCGGCTACCTGCCCTGGTTCATGTACCAGGAGCGCACGATCTTCTTCTTCTACGCCGTCGTCTTCCTGCCGTTCCTGTGCCTGGCGGTGGCGATGCTCCTCGGCGCGATCATCGGTCCACCCCGCTCCAGCGACACCCGCCGCGTCGCGGGCGCCACCGCCGCGGGCGTCCTGGTCCTGCTGATCACCTGGAACTTCATCTACTTCTGGCCGCTCTACACCGGCCAGGCCATCCCGATCGACGACTGGCGGTCACGGATGTGGCTGGATACATGGGTTTGATCTGTGTTCGGTCAAAAATCGAAACTCCCGTCCCGGTAGCAACCGCTTACGCATAGAGTGCCCCCCGGCAACGAGCTTCTGAACGCGTTCAAAGGAGCGCGTGGGGCTCAACGGGGAGGGATCCGCCCATGGGCAAGGGGGTCAAAGCCGCCGTCATAGGCGGGGTGTTCGCGGTGATGGTGGGCGGGGCCGGATACGGCGCCTACAACATCGTGAGCGCGCTGAACGGTGACGGGGGCGGCACGGGCGGGGTGGCCGCGGAGAAGAAGTCGGGACCGCCCGACAAGGACGAGGTCGAGGAGACCACGGCCAAGTTCTTCTCGGCCTGGGAGAAGGGCGCCGCCGCCACGGCGGCCTCGTACACGAACAACGACGGCGCCGCCGAGCAGCTGCTCACCGCCTTCGGCGACGACGCGCACATCACCGACGTGAAGATCACGCCGGGCGCGGCCCGGGGCACCACCGTGCCGTACACGGTGAAGGCGAAGGTCGCCTACGACGGGAAGTCCAAGCCGCTCAGCTACAAGAGCCGGCTGACGGTCGTGCGCGGGCTGACCACCGGGCGGGCACTGGTCGACTGGCAGCCGTCCGTCGTGCACCCCGAGCTGAAGAAGGAGGACACCCTCGTCACCGAGCAGTCGGCCACGCCGCCCATCGAGGCCGTGGGCCGCGACGGCTCCGAGCTGACGAAGGAGAAGTACCCCTCCCTCGGCCCGATCCTGGACGCCCTGCGCGACAAGTACGGCGAGCAGGCCGGCGGCACTCCCGGCGTCGAGCTGGTCATCCGGCACCCCGGCGACGGTGCTCCCGACACTCCGCTGCTCACCCTCGCCAAGGGCAAGCCGGGCAAGCTCACCACCACGATCAGCCCGGGCGCGCAGGCGGCGGCCGAGAAGGCGGTCAAGCGGTTCGCCCAGTCGTCGGTGGTGGCCGTCAAACCCAGCACCGGCGAGGTGCTGGCCGTGGCCAACAACCGCACGGACGGCTTCAACGCCGCCTTCCAGGGCGAGGCGGCACCCGGCTCCACCATGAAGATCATCACCGCCGCGATGCTCATCGACAACGGCGTGACCTCCATGAACGGTCCGGCCCCCTGCCCGGACACCGCCGTGTGGCAGAGCCAGACGTTCAAGAACCTGACCGGCATGAAGCCCGACGAGAGCGCGACGCTCGCCAACAGCTTCATGCGGTCCTGCAACACCGCCTTCATCAAGCTCATCGACGAGAAGCCGCTCACGGACGCCTCGCTGACCCAGGAGGCCGAGGAGCGCTTCGGGCTGGGGCAGGACAACTGGAAGACCGGCATCGCCTCCTTCGACGGCAGCGTCCCCGCCGTCGACGGGCCGGACCGGGCGGCGGGCGCCATCGGGCAGGGCCAGGTGCAGATGAGCCCGCTGAACATGGCGTCGGTCACCGCGACCGCCATCACCGGCGCCTTCCGCCAGCCCTACCTGGTCTCGCCGGAGCTGGACGGCCGGGAACTGGCCCGGGCCCAGGGCCTGCGGGCGAGCACCGCCGCGCAGCTCAAGCAGATGATGCGGCTCACGGCCACGCAGGGCACCGCCGCGCAGGCCATGGCCGGTCTCGGCGGTGACATCGGCGCCAAGACCGGTTCCGCCGAGGTCGACGGCAACGCCAAGTCCAACAGCTGGTTCACCGGATTCCGGGACGACATCGCGGCGGCGGCCATGACCGAGGAAGGCGGTCACGGCGGCGACGCGGCCGGGCCGATTGTCGCAGCCGTGCTACGAACAGGTGGCTGATCTCACCTCCGCCGCACGGGACTCTAGGGTGGTGGCCGTCGTTGCAACATGGGACAGCTGAGGGCGACGGGGACCCTGGGGAATCTCGGAGGAACGGACAGCAGTGGGCAACAGAAGGCGCGTCGCCGAGCGACGGAAGACCAGACCCGCCGTGATCGGCGGGATGATCGCCGTGGTCGTCGTGGGCGCCGGGGCCGGTGCCTACGCGCTGTACGGCGGTGGCGCCGTCGCCGACGACGGGACGCGGTCCGCGGACCGGAAGCCCGAGGTGAAGACGGGCCCGCTGTCCCCCGCCGAGGTCACCACCGCCGCCCGTGCCTTCCTCACCGCCTGGCAGTCCCAGAAGGCCGACCGGGCCGCCGCGGCCACCGACGACGCGGCCGCGGCCCGGGCGCTCCTCACCGGCTACACCAAGGACGCCCACATCAAGGACGTCACCCTCACCCCGGGCAGGCCCACCGGCGACAAGGTGCCCTTCTCCGTCAAGGGCACGGTGTCCTACAAGGGCACCGACAAGCCGCTGGCGTACGAGAGCGCCCTGACCGTCGTGCGCCGCGCCGCCGACGGAAAGCCGCTGGTCGACTGGCACGCGGCGGTCGTCCACCCGGATCTGCGGGACGGCGACACCCTGGTCACCGGCGCGGCGGGCACGCCCCCGGTCAAGGCGCTCGACCGGGACGGCGGCGAACTGACCAAGAAGAAGTACGCCTCGATCGGCCCGATCCTGGACGGTCTGCGCGAGAAGTACGGCAAGGAGGCCGGCGGCAAGGCCGGCATCGAGTTGCGGGTGGTGCGCGGGAAGGCCGCCGAGGCGAAGGATCTCTCCGACAAGACCCTGCTGGAGCTGAGCGAGGGCACGCCCGGGACGGTGAAGACCACGCTGGACCCGAAGCTCCAGGCGGCGGCCGAGCAGCAGGTCGGGAAGAAGGCCCGGTCGTCGGTGGCGGTGGTGCGGGTGTCGACCGGTGAGATCCTGGCCGCCGCCAACGCCTCCCCCGGTTTCAACACCGCCTTCCTGGGTTCCCTGGCCCCGGGCTCCACGATGAAGGTCATCACCTCGTCGCTGCTGATCGAGAAGGGCCTGGCCTCGGCGGACAAGAAGCACCCGTGCCCGAAGTACTTCACGTACGGCCACTGGAAGTTCCAGAACGACGACAAGTTCCAGATCAAGAACGGCACGTTCAAGGCGAGCTTCGCCCGCTCCTGCAACACGGCCTTCATCAGCCAGGCCCCGAAGCTGAAGAACGACGACCTGACCAAGGAGGCCCAGCAGGTCTACGGCCTGGGGCTGAACAACTGGGCGATCGGTGTGCCGTCCTTCGACGGCTCGGTGCCCGTGCAGTCGGCCGCGCAGATGGGTGCCTCGCTCATCGGGCAGGGCGGTGTCCGCATGAACCCGCTGAACATGGCGTCGGTGTCGGCGACGGTCAAGGCCGGCACCTTCCACCAGCCGTACCTGGTCTCCCCGGACGTGGACGGGCGCACGCTGGCGAAGGCCGCGCGGACGATGCCGGCGAGCACCCTGTCCCAGCTGCGTGAGCTGATGGCGTACACCGCCGCGTACGGCACGGCCGCGGAGGCGATGGCCGGGGTCGGCGGCGACGTCGGTGCGAAGACCGGGTCCGCCGAGGTCGACGGGCAGAAGAAGCCGAACGGCTGGTTCACGGCCTACCGGGGCGACCTGGCCGCCGCGGGCGTGGTCCAGCAGGGCGGGCACGGCGGTTCGACGGCCGGTCCGATCGTGGCGGCCCTGCTGAAGGCGGGCGGCTGAACCCCCCCGGGGCACGAGGTCAGTGGGTCACGGGTTCCGCGGCGGCCATGTACGTCCGCCGCAGGAACCGCAGCAGCGCCTGCCGCTCGAACTGCACCACCGACACCCCTTGCGCGGAGTGGAACTCCACCACGACCTGCACCCGGCCGCACGGCCACACCCGCACCTCGCCGCTCCCGGCGGGGGCCCGCAGTCCCTCCTCCAGCAGCTCGCGGCTGAACACCCACTCGCGTCCTGCGGCGCCCGGCAGCGCCATGCGCACCTTCCGGGGGTCGTGGTCGGGGTCGTACCGCAGGGTGACCGGAACCGCCTCCAGCTCGTCGACGAGCGGCACGGCCGCGTCCGAGACGATGTGGGCTCGCGCGTACTGCTCGACTACGGACATCGGACGGCCCCTTCACCGTGCGCAATCCGAGTGGAAACCGTGCGTCCACTCCCTCTCCAATGTCGCATATTTTCCGGATTGCGCTTCTGGAGCCGGATATATCACGGGTGAGATAAAACGAGCATCACGCTCTTGCAAACCGTTCGCATCAAGCCACATCATCGAACGGTGCATGTACCTGACGGATTCATCAACGCGCCCACCTCCGCCGCCACCGGTGTGATCGCCGCGGGAGCCATCGCCGTGAGCCTGCGCGGCGCCCGCCGCGAGCTCGACGAGCGCACGGCGCCGCTGGCCGGGCTCGTGGCGGCGTTCATCTTCGCCGTGCAGATGCTGAACTTCCCCGTAGCCGCGGGGACCAGCGGCCATCTCCTCGGCGGTGCGCTGGCGGCGATACTCGTCGGCCCCTACACCGGGGTCCTGTGCGTCTCCGTCGTCCTGCTGATGCAGGGCATCCTGTTCGCGGACGGCGGTCTGACCGCGCTGGGCGTGAACATCACCAACATGGCGATCGTCACGACGGTCGTGGCCTACGCCCTGTTCCGCGGCCTGGTGAAGGTGCTGCCCCGCACCCGCCGGTCGGTCACCGCGGCCGCCTTCGTCGCGGCTCTGGTCTCCGTCCCGGCCGCCGCGCTGGCCTTCACGCTGATGTACGCGATCGGCGGCACCACCGACGTCTCGATCGGCAAGGTCGCCACCGCCATGGTCGGCGTGCACGTCCTGATCGGCATCGGCGAGGCCGTGATCACCGCGCTGACCGTGGGCGCGGTCATCGCCGTCCGCCCGGACCTGGTGTACGGGGCGCGCGGGCTGACGCAGAAGCTCAAGCTGCGGGTGAACGGCGAACTGGTCGACGCCCCCGCCGCCGAACCCGAGCCCGTGCCCGCCGCCCGGACCTCGCACCGCAAGGTGTGGGCGGCCGGTCTGGTCGCCTCCCTCGTGCTGGCCGGGTTCGTCAGCTTCTACGCCTCGGCGAACCCCGACGGCCTGGAGAAGGTCGCCGCCGACCACGGCATCGACGAGAAGGCCGAGGACCACGCGGTGGCCGACTCCCCGCTCGCCGACTACGGCGTCAAGGACGTCGACGACACCCGCCTGTCCGGCGGGCTGGCGGGTGTCATCGGCGTGGGCGTCACGGTCGTCGCGGGCACCGGTGTGTTCTGGGCGGTGCGCCGCCGCCGCACGGACGACACCTCCCCGTCGGAGACGTCGAGCGCGACGGACGCGACGGACACGACGGACACGGCGAGCACGAGCGTCTGACATGGGAGCCGGGCACGCGCACAAGCTGTACCGGCACGGGCACTCTCCCGTGCACGGCCTGCCGCCGCACACCAAGCTCGCGGCCGTCTTCGCCTTCGTGGTCGTCGTGGTGTCCACGCCGCGCGAGGCGATGTGGGCGTTCGGGCTGTACGCCGTGCTGCTCGGGGCCGTCGCGTGCGTCGCGCGCGTGCCCGCCGGCTTCCTGCTCAGGCGGCTGCTGATCGAGGTGCCGTTCGTCGCGTTCGCGGTGCTCATGCCGTTCGTGGCGGAGGGCGAGCGGGTCGACGTCCTCGGCCTGTCCCTGAGCGTGAACGGCCTGTGGGGCGCCTGGAACGTGCTCGCCAAGGGCACGCTCGGCGTCGCGGCGTCGGTGCTGCTGGCCGCCACGACCGAGCTGCGCGAACTGCTGCTGGGCCTCCAGCGCCTCAAGCTCCCGCCGCTGCTCGTGCAGATCGCCTCCTTCATGATCCGCTACGGCGACGTCATCACCGATGAGATGCGGCGCATGCGGATCGCCCGGGAGTCCCGCGGCTTCGAGGCCAAGGGCGTCAAGCACTGGGGCGTCCTCGCCAAGTCGGCCGGCGCGCTGTTCATCCGCTCCTACGAGCGCGGCGAGCGCGTGCACCTGGCCATGGTCAGCCGTGGCTACGCCGGCTCCATGCCCGTCATCGACGAGGTGACCGCGTCCCGGGCGCAGTGGTCGTACGCCTTCACCCTCCCCTGCGCCGCGCTGCTCGTCTGTCTGCTGGGATGGACCCTGTGACTGCTTCTCTGGAGGTCTCGGGCCTCGCTTTCGCCTACCCCGACGGGCACCAGGCCCTCTTCGGCGTCGACTTCTCGGTCGCGCGCGGTGAGCGGGTCGCACTGCTCGGGCCGAACGGCGCCGGCAAGACGACCCTCGTCCTGCACCTCAACGGCATCCTGACCGGCGGCGCCGGCACGGTGAAGGTCGCCGGGCTGCCCGTGGACAAGCGGAACATGGCCGAGGTCCGGCGCCGGGTCGGCATCGTCTTCCAGGACCCGGACGACCAGCTGTTCATGCCCACGGTCCGGGAGGACGTGGCGTTCGGGCCCGCGGCGGCCGGGCTGAAGGGGCCGGAGCTGGAGGAGCGCGTGCAGCGGGCGCTGGAGCGGGTCGGCATGGCGGAGTTCAAGGACCGGCCGCCGCACCACCTCTCCTTCGGTCAGCGCCGCCGGGTGGCCGTGGCGACCGTGCTGGCGATGGAGCCGGAGATCCTCGTGCTGGACGAGCCGTCCTCCAACCTCGACCCGGCCTCGCGCCGCGAACTGGCGGACATCCTGCGCTCCCTGGACGTGACCGTGCTGATGGTCACGCACGACCTGCCCTACGCCCTGGAGCTGTGCCCGCGCTCCCTGATCCTCAGCGACGGGGTGATCGCGGCCGACGGGCCGACCGGCGAGGTGCTCTCCGACAAGGAGCTGATGCGGGCCCACCGGCTGGAGCTGCCGTTCGGTTTCGATCCGCGTTCCGTCCCGGCGGTTCAGGCCCGTCCGTGACAATGGCCGCGTGACGAACGAGGAGAGCGCCGGACCACCGCTGCTGGACGACCAGCTGTGCTTCGCGCTGTACGCCGCCCAGCGCGCGGTGACGGCGGCGTACCGCCCGCTCCTCGACGAGCTGGGCCTGACCTACCCCCAGTACTTGGTGCTGCTGGTCCTCTGGGAGCGCGGTGAGACGACGGTGAAGGAGCTGGCCGCGGCCCTGCGCCTCGACTACGGCACGGTCTCGCCGCTGCTGAAGCGGCTGGAGGCGGCCGGTCTGGTCCGGCGTGAGCGGTCGGCGCGGGACGAGCGGTCGGTGCTCGTGGCCGTGACGGGGCGCGGGGAGGAACTCCGGGAGCGGGCGGGGCGGGTGCCCGGCGCGCTGGTCGCGGCGACGGGGCTCGACGGCACGGAGGCCGGGCGGCTGCGTGCGGAGCTGTGGCGGCTGGCCGAGCGGGCGGAGTCGGCGGCGGGCCGGGCCCGCTGACGGTTACCCGCGGTTGCCACCCCCTCGGCATGACAGGGGAGTTACCGGCCAGTACCTTGTGCACGATGTGTTTGTGCACACTTGGTTCCGGTGGAGGACAGCATGACTGACGGCCCCGCCGTCGACACCCGCCCGACGAAGATCATGTTCGTGGCGGAGGCCACCGCCCACGGTGGTCGCGAAGGCTACGTCACCAGCCAGGACGGACAGCTCGACCTCAAGGTCGCCATGCCCCCGCAGCTCGGCGGCGACGGCAACGGCACCAACCCCGAACAGCTCTTCGCGGCCGGCTACAGCTCCTGCTTCCACAACGCCCTGATCCTCGTCGGCAACCGTGAGGGCTACGACCTGACCGGCTCCACGGTCTCCGCGAAGGTCGGCATCGGCCCCAACCGGCAGCGCGGCTACGGCCTGGCGGTCGCCCTCAGCGTCTCCCTGCCGGTCGTCGACGCCGACCTCGCGACCAGGCTGGTGGACGCTGCCCACGAGGTCTGCCCGTACTCGAACGCGACCCGCGGGAACATCGACGTGACCATCCTGCTTGGCTAGAGGGGAACGGCCCGCAAGACGAGAGGTACCGACGTGGACGTGAACGGCACAGTCGCCGAGGGCTTCGAGCCGGTGAGGGACGCGTTCGTGCGGAACTTCGCGACGCTCGGGGACCGGGGCGCGGCGGTCGCCGTCTACCGGGACGGGCACAAGGTCGTCGATCTGTGGGGCGGCACCAAGGACGTCGACGGCACGGCCCCCTGGGAGCGCGGCACCGCGCAGGTCGTGCGCTCGGCGACGAAGGGGGTCGCCGCCGCCGTACTCCTGCTGCTGCATCAGCGCGGACAGCTGGACCTGGACGCGCCGGTGGGGCACTACTGGCCCGAGTTCAAGGCACGGGGCAAGGAGCGGGTGCTGGTCCGGCACGTGCTGAACCACCGCGCCGGGCTGCCGGTCCTCGACCGGCCGCTCACCCCTCAGGAGGCGCTCGACCCGCTGAAGGGCCCGGAGGCCGTCGCCGCGCAGACCCCCGCCTGGGAGCCCGGCACCGACCACGGTTACCACGCGCTCACCTACGGCTGGCTGCTCGACGAACTCGTGCGGCGCATCACCGGGCAGGGCACCGGACAGTGGCTCGCCTCCCAGGTCACCGGCCCGCTGGGGCTGGACCTCTGGCTGGGCCTGCCGGAGTCGGAGGCCGGCCGGGCCGGGCGGGTGGGCCGCGTGGAGGGAGCCGAGCCCACCGGAGGTCTGCGAGCCCGCCCGAAGCGTTCGGTCACCGAGGCCTACGAGGACCCGGCCTCCCTCACGCGCCGGGCGTTCGCCGCGATCTCCCCGTTCCCGGACCAGAACGATCCCGCCTACCGCGCGGCCGCCCTCCCCGCGACGAACGCCGTGGCGTCGGCGGACGGACTGGCCCGCTTCTACGCGACCCTGATCGGCGACACGGCCGGCGCCACGCGCCTGTTCACACCGGAGACGGTGGACCTGGCCCGGGCCGAGGAGTCGGCGGGCCCCGACCGGGTCCTGATGGTGGGCACCCGCTTCGGCCTCGGCTACATGCTGCACGGCAGCGCGTCGCCGTTCCTCACCCCGGGTTCCTTCGGCCACCCGGGCCGCGGCGGCGCCCTCGGCTTCGCCGACCCGGAGACGGGAATCGCCTTCGGCTACGTCACCAACGGCTTCCGCAAGACCGTGACGGCGGACCCGCGGGCGCAGGGGCTGGTGCGGGCGGTACGGGGCGCGCTTGGGGCCTAGTCCCCCTGCGCCCGGCTCGGTCCGGGACAGCCCCCGGGGCGTCAGGCCGCGATCAGCCGGGCGACCCGCTGGCCGTGCTCGGCGGCCTGCTCGTGCCCCGTCTTCATCGACTCCTCGGCCAGCCCTCGCAGCGACTCCATCTTCGGATCCCAGAACGCGTGGGTCAGCTCCGCCTCGGCTATGTGCAGGTCGAGGCCGAAGACGTCGGCCAGGATCCTGCGCAGATAGGGCGTGGCGTGGTCCCAGCCTTCCTTCGGGCTGCCGGGCCCGTAGCCGCCGCCCCGGCTCAACGTCAGGATCGCCGGCTTGCCCTTGAGCGGCCAGTCACCGTGCACCCCCACCACGGGGTGCTTGAGGATCAGGTCGATCCAGGTCTTGACCTGTTCCGGGACGTTCCAGTTGTACATCGGAACCGCGAACAGGAACGCGTCGGCGTCGAGGAGTTCCGCGCCGAGACGGTCGAGGAGCTCGTGCGCCTCGGCCGGGGCCGGTGCGGCCGGGTTGACGACTTCATGGGCGAGCGCGGTCCACGCGTCCCCGGGCAGGGGCTGGACGCCGAGGTCGCGCCGGGTCACGACCCCGCCCGGGTGCTGGGCGAGCCACGCCTGCTCGGCGGTGTCGGCGAGGGCGCGGCTCGCCGATCCTTCGGTACGGATGCTCGCGTCGAGACGGAACAGGTTCACGGTGCGGTACCTCCACAGAGTTCTGCTGTAACGCAGATAGTATGTCCAGCAGAACATCTTCTGGCAAGACCGTCTGTCGACATGCCGAATGCTGCTACGGTGATGGGATGTCCTCTGAACCCCGCGGCCGAGCGAGCAGCAGCGCTGAGTGTCCAGACCTGGACAACGACCTGGTGTGGGCCATTCGCATCATTTCGGGAGCGCTTCGGCGCGCTGCGGCCGAGGCCGCGGAGTCCCTGCCCGGAGGATCACGCGCCTACTTGGTGCTCATGGCGTTGGCCGCGACCGAAGGAAAGCCCCCCACGCAGCTCGAACTGGCCGGCCGCGTCGGCCTCGACCGAACGGTGATGACCTACCTTCTCGACGACCTGGAAGGGCTGGGTCTGCTGTCGCGACGCCCGAATCCGCGGGACCGGCGGGCTCGCCACGTGATCCTGACGGACGAAGGCCGAGCGCAGTTGCAGCGCGTGCGAACCGATGTCACGGCCACCGAATCACAGCTGCTCGCGGAGTTGAGCGAAGAGGACCGGGTCCAGTTCCGAGACCTCCTGGCCCGGGTCGCGCTCACCGCTCAGCGGGGCGCTCTGACAGAGTGAAGGGCTGCTCCTGCCGGACCGCGCCCCGCAGCCACGAGCCCGCCCGGGCACACCTTGGTATCGGCCCGACGCGAGAGCGTCCGAACGCCTCCCTCAGACGTGGATCGGGTGCGAGGTCCGCCCGGAGGCCTGGTCGATCTCCTCGTGGGCTTTGGTCAGCAACCGCATGGCGAGTTCGTTGAGCGCCCTCGCCCCGGCGATCTCCTCCCCGACCCTCGGCTGATTGGCGTCGGTCCGGTGCCAGCTCGCGTGACCGTGCGCCCGTACCTCGGAGCCGTCGGGCAGGCGGACCATCGCAGCCGCTCGCGTGTGCTGGTCGTCCTCCGTGAACTCCATCTCGACGTGCCACCCCACGGTGGTGTGCATCATGACGATCACCTCCGGAACGCTTAGTTCCAGGGTGCTCCTCGCGCGGGCCGGGCGCACCCGTCCGACGGGCCCCTATCCGCCGTGCAGCATCAGCCCGATGCCGACGACGAGCAGCCCGGCCGCCGCGATCCTCGGCGCGCCGAATCTCTCCTTGAAGAACACCGCCCCGATCGCCGCGCCCACGATGATCGACGACTCGCGCAGGGCCGCGATGGGGGCGAGTTCGGCCCGGGTCTGGGCCCACAGGACGAGGGCGTAGGCGGCGACGGACAGCGCGGCCCCGAGCAGCCCGAGCCCGGCGAAGGGCCGGAGCCGCACGACCGTGTCGCCGCGCCAGTGCCGTGCCGCGTAGGCGGGGATGACGACCCCCTGCACCGCCATCAGCCAGGCGATGTAGCCGAGGGAGGAGCCGGAGGCCCGTACGCCGAGGCCGTCGACGACGGTGTACACCGCTATGGTCAGCCCGGTCGCCAGGGCCGCGCCGATCGCCGCCCAGTCGGGCCGCCGCCCGCGCAGCCCCCACAGGGCGACGCCGGTCAGCCCCGCGCAGGACAGGGCGATCCCGGCGGCGGCCCACCCGTCGGGCACCTCGTGCGCGAAGAGGGCGGCGAGCAGGGTCACGACCAGCGGCGCGGTGCCCCGGGCGATGGGGTAGGCCTGCCCGAAGTCGCCCAGCCGGAAGGACTTCATCAGCAGGGCGTAGTAGGCGATGTGGACGGCGGCGGAGGCGAGCAGGTACGGCCACGCTCCGGCCGCCGGGAACGCCACGAAGGGTGCCAGGGCCAGTCCGATGAGGACCCCGCCGCCCGAGATCAGCGCGAAGCCGGCCAGCTTGTCGGTGATCTTGTGGGCGATGGCGTTCCAGCTGGCGTGGGTGACGGCGGCGAGCAGGACGGCGGCCGTGACCAGAGGAGTCACGCGGTGCGCTCGCGCACGTCCACCAGGGTGCCGTCGGCGTGGGCGACGAGGTCTTCGGGGGCCATAGGGAACACGGCGTAGGGCGTCCCAGCCGCGGCCCAGACGACGTCGTGCTCCAGCAGGGACCGGTCGGCGAGCACGCGGGTCCTGGTCCGGTGCCCGAAGGGCGGCACACCGCCGATGGCGTACCCGGTGGTCTCCCGTACGACGTCGACCTTGGCCCGGGTGACCTTGTCGGCGCCGAGTTCCTTGCGGACCAGTTCGAGGTCGACCAGGGAGGACCCATCCATGAGCACCAGCACCGGCACCCCATCGGCTGCGAAGATCAGCGACTTGCAGATCTGGCTCAGCTCGCACCCGATCGCGGCGGCGGCCTCGGAGGCGGTACGGGTGGCATCGTGAAACCGTCGGACCTTGCCCACGACATCCCCGAGCCCCAGCTCCCGCAGGGCCTCGGCGAATCGGGGGTGGGCTCCGGAGCCCTCGGCGTCAGTGGCGGCTGTCGTCGTCATGCCCTGCACGCTAGCGGTAGGTGTAGAGGACAAGCGAGACCGTTTCAGCCGGTGGCGTCCTCCGGCCGGACGTCCGCGAACTCCCACCAGGCGAGCGGCAGCCAGTCGCCGTCGACGAAACCGTCGACGGATCCGCCGGTGCCCTGGATGGCCACGCGGGTCCCGACCGGGTAGGTGGTGCCGGACAGTCCGGAGACCGCCACGAGAAGGGTGCCGATACGACGAGACAAAGCCCTACTTCCTTTCTCCACTGGGTGCAAATCGTCTCATCATGCACCAGCCTGGTATATGAGCCACGGCACAGACGGAGGTGCTTGACGATGAGGGCTGTCGTATACAAGGGGCCCTTCGAGGTAGCGATAGAGCAAGTGGAGGATCCACGCATTCAGCACCCGAACGACGTGCTCGTCCGGGTCACGTCAACGGCGATCTGCGGCTCCGACCTGCACATGTACGAGGGCCGCACGGCCGCGGAGCCGGGCATCGTGTTCGGCCACGAGAACCTCGGCGTCGTCGAGGAGACAGGAGAGGGGGTCACGACCCTCAGCAAGGGTGACCGGGTGGTCATGCCGTTCAATGTGGCCTGCGGGTTCTGCAAGAACTGTTCGGCGGGCTTCACGGGGTTCTGCCTGACGGTGAACCCGGGCTTCGCGGGCGGCGCCTACGGCTATGTCGCCATGGGCCCCTATACGGGCGGCCAGGCGGAGTACGTACGGGTCCCGTATGCCGACTTCAACTGCCTGAAGCTCCCGGAGGGCACCGAGAAGGAGACCGACTTCGTCCTGCTCGCGGACATCTTCCCGACGGGCTACCACGGCAACGAACTGGCCGACGTGCGCCCCGGTGACACGGTCGCCGTGTACGGCGCCGGTCCGGTCGGGCTGATGGCGGCCTACTCCGCGATGCTGCGCGGTGCGAGCAAGGTGTTCGTGGTCGACCGGGTGGCGGAACGTCTCCAGAAGGCCGAGGAGATCGGCGCGGTCCCGATCGACTTCACCCAGGGCAACCCGGCGGAGCAGATCAAGGAGCAGACCGAAGGCCAGGGGACCGACAAGGGCATCGACGCGGTGGGCTACCAGGCCCAGGCGCAGGGCGAGGACCGCGAGGAACCGGCGATCGTTCTGAACTCCCTGGTCGAAACGGTCCGTCCGACGGGCGCGCTCGGCATCCCCGGCCTGTACGTCCCGAGCGATCCGGGCGGTCCGGACGAGCAGTCCAAGAAGGGCATGCTCATGGTCTCCGTCGGACGCCTCTTCGAGAAGGGGCTCCGCATGGGCACCGGGCAGTGCAACGTCAAGCGGTACAACCGCCACCTGCGGGACATGATCATCGAGGACCGTGCGAAGCCCAGCTTCGTCGTCTCGCACGAGCTGCCGCTCGACCAGGCATCGTCGGCGTACGAGAAGTTCGACAAGCGCGTCGAGGGCTACACGAAGGTGGTCCTCCACCCACAGGCGGCGTAGGAGGCCCGGCCGGGCCGGCTGTCACTCGGTGACGTACGCGAGGAACGACTCCCACGTGGCGGAGGCGACCGTCACGTGGGGAGTCCCCGGGGTCTTGGAGTCCCGGACGTGGATCATGGCGGGGGTGTGGGCGACCTCGACGCAGTCGTTTATGTCACTGCTGCTGCTGTAGCTGCTCTTGAACCAGTGGAGTTCCGGGACACTCATAGTTCTCCCAGCTTCCGCTCGATGAAGGCCAGCGACTCCCTCGGCGTGAGAGCCTGCGCCCGGATCATTCCATAGCGCAGCTCAAGGATGCGAAGATCCCGAGGACTTGAGACCGGGCGGCCGTTGAACGCCCCTCCGGAGCGTCCGATCGCCGTGCCATCGGCGAACTTCAGCACCTCGATCAGCCCTTGGATTCCCGCGTGCTCCTCACGGTCGGTTGGCATGACCTGGAGCATGACGTTCCTCAACTGCCCTACCTCCAAAAGGTATTCGAGCTGTCGACGCAGGACCATTCTCCCACCGTGAGGGCGTTCGAGCGTCACTTGCTCCTGGACGAAACTGAGCGTGGGGGCGGGCTCCCGCTCGAAGACCGACTTCCGGGCCGCACGCGCGGCCACTCCCCGCTCGACCTCGCTCGGCGTATATGCGGGCTGGTGCATTTCGAACAGCGCCCTCGCATACTCCGGCGTCTGGAGCAGCCCGTGGATGTTGTGGTGGCTGTAGAGCAGCATCTCCACCGCCCGCTCCTCCAACTGCGCCAGCTCCCGCACCTTCTTGGGATACCGAGCCCTCTCCATGTCCTTCGTGAACGCCCTCAGATGCCCGTGGGCATTCAGCGCCCGGTCCGCCCTGTCCAGGTACTCCGGTCGGGGAATCCGTGCTCCCCGTTCCATCTTGCGGATCATGTCCTCGCCGTAGCCGAGCACCTCGCCCAGTTCGGCGACCCGCATGCCCGCCGCCTCGCGGCACACCTTCAGCAGCTTCCCCACCGCCTGGACCAGCGGCTCGATCTCGTCGCCCGGTTCGACATCCCAGCCGGCCTCGTCGACAGCCTCGTTCATGCCCCACCTCCATCGCGCAGCCGTACCCGTACAACGACCGGGACAGCCGAGACAGCACGAGACAAGCTCCGGACAGTAGCGGTACGCACACGTGCTGCGGCCGGTCGCTGCGCGCGGACTCCGCCACGCTGAGTCACATGAACCACGAGACCGCCATCCGCAACTTCAGCCTGCTGCTCTCCCCTACACCGCGGGGAGCCCGGCTGGCCCGGCTCCTCGCCGTGGAGCAACTCCGCTCGTGGGGGCTGCCGTTGGACCCTGCGGAGCAGATCGTCGCCGAGCTCGCGGCCAATGCCGCCACCCACGGGCGCGTCCCCGGGCGGGACTTCCGGCTGAAGCTCTACGTCGTCGGCGGCACCTTGCGTATCGAGGTCACGGACACGCGCGGTGACCGGCTTGCGCACCCCGCCCGGCCGGCCCCGGACGCCACCACCGGCCGGGGCCTCCTCCTGGTGGCCGCCCTCGCCGACCGCTGGGGCGTGGTTCCGGGCCCACACCCGCGCAAGACGGTGTGGGCCGAAGTAGGCGGGCTCGCATGAGAGGCCGGTGAGGGCGCACCGTCCCCACGGTGCCCTCACCGGCCGGTCCTCGTACGGGCCCGTCAGACGCGGACCGGTTCCCTGTCGTCGTCGCCGGAGGCGGTGCGCAGGCCCTCGCCCTCCACGTCGACGTTGGGGAGCGCGCGGTCGAGCCACGTGGGCAGCCACCAGGCCTTGCGGCCGAGGAGGGCCAGGACGGCCGGGACGATGGCCATGCGGACGACGAACGCGTCGAAGAACACCGCGATCGCGAGGCCGAAGCCGATCATCTTGACCATGGACTCGGACGAGCCGATGAAGCCGGCGAAGACGGCCATCATGATGACCGCGGCGGCGGTGACGACCCGGGCGCCGTGCCGGAACCCGGTGACCACGGCCTGCGCGGGCTTCTCGCCGTGCACGTAGGCCTCCCGCATCCGGGTCACGAGGAACACCTCGTAGTCCATCGCCAGGCCGAAGACCACGCCGACCATGAAGATCGGCATCATCGACATGACCGGCCCGGTCTGCTCCACGCCCATCAGGCCGGACAGCCAGCCCCACTGGAAGACCGCGACGACCGCGCCGAGGGCCGCCATCACCGACAGCAGGAAGCCGAGGGCCGCCTTCAGCGGGACCAGGATCGAGCGGAACACCACGATCAGCAGGAGGAAGGCCAGCCCGACGACCAGCACGAGGTAGGGCACCAGCGCGTCGTTGAGCTTCTCGCTGACGTCGATGTTCATCGCCGTGCTGCCGGTGACCAGGACGTTCGCGTCCGTGCCGGCCTTGATGTCCGCGCCCGCGTCCCGGATCCCGTGCACCAGGTTCTCCGTGGTGACGGAGGACGGCTTGGAGCCGGGGATGACGGTGATGGTGGCGGTGTCACCGGCCTTGTTGGGCTGCGCCGGCGTGACCGTGACGACGTCCTTCAGGTCCCTGATCCGGTCGCCGGTCTCGGCGAAGACCGCCTTGGGGTCGTCGCTGTCCTTCGCGTCGACGACGACCATCAGCGGGCCGTTGAACCCCGGCCCGAAGCCCTCGGACAACAGGTCGTAGGCGCGGCGCTGGGTGGTGGAGGTGGGCTGGGAGCCGTCGTCGGGCAGGCCCAGTTCGAGGGAGGTCGCCGGGACGGCGGCCGCGCCGAGGCCGATGACGCCGAGCAGCAGGACCGCGACCGGGCGGCGGACGACGAAGCTCGCCCAGCGCGTGCCCAGGTTCGGCTTGGCCGGCCGGTCCTTCTTCTTCGCCCGGCCGAGGAGCTTGCCCTTCTCCCCCATCGGCCTGACCTTGCGGCCCGCGTAGCCGAGCAGGGCCGGGACCATCGTCAGGGCGATCAGCACCGCGATGGCCACCGTGCCCGCGGCCGCGATGCCCATCTTCGTCAGCATCGGGATGTTGACGACGGACAGGCCCACCAGGGCGATGACCACGGTCAGGCCCGCGAAGACCACCGCGGAGCCCGCCGTGCCGACGGCCCGGCCCGCCGCCTCCTCGCGCTCGCGGCCCTCGGCCAGTTCGGCGCGGTAGCGGGAGACGATGAACAGGGCGTAGTCGATGCCGACGGCCAGGCCGATCATCATCGCGAGGATGGAGGTGGTCGAGCCGAGGTCCAGCGCACTGGCCAGGCCCGTGATCGCGGAAACGCCGATGCCCACGCCGATGAGCGCCGTCAGCAGCGGCAGCCCGGCCGCGACCAGCGAGCCGAAGGTGATGACCAGGACGACCGCGGCGACCGCGATGCCGATGATCTCGCTGGAGCCGGTGTGCGGGACCGCCTGGAGCGCGTCACCGCCGATCTCGACGGTCAGCCCGGCCTCGCGCGCGTCCTGCGCGGTGTCCTTGAGGGCGTCCTTCGCGGCGTCGTCCAGCTCCATGCCGGAGACCTTGTACGACACCTGCGCGTAGGCGATCGTGCCGTCCTTGCTGACGGCCTTCGCCTGGTAGGGGTCGGTGACGCGGACGACCTCGGAGCCGTCGGACAGCTCCTTCACGGTTTCCTGGACGGTCGCCTTGTTCCCCGGGTCGGTCATCTTCTCGCCGCTCGGCGCCTTGAAGACGACGCGTGCGGTGGCTCCGTCGGCACTGGTGCCGGGGAAGCGCTGCTCCAGCAGGTCGAAGGCCTTCTGGGCCTCGGTGCCGGGGATGGAGAACGAGCTGTTGCCCGCAGCGGGGGCGCCGGCCGCGCCGACACCGGCGAGGGTCAGCAGCGCCACCCATATCAGGGCGACGAAGTGCCGCCGCCGGAACGAGAGCCGGCCGAGTTTGTAGAGGAAAGTGGCCACGAGGGCGTACTCCCGGTCAGTCGTGGGGTGTTCAGGGCAGGGGTGATCGGCCCGACGACGTGAGCGGATACGTCAGGTTGGGGCTTGGCTAAGGGGGACTACTCGGAGGGCACGCCGAGGGCGGGGAGGACCACGGCGTCGATGTACGAGAGGAGGAACCGCTGGGTCGGAGGCCGGTCGTCGATCAGCGTGCGCGTCGCGAACGCGCCGATGAGCATGTGGACGACGTAGTCCAGCGCCGGGCAGTCGGCGCGGACCTCGCCTCTGTCGACGGCCCGCTGCACCACCCGGTGGAACTCCTCCATCTCCGGCTCCACGAGGAGTTCCTTGAACGCCTGGAGGAGGTCGGGGTTGGCGTGCACCGCCATGAACAGGCCCCGCATCAGCGCGGCGTTCTGCTGCATGGTGCAGTCGTCCTCACGGGAGGTGAGGGCGTGCAGGTCGCCCCGCAGGGAGCCGGTGTCGATGTCGGCGATGTTGCCCGGCTTGTTGTGCCGGATCGCCTTCGCCACCAGCTCCGGCTTACCGCCCCACTGGCGGTAGAGGGTGGCCTTGCTGGACCGGGTGCGCGCGGCGACGGCGTCCATGGTGAGGGCGTCGTAGCCGACTTCGCGGAGCAGGTCGAGCACGGCCGTGTAGAGCTCGGCCTCACGCTCGGGGGTGATCCGACTGCGACGCGCGGCGGCGACCTCAGTCATCTCGCTCACCTTCCTGACTCCGAACGACACGGTTTCGTACGTCACGAAGGTAGCGCACCGCTCATGAAAACGAAACCGTTTCGTACGTGTGCTGGGTCACGGGCTGGCTTTTGCCTTGAGTTGCCCCGGTCCGTCCCCCGGCAAAGCATGAGGACGTGACCTATCTGCGTCTGCCGCACCTCCATGACGACCTGCTGTGCTTCGTGGCCGAGGACGACCTCTGGCTCGCCCCGCTCGACGCACCCGGCCGGGCCTGGCGGATCACCGTCGACCGCACCAAGCTGGGCCACCCCCGCTTCTCGCCCGACGGCCGCCGGCTCGCGTACACGAGCTGGCGCAGCCTGGTGCCCGAGGTCCACGTCGTCCCGGTGGACGGCGGCCCGGGCCGCCAGGTGAGCCACTGGGGCAGCGCCGACACCCGCGTCTGCGGCTGGACCCCCGAGGGCGAGATCCTGGCCGTGGCCTCGCACGGCGAGCCCTTCTCCTTCTTCACCTGGGCCTACAAGATCTCCCCCGCGGGCGACCCGGGCCGCAAACTGCCCTGGGGGCCGGTCGCCGACATCCAGGTCGCCGACGTGGCCGGCGAGCGCAGGTCCCTGCTGCTCACCGGCACCCCGCCGCACGAACCGGCCTCCTGGAAGCGCTACCGCGGCGGCGCCACGGGCCGGCTCTGGCTGCACGGCGAACGACTGCTCGAAGGCCTCGGCGGCCATCTGCACTCCCCCATGTTCGTCGGCGGCCGCATCGCGTTCCTCTCCGACCACGAGGGCGTCGGCAACCTCTACTCCATCGCCCACGACGGCTCGGACCTGCGCCGGCACACCGACCACGACGCCTTCTACGCCCGGCACGCCGCCAGCGACGGCACCCGGGTGGTGTACCAGTGCGCGGGCGACCTGTGGATCGTCGACGACCTCTCCCCGGACTCCGAACCGCGCCGGCTGGACGTACGCCTCAGCGGGCCGCGGGCGGGGCGGCGCCCCTACCAGGTGGCGGCGTCCCGGCACGTCGACGGGCTCTCCGTCGACGAGACCGGGCGGGCCAGTGCCGTCGTCGTGCGAGGCAGCCTGTACTGGCTGACGCACCGGGACGGCCCCGCCCGCACCCTCACCGACACCCCCGGCGTCCGGGTGCGGCTGCCCGAGATGCTCGGCGCGAGCGGACGCGTGGCGTACGTGACCGGCGCGGAGGGCGAGGACGCGATCGAGATCGCCTCCCTGCCCCGGGCGAGCGGCGAGCGGGCACCCCGGCGTCACGCCCCGGGCGCGCTGGGCCGGGTGCGCGAACTGGTCTGCGACCCCGAGGGCGAGCGGCTGGCGGTCGCCTCGCACGACGGCCGGCTCCTCCTCGTCGACGTCACGGAGGACTCCGACGGGGAGGTCACCGAGCTGATCCGGTCGATCAACGGACCCGTCCGCGACCTCGCGTTCTCCCCGGACGGGGCCTGGCTGACGTGGTCCCACCCGGGCATCGGGCGGACCCTGCGGCAGATCAAGATGGCCCGGCTCGCCGACCGGCTGATCGTCGACGTCACCAACGGCCGCTTCGAGGACGAGAACCCGGTCTTCACCCGCGACGGCCGCTACCTCGCCTTCCTGTCCTGGCGCGGCTTCGACCCCGTCTACGACGTGCACACCGGCGACCTGTCCTTCCCGCTGGGCTGCCGCCCGTACCTCGTTCCGCTGTCCTCCGCGACGCCCTCCCCGTTCGCGGTGAACCCCGAGGGCCGCCCGGCCGCCGGGGGCCTGGACCCGGTGGAGGACGACGACAACGGCGACAACGGGGCTGTCACCGTCGAGGCCGAGGGCCTGGAGAGCCGCGTCACCCCGTTCCCGGTGGCCGCCTCCAAGTACTCCGCGCTGCACCCGGTGGCCGGCGGCGGGCTGGTCTGGCTGCGCTGGCCGATCTCGGGCGCCCTCGGCGAGACGTTCGCCAACCCCGACGACACCACCGGCCGGCCGACCCTGGAGCACTTCGGCATCACCAAGGCCAGGAAGACCGAACTCGCCCAGCACCTGGACTGGTTCGCCGTCAGCGGCGACGGCAGCCGGCTGGTGATCGTCGACGAGGGCGAGCTGCGCGCGGTCCCGGCGGGCGAGCAGAGCGACAGCGACTCCACCGTGTGGATCGACGCGCGCCGCATCCTGCACACGGCCGACCCGGCGGCGGAGTGGCGGCAGTCGTACGAGGAGGCGGGGCGGCTGATCCGGGCCCACTTCTGGGATCCGGGCATGTGCGGCATCGACTGGGACGCGGTGCTCGACCAGTACCGCCCGCTGGTCGAACGGGTCGCCTCCCCCGACGAGTTCGCCGACCTGCTCCGCGAGGTCCTCGGCGAACTGGGCACGTCCCACGCCTACGTCACCGCCGCCCGGCGCAACGAGGGCCCGCCCCACTACCAGCGCCGGCAGGGCCTGCTGGGCGCCAACTTCGTCCGCAGGAACGGCGGCTGGGCCGTGAAGCGGATCCTGCCCGGGGACTCCTCCGACTCCAAGGCCCGCTCCCCGCTGGCCGGTTCGGGCATCCGGGAGGGTGCGGTCCTCACCCACGTGGACGGCCGCCCGGTGGATCCGGACGCGGGCCCCTACCCGCTGCTGGCCGGCGCGGGCGGCACGACGGTGGAGCTGACCTTCGACCCCGCGGAGGGCACGGGCCCCTCCCGGCGGGTCGCCGTCGTCCCGCTCGTCGACGAGCGGCCGCTGCGCTACCAGGACTGGGTGGCCAAACGCCGGGCGGTGGTGCGCGAGTTGAGCGGAGGCCGCTGCGGCTATCTGCACATCCCCGACATGGGCGGCTCGGGCTGGGCGCAGTTCAACCGCGACCTGCGCATGGAGGTGTCCCGCCCGGCCCTGATCGTGGACGTGCGCGGCAACGCCGGCGGTCACATCAGCGAGCTGGTCATCGAGACGCTGAGCCGGACCATCCTCGGCTGGGACCTGACCCGCGACGCCCAGCCGGTGTCCTACACCTCGAACGCTCCGCGCGGCCCGGTGGTGGCCCTGGCCGACGAGGCGACCTCCTCCGACGGCGACATGATCACCGCCGCGTTCAGGCTGCTGAAGCTCGGCCCGGTCGTGGGGCAGCGCACCTGGGGCGGGGTGGTCGGCATGACCGGCCGGCACGAACTGGGCGACGGCACGGTGATCACGGTGCCGATGAACGCGGCCTGGTTCGACGCCTACGGCTGGTCGGTGGAGAACAAGGGCGTCTCCCCCGACATCGACGTCCTGCGCACCCCGCTGGACTGGGCCGAAGGGCGGCACGCCCAGCTGACCGACGCGGTGGAACTGGCGCTCGGACTGCTGGAGAGCAACCCACCCGCGACACCGCCGACCTACAGCGACGTACCGGACCGCTCCCGCCCGAAGCTGCCGCCCAGGACGTGAGGCCCGGGCCCGGACACGGGAAAGGGGCGCCCCGCACGGGGACGCCCCAGTCCGCTCAGCACGCAACGTCAGGCGTCGAAGTCCTGGTCGAAGCGGTCCTCCTGCTCGCGCTCACGGTCGCGGTGCGGCTCCGTGCGCTCACGGTCGCGCTGCGGCTGCGAGGGGTCCATGTCCTCGTCGCGCCGGCGGTTGCGGCCCGGCACCTGCTCACGAGCCTGCTCCGCCTTCTGGCGAGCCTGGTTCTGCCACTGCTCGGACTTCTCCTGGAACTGGTCCTTCATACCCATGTGGGTTCACTCCCGTTGGGGGTGAGGGGATCTGGCTCGATCAGATTCACACGGGCCGTGACGCTGCGCATGTCGATCACTCACGGAGCGTAGTGCGCTGCTGTTCATCGGCCGCGCCACCGGCCCCGACCAGGCCCGTGCGCATGCCCGTCAGCCGGTCCGCGAACCGCCGCATCTCGCGCTGGCCCACCGTCCCGATGACCCCGGGCAGGTACCCGCGCACGCCCTGCATCCCGCGCAGCCACCACTGCCCGTACACATGGCTCGACCGGCGCTCGATGCCCTCCACGAGCCGGTCCACGGCCGGCCCCAGCGGGTAGGTCTTGTTCGACGGCCAGGGCAGCCGCTGCCTCAACTCCCGCATCACATCGTCCTGGTCGGCCCCGCGCACCATGTCGGTGTCGGTCCACGACAGGTACCCGACGCCCACCCTCACACCCCGGTGCCCGACCTCGGCCCGCAGGCTGTGCGCGTACGCCTCCACACCGGACTTGGACGCGCAGTACGCGCTCATCATCGGCGCCGGGGTGATCGCGGCGAGGGACGCGATCTGGAGCAGATACCCCCGGCTCTCCAGCAGCGACGGCAGGAAGGCCCGGCCGGTCACCGCCGAACCGATCAGGTTGACCTCGATCACCCGCCGCCAGGACTCCGGGTCGGAATCGACGAAGGGCCCGCCGGTGGCGACACCGGCGTTGGCGACGACGATGTCGACCCGCCCGAAGCGCTCCTCGACCTCGCTCGCGACCCGGGCCATCGCCTCGTGGTCGGTGACGTCGGCGTGCCAGTGGTCGCTGTCGCCGTGCAGCCGACCGGAGACCTGCTTGAGCGCGTCCGGCTCCAGGCCGACCAGCGCCACCTTCACCCCGCGCGCGGAGAGCTTGCGGGCCAGCAACTCCCCGACCCCGCGCGCCGCCCCGGTCACCACGGCGACCTTGCCTTCCAGGCTCACCCTGCTCATGCGCTCTCCTCGGATACGACCTGGATGTGTGTGCGGACCAGCTCCCGGATGGTGCCGGTGACCAGCTCGGGCGCCTCGACGGGCGTCATGTGGCCGACACCGGGCAGCTCGACGATGCCGGTGCAGTGCGGCAGCGCGGCGGCCAGGGCCCGTGCCTGCACCGGCGGCGTGAGCCGGTCCGCGGTCCCGACGATCACGGCCGTGGGCACGTCCAGTGCGCGCACGCCGTGGTCGAGGTCCAGCAGATCCAGCACCTGCGACCAGGAGTGACGGACCTTGCGGGGGCAGGCGTGCACGATCCGGGCACACGCCTCGATCATGTCCGGGGCCGAACCGGGGCCCATCGTCCCGTACTTGAGAATGCGGCGAGCCAGCGGCGTGACCGGCCCGAGCGGGGCCCGGGAGCCCAGGATCCGCCGGGTCAGCCAGGTCCGTACCCGCCCGGCCCTCATCGGCACGACGGTGGAGGCCGCGACCAGCTGCGAACTGCCCGTGCTGCACAGCAGGACGGCGGCAGCGTGCGCCCGGAACGGGGCTCTCCCGGAGGCCGCCATGACGGTCATCCCGCCCATGGAGTGCCCGGCGACCACGGCCTGCTCGCCGGGCGCGAGGGTGGCTTCGAGGACCGCTTCCAGATCGTCGGCCAGCGCGTCCGCGCTGCACACGGGGCTCGCGGGGCTGCGCCCGTGGCCCCGCTGGTCGTAGGCGATGACCCGGTGGTCGGCGGCGAGATCACGGATCTGCGCGGCCCAGAAGGCGGTGGAGCAGGTCCAGCCGTGGGCCAGGACGACGGCAGGAGCGCTCTCGGGCCCGTGGACCTCGACGTGCAGCCGGGCGCCGTCGGCGGAGACGGCCGTCAGTTCACGCGCCGGAGCGGGCGGGGCGTAGGGGCCGGAATCGACGTGCAGGAGGCGGCTCACGCTTCCACCCCGGCCTTCTCCTGCGCGGTGCCCTTCCTCGCCGCGGGAGCCCGCAGGACGTCGTACTCCGCGAGGTCGACGCGCCGTGTGGCCCGCCGGAACTCGCCGGTCGTACCGGGCCAGATGGTGGTGTTGCGGCCGCTCGCGTCGAGGTACCAGCTGGTGCAGCCGCCGGTATTCCACACGGTGCGCCGCATGCGCTCCTGCACCCGGTGGTTCCAGGAACGCACCGCGTCCGGACGGGCATCGAGGGCCACCCGGCCGCCGAGCACGTCGAGTTGACGGACATAGTCGGCCAGGTAGTTCAGCTGCGACTCGATCATCAGGATCATCGAGGAGTTCCCGAGGCCGGTGTTGGGCCCGATGATCGTCATCCAGTTGGGGAAGCCGGCCGCGGAGGCGCCGCGCAGGGCCTCCATGCCGCCCTTCCAGGTCTCGGCGAGGGTCCGCCCGTCGGCGCCCACGACCCGCTCGGCGATGGGCATGTCGGTGACGTGGAAGCCGGTGCCGAAGACGATCGCGTCCACCTCGGCCTCGCTGCCGTCGGCGGCGACCAGGGTGGACCCGCGGACCTCGGCGAGCCCGCTGGCCACCACGTCCACGTTGGGCTGCGCGAGGGCGGGGTAGTAGTCGCTGGACAGCAGGATCCGCTTGCAGCCGATGCGGTAGTCCGGGGTCAGTTTCGCCCGCAGCGCCGGGTCCTTGACGGAACGGGCCATGTTGCGCCGCGCCAGCTCCTCGACGAGGCCGAGCTGCTTGGGATGCTTGGTGAACGCCTGCACCTGCAACTCCCGGATCCCCCACAGCAGTCCGCGCCGGAGCTGCGAGGTGAAGGGCAGCTGCCGGTGCAGCCACCGCTCGGCGCCGCTGATGTTCCGGTCGACGCGGGGCATGACCCAGGGCGGCGTGCGCTGGAACAGGGTCAGCCGCGAGACCTCCGGCTGGATGGCCGGCACGATCTGGGCGGCCGAGGCCCCGGTCCCCACCATGGCGACGCGCTTGCCGCGCAGATCGCAGTCGTGGTCCCAGCGGGCCGAGTGGAAGACCTCACCCGGGAAGGAGTCAAGACCCGGGATGTCCGGGATCTTCGGGTCCGACAGCGGCCCGGTCGCCGACACGACCAGGTCCGCCGACAGGCTCCCGCTGCTGGTCTCGATGTCCCAGCACAGCCGTTCGGCGTTCCAGCTCATCCGCTTCACCTCCGAGTCGAAGCGGATGTGCGGACGCAGCCGGAACACGTCCGTCACGTGCTCCAGATAGGCGCGGATGTGCTCCTGGCCCGAGAAGGCGCGCGGCCAGTCGGGGTTGGGCGCGAAGGAGAACGAGTAGAGATGGGACGGCACGTCGCACCGGCACCCTGGGTAGCTGTTGTCCCGCCAGGTGCCGCCGACACTGCTCGCCCGCTCCAGGACGACGAAGTCGGTGACGCCCTCGCGACGCAGCCGCACGGCGGCCCCCAGCCCGCCGAACCCGGACCCGACCACCGCGACCCGCACATGCTCGTGTTCGCGCTCGCCCATGCCGACACCTCCACACACCACGAGAACCATGCCAGTGAACACTGGCGCAATGGGAGCGTAGGGCAGCGGCGTACTGATGGGTAGGGGGCGGGGCGAGGAAAGTTACCCCTGGTACGCCTTAAAGTGCCCAGGTGGCCGAGAAGCGTGAATACCGCATGGAAGAGCTGGCCCGCCTCGCCGGGATCACGGTGCGCACCCTGCGCTTCTACCGCGAACGCAAACTGATCCCGCCACCCCGCCGCGAGGGCCGCATCGCCTGGTACGACGACCAGCACCTGGCCCGGCTGCGCACGATCACGGCCCTGCTGGAGCGCGGCCACACCCTCAGCGGCATCGCGGAACTGGCGGAGGCCTTCGACCACGGCCGCGACGTCGGCGACCTGCTCGGCGTCGGCGGCCCCACCGAGGAGGAACCGGTCCACCTCACCCCCGAGGAACTCGCCGACCACTTCGCCGGCGAAGCCACCCCGGAGAACCTCGCCGCCGCGATGGAACTCGGCTACCTCGGCACCGACGGCGGGGAGATCGTCCACGTCAGCCGACGCCTCCTGGACGTCTCCTCCGCCCTGGTCCACGAGGGCATCCCCCTCGCGGAGGTCCTCGCCGCGGCCCAGCAGGTCCGCACCCACGCCGACGCCCTCGCCGACCTCTTCACCACCCTGGTCCTCCGCCACGCCTCCCCGGAAGACCTGCCCCGCCTGCGCCCCCTGGCCCGCAGCGTGGTGGAGGCGGAACTGTCACTGGCGCTGGACCGCAGGATGCGGAAGCCCTAACGGTCGTAGACGACGGTCACCGGGGCGTGGTCCGACCACCGCTCCGCATGCGTGGCCGCCCGCTCCACGAACCCCTTGACCGCCCGCTCGGCGAGCCCCGGGGTGGCCACGTGGTAGTCGATCCTCCAACCGCTGTCGTTATCGAAAGCCCGCCCCCGGTACGACCACCACGAGTACGGCCCCTCCGTGTCCGGATGGAGCGCGCGGACGACGTCGACGTAGCCGCCGTCCTCGGCAGTGAGGACCCGGGTCAGCCACTCCCGCTCCTCCGGCAGGAACCCGGAGTTCTTCTGGTTGCCGCGCCAGTTCTTGAGGTCGGCCTGCTCGTGGGCGATGTTCCAGTCGCCGCAGACGAGCACCTCGCGCCCCTCGGCGGCGGCACGCTCCCGCAGTCCCTTCAGGTAGGCGAGGAACTCGCCCATGAAGCGTTCCTTCTCGTCCTGCCGCTCGGTGCCGACCTCGCCGGAGGGCAGGTAGAGGGACGCGACGGTGACCCCCGGCAGGTCGATCTCCACGTACCGCCCGCTGCCGTCGAACTCCTGCGAGCCGAACCCGACCCGGACCCGGTCGGGCTCGCGGCGGCTGTACAGGGACACCCCGGCCCGCCCCTTGGCGGCGGCCGGCGCGTGCACGACATGCCACCCCTCCGGCGCTCGCACGGACCCGGGCAGCTGCTCCGGCTCGGCGCGCACCTCCTGGAGGCACAGCACATCGGCTTCGGTCTCCGCGAGCCACTCCACGAAGCCCTTCCTCGCGGCGGCACGCAGCCCGTTCACATTCACAGAGGTCACAGTGAGCACCCCGGCACGATACCGGCACCCTGGACGGGGTCCAGTTCCGGATCGAATACGGTAGCGGCCATGCACATACGCCGGGTCTCCTTCGACCACCCCGACGCCATGAAGCTGAACGACCAGGTGCAGGCCGAGTACGCGGTCCGCTACGGCGACGACGGCGATGCCACGCCCATGGCCGCCGCGGACTTCGAACCGCCCCACGGCACGTATCTGATCGCGTACGACGAGCACGGCACGCCCGTCGCCTCGGGCGGCTGGCGCGCGCAGGACACCAACGACGAGGGCAACCTCGACGGCGACGCCGAGCTCAAGCGCATGTACGTGGTCGACGGCATGCGCGGCCTGGGTCTGGCCCGGCGCATCCTGGCCGCCCTGGAGGAGGACGCCCGCGCGGCCGGCCGCGTCCGCATGGTCCTGGAGACCGGTACCAAGCAGCCGGAGGCCATCGCCCTGTACACGTCCAGCGGTTATGAGCCGTGCGCCAAGTTCGGCTACTACCGCCTGTACGAGTCGAGCCGCTGCTTCGCGAAGCGGCTCGGAGCCGCCGACTGACGGGATCTCAGGAACCGCCTCGGTCGGTGCTCTTGTCCCGCGCCGCGCGCTGCTGCCACCACTCGGTGACCGAGCCGGTCTCACCGCGCCGGTGCGGCGGCACCAGCGCCTTCGGCCAGTTGAACCAGGCGATCGCCAGGTGCAGCGCCATCCAAGGGATCGAGCCCAGGATGAAGATCGCGCCGATATGCACGAGTGCGAGCCCGGCACCGCCCTTGGCAGCATCAATGGCTGCGACGCCGCCCGTGAGGCAGAGCGCCGACGCGGCGAGGGCGACGATGCCGCGCTCGTGCCCGCTCACGACCGACGGGTTCCACGAGTACCCGAGCATGACGTCGGGCGCCCGGTCGGAGCCCGTCCAGTGCAGCCACGCCGCCCGGACGAGGAGCAGGTCCGTCCCGCCCGCGAGGACGACGGCGACGGCGTCGGGAATGAGGTGTGCCACGGCACCTCCGCGGTGAGCGCATCGGCTGGACGCCCCAGTGTCCGCGGTGAGATCGCGCGGGAGTTCCACGGCCGGGCCAAGCTTGGGCAACGTTGTGGCGCTGAACACACGTCAGAGCCCCGGTCGGTTTCCCGACCGGGGCTCTGAGCTGCGTGGACCTGAGGGGATTTGAACCCCTGGCCCCCTCGATGCGAACGAGGTGCGCTACCGGACTGCGCCACAGGCCCTTGCAACGAGTGAAACTTTAGCACCCCGATCGGCCTGCTTGGAAATCCGTTCCTCAGGGGCGGTCACCTGCGGCTTCGCGGCCTACTCGTTGGCGGCCCGGGGACGCTCGCCGTCCTCGTACTGGTCGAAGAGCGGGGTGCGGCCGCGCTCGCGGGCCCGTCGGGCGGAGGCCGCCCGGCGGGCGTCGGTGCGTCCGTCACCGTCGTCGTCACCCGTGTCCTGGGCGGGGGGCTGTGGCTCGCCCGCGTGGTCCGCGGCGGCGGACTCGCTCCGCGCGTTCGGGGTGACCGCGCTCGACCGGGCCGCGCTCCAGGTGTCGGGGGCGCCGAGATCCACGTCACTGGTGGCCCGCGGGGCGACCGGGGCGGTCACGTACGTCGGCAGGGGCACCGGCACCGGCTCCCAGCTGTCGCCGCCCTGCCCGGGTCGCCGCTGCCGCTCGCGCTGCTGATCGACCCACTCGGCGTGGTCGGTCTGTTCGACGAGGGCGCGCCGGTCGGCCGCGAGGGCCGACAGGCCGGGGTCGGTCGCCGGCTCGGGTCCCTCCTCCGGTTCGTCGCGCTCCTCGTCGGCGAGGGTGCGCCGGCGGGGCTGGCGCTGCCGTTCCCGCAGGCGCTGCGCCGCGGCCTCGGCCATGCGGCGGTCCATCTGGTAGGCGAAGCGGCGGCGCTCCTGGGAGCGCAGGTACGCGATGTAGACGCTGAGCATGACCGCGGGCACGCCGGGTGCCCACAGGAAGGCGAGCCCTCCGACCGCGGCGACGATGGCGCCGAGGGTGAAGGCGAGGAACAGCATGGTGGTGGTGCGCCGGCGGCGCGCGAGCACCTTTGAGCGCCGGGCTCGTGCCGCGGCCGCCTGGTTCGCCTGCGCCGAGGCGTTGCGCCGGGCGGCGGGGACCCGCTCCCGGGGGCGTCCGGGTGTCGCCGCGTGCGGTGCGGGCGACTGACGGGCGGGGGGTTCGGGGGCCGCCGGGCGGGCCGGCTGCTCGGGGCCGGGCGAGGGTACGGGTGCCTGGGTCTGGGGACGGGTCTTGGACACGGCGAAGGCCCGGACGTCCACCGAGTCGGTGACGGCGTCCAGGTCGCCGGCGTCCTGCTCCCCCTCGTCGGTGGAGCGCGCCCGCAGGTCCTTGGCGTACCGGCGCTCCATCCCCGCCCGTCCGGACAGCAGCCGGATGGCGGTGCTGAAGCGTTCCGTCGGACGGGCCTCGTTCAGCTCGTCCTGCCTACGGAGCCACATCGGCACCAAGTAGGCGGCCCAGGCCCCGACAATGACTGCGTAGATGAGGCCGCTGCTGCTCACGCCTCACACCGTAGAGGGGTTTGCGTGAGGCCATCTGCCAATTGAGCCGGTGTGTCGCACGATCTGGCTGATATTTCGAACTTTTCTTGTGACTGATGCGATCAGCAGACCGCCCAGGCCGGGAATTCATTGCCCTGAGATGGTCACCGGTCGATCAATTTCGAACACTTATTCAATTTCCGGGGTGGTGCCGCATTCCCGGATTACTCTGCGATCGTGCCCGCTGCCAGCGCCTCAGCAGCCCCTCCGGCACCTCCTCCGCGGTGAGGGCGAAGACGAGATGGTCGCGCCAGGCCCCGTCGATGTGGAGATAACGCGGCCGCAGCCCCTCCTCGCGGAATCCGAGTTTCTCCACCACCCGGCGGCTGGGCCCGTTCTCGGGGCGAATGCAGACCTCGATGCGGTGCAGTCCGACGGTGCGGAAACAGTGGTCGGTGACGAGCGCGACCGCCGTCGGCATCACGCCGCGGCCCGCCACCGACTCGTCCACCCAGTAACCGACGTGGCCCGAGCACATCGAGCCCCAGGTGATCCCGGCGACCGTCAACTGCCCGACCAGCCGCCCCTGGTACTCGATGACGAAGGGCAGCATCCGGCCCGCGTTCGCCTCCGACCGCAGGTGGCGGACCATCTGGCGGAAGGTCGGGCGGTGCGTCATCGGCCCGCCGGGTGTGGGCGGCGGGATCGTCGCCTCCCAGGGGCGCAGCCAGTCGCGGTTGCGCCGGTTGACCTCGCGCCATGCCCGCTGGTCGCGCAGCTTTATCGGCCGAAGGACGATGTCGCCGTCCACCAGCTCCACGGGCCAGGATGGGCTGCTCAGCTCGCACCCCCGCCGGCGGGTCTGGGGTGGTCGCCGCCCCGGAGCTGCTCGACGGCGTGGACGAGCAGCGGCTCCAGGACGGCGAGTCCGTCCTTCACGCCGCCGCTGGAGCCGGGCAGGTTGACGATCAGGGTGCCACCCGCCACTCCGGCCAGGCCCCGGGAGAGCGCCGCGGTCGGCACCTTCTCCCGGCCGTACGCCCGGATGGCCTCGGCGATGCCCGGCACCTCGTGGTCGATGACGCGGCGGGTCGCTTCGGGGGTGCGGTCGGTGGGCGAGATGCCCGTGCCGCCGGTGGTGACGATGACGTCGTAGCCGGCGTCGACACCGGCGCGCAGGGCGGCCTCGACCGGGTCGCCGTCGGGGACGACCTGGGGGCCGTCGACCGCGAAGCCGAAGCGCTTCAGGCCGTCGGAGACCATCGGGCCGCCCTTGTCCTCGTAGATCCCGGCGGCGGCCCGGTTGGAGGCCGTGACGACGAGAGCGGCGTACGGCTGAGGCAGTGCACCGCCGATCGAAGCGTCCAGTGTCATGCCCGGCTCCAGTCGCCCGACTTGCCGCCCGTCTTCTCCTCCACCCGTACGTCCGTGATGACCGCTCCCTTGTCGACCGCCTTGACCATGTCGATCACGGTGAGCGCGGCGACGGAGACCGCGGTGAGGGCCTCCATCTCCACACCCGTGCGGTCCGTCGTCTTCACCGTGGCCAGGATCTCCACCGCGTCGTCCGCGACCGACAGGTCCAGTTTCACACCGGACACCGACAACGGGTGACAGAGCGGGATCAGATCGGGGGTGCGTTTGGCGCCCATGATCCCGGCGATCCGCGCGGTCGCGAGGGCGTCGCCCTTGGGGACGCCCTCACCGCGCAGCAGCTCGATCACGCGGGGCGAGACGAGGACACGTCCGCTGGCGCGGGCGGTGCGCGCGGTCACGTCCTTCTGGGACACGTCGACCATGCGGGCGGCGCCCGCAGCGTCGATGTGCGTCAGCCGGTCCTGGGTGGGGCCGTCCTGCGGGGGTGGGTCCTGCGTGCTCATGCTGTGTGGCGCTCCCGGTCCGGGCCCGTCGCGGTGCGGCGCACGGGCCTGTTGTGCGCGACACGGTACCCCCAACCAGCGCCTATCGGCCGAGCAGGACCACCTCGACCTCGGTGCCCGGCTCGACGGAGACGGTGTCCTCGGGGACGGCGATCAGGGCGTCCGCGTGGGCGAGGGCGGCGACCAGGTGGGATCCGGCGCCGCCGACCGGGGTGACCTTGCCGTCGGCGTAGGTGGCGCGCAGGAACTGGCGGCGGCCCTTCGGGGAGGTCAGGGCCTTGTCCGCGGCGAGGGTCGCCCGGGTCGTAGGGCGGTGAACGTCCTGGAGGCCCATCAGGGTGCGGATCGCGGGGCGGACGAAGAGTTCGAAGGAGACGTACGACGACACCGGGTTGCCGGGCAGGGCCAGCAGCGGGGTGTGGTCGGGGCCGATGGAGCCGAAGCCCTGGGGTTTGCCGGGCTGCATGGCGAGCTTGCGGAAGTCGATGCCGCTGCCGGCCTCGTCCTCGTCGCCGACGTGGGACAGGGCTTCCTTGACCACGTCGTACGCGCCGACGCTCACCCCGCCCGTGGTGACCATCAGGTCGGCGCGGACCAGCTGGTCCTCGATGGTGGAGCGCAGGGTCTCGGCGTCGTCTGCGACGGCGCCCACGCGGTAGGCGATGGCGCCGGCGTCGCGGGCGGCGGCGGTGAGGGCGAAGCTGTTGGAGTCGTAGATCTGACCGGTGCCCAGTTCCGTGTCCGGCTGGACGAGTTCGCTGCCGGTGGAGAGCACCACCACGCGCGGGCGCGGGCGGACCCGGACGGTGCCGCGGCCGATCGCGGCGAGCAGGGAGATCTGGGGCGGGCCGAGGACGGTGCCGGCCTCCAGGGCGCGGTCGCCGGCCTTCACGTCGCTGCCCTTGGCGCGCACGTGCGCGCGTGCCTCGGCCGGGCGGTAGACGTGCACGTGGCCGGTGGCGCCCTCGGGGCCGAGGCTACGGGCGCGCATGCCGCGCACCGGGCCCTCGCCGAGCCCGCCGTCGGTCCACTCGACGGGCACGACCGTCTCGGCGCCGGGCGGCAGCGGGGCGCCGGTCATGATGCGGGCGGCCTGGCCGGGGCCCACGTGGAGCAGGTCGGCCTGGCCCGCGGCGACGTCCCCGACGACCTCCAGGGCCGCCGGGAACTCCTCGGTCGCGCCCGCGACGTCCGCGACCCGTACCGCGTAGCCGTCCATCGAGCTGTTGTCGAAGGGCGGCAGGGACACCGGCACCGTGATGTCCTCGACGAGGACGCAGCCCTGGGCGTCGAGCAGGTGCAGCTCGATGGGTTCCAGGGGCCGGACGGTGGCGAGGATGTCCTCCAGGTGCTCGTCCACCGACCACAGGTGGTCGGGGCCGGCGTGGTCCTGGCCGGTGACGTGGGGCGCGGCGCTGCTCAACGGGCTACATCTCCTCGGCTACGTAACTGCGAAGCCAGGTCCGGAAGTCCGGGCCCAGGTCTTCACGTTCGCATGCGAGTCGGACAATGGCACGCAGGTAGTCGCCGCGGTCGCCGGTGTCATAGCGGCGGCCCTTGAAGACGACGCCGTGTACCGGGCCGCCGATCTTCTCGTCCTCGGCGAGCTGCTGGAGGGCGTCGGTGAGCTGGATCTCGCCGCCGCGGCCCGGCTCGGTCCGGCGCAGTATCTCGAAGATGTGCGGGTCGAGGACGTAGCGGCCGATGATGGCGTAGTTGGACGGGGCGTCGGCCGGGTCGGGCTTCTCGACCAGGCCGCTGATCCGGACGACGTCGCTGTCCTCGGTGGTCTCCACGGCCGCGCAGCCGTAGAGGTGGATCTGCTCCGGGGCGACCTCCATGAGCGCGATGACGCTGCCGCCGCGCTGCTCCTGGACCTCGACCATGCGCTGGAGCAGCGGGTCGCGGGGGTCGATCAGGTCGTCGCCGAGGAGGACGGCGAAGGGCTCGTCGCCGACGTGCGGGGCGGCGCACAGGACGGCGTGGCCGAGGCCCTTGGGGTCGCCCTGGCGGACGTAGTGCATGGTCGCGAGGTCGCTGGACTCCTGCACCTTGGCGAGACGGCCGGCGTCGCCCTTCTTCTGGAGGGCCGACTCCAGCTCGTAGTTGCGGTCGAAGTGGTCCTCAAGGGGGCGCTTGTTGCGGCCCGTCACCATGAGGACGTCGTCGAGACCCGCGGCGACGGCCTCCTCGACCACGTACTGGATCGCGGGCTTGTCCACGACCGGCAGCATCTCCTTGGGAGTGGCTTTGGTGGCCGGCAGGAACCGGGTGCCGAGGCCTGCTGCGGGAATGACAGCCTTGCTGATCCGAGGGTGCAACTGAGTCATGTCGGCCACCCTATCCGGTGCCTTTGCATGGAATCTGCGGCTCCGGTTCATAGGCGCTCATATGAGCGTATTGCGACGGTACGGGAGCAACCATTGAGGCCTATCGCACGTCCGGGCGAGCCTGACAAGCGGAGTTTGCGGCGCGAGATCCTCGCGGTGAGGAACAGGTTGACGCCGGATGACCTGCGGGAAACGTCGGCCGCACTGGCCGGGCGGGCGCTGGAGCTGCCCGAGTTGGCGCAGGCAGGGACGGTGGCCGCATACGTCTCGGTGGGGAGCGAACCCGGGACGCTCGCGCTCCTGGACACGCTGCGCGCCCGGGGCGTGCGCGTGCTGCTGCCGACGCTGCTGCCCGACAACGACCTGGACTGGGGCGTGTACGAGGGCGAGGGTTCCCTGGCGCGCGTGCAACACGGCGGCCGGATGGCCCTCTTCGAACCCGCGGGCGAGCGCCTCGGGCCCGACGCCGTGACCGCCGCCGGCGCCGTGCTGCTGCCCGGCCTCGCGGTGGACGCGCGCGGGATGCGGCTCGGCCGGGGCGGTGGCTCGTACGACCGGGTCCTGGCGCGGCTGGAGCGGGCGGGGGCGCATCCCGCGCTGGTGGTGCTGCTGTACGACTCCGAGGTCGTCGGGCGGGTCCCCGCCGAGCCGCACGACCGGCCGGTGGACGCGGTGGTGACACCGTCGGGAGTACGACGGTTCCGGCCGGCGTCCTGACGCCGAAAGGGCCCTCACGCGTGCGCGCGGAGGGCCCTTCGTTCACCGGCTCACGGTCTGAGCACCAGCTTGTCGGCCGTGCTCTTCTCGACCGCCTGGTCCGAGAAGGACCACGGCAGCAGTTCGCCGTCGGCCCACTTCTCGGTCTGGTCGACGTAGTGGGAGTTGTAGGCGTGCCCGGAGGCGCCGGTGAGGTTGATCCACTTCGACTTGTCGAGGTCGCCGAGGTTCACCACCATCCGCATGGACGGCACCCACACCACTCCGTAGCCGCCGGCCGCGTTCCAGCCGGTCGCGTTGACCGTGGCCTCGCCGCCGCCGAGCTCCCAGGGGCCGCGGTTGAGGGCGTACTGGATGAAACCGGGGCCCGCGGTGCCGAGGGTCTGGTTCTTCAGGAACAGGCGGTGCAGCCGGCCCCAGCTCCAGGTGTCGATGTCCTTGCCGAGCTTGGCGGTCAGCTCCCAGCGGGCGTCGATCATGGCCCGCTTGAACAGCTGGTCGCGGTCGACGGCGCCCGGGCGGCTGTTGCTCACCTTGGGCGTCTTCCACCAGTCGCTCTTCGGCTGGCTCATGAGCCCCCGGACCACCTCGAACCAGCGGTCGCCGCCGTCCGGCTGCGCCCGGTCGGGGTCGCGCTGGCCGCACTCGCGGACCTTCTCGGCCTCGTCGGCGGGACCGGTGGTGTTGACCGGCTCGACCCACAGGCACTGGCCCTTGGGGCGCAGCTCCTTGGGCAGCTTGTTGCCGAAGGCGAGCTTGAGGATGTTGCGCCACACCGCGTTGAAGTAGGCAGCCGCCGCGGAGTCGGCGTCCTGGGTGTAGTCCCAGCCTTCCAGGAGCTTCTGCGCCTCGCGGACGTCCTTGTTCCCGGGGTCGATCTTCAGCAGCGTGGGCACCAGGAGCCGGGCGATCTCGCTGCTGTTGTCCAGCTGCATCTGGCGCATGTCGTCCGTGGAGATCTTGCCGCCGTCCTTGATCTTCGACTGGATCAGGTCGGTGATCCGCTGGCTCCGCGCGCCGTAGCCCCAGTCCGCGGTGAGCGTGTACGGGTACTTGTCCGGGTCGATCACGGCCTGGTTGGCGGTGACGATGTAGCCGCGCTCCGGGTCGTACTCGTGGGGCAGCGCGTCCTGCGGGATGTAGCCGGTCCAGCGGTACTTGGGGTCCCAGCCCGGCGCCGGGACGGAGCCGTCGTCGCCCTTCTCGCGCAGCGGGATCCTCCCCGGCAGCGTGTAGCCGATGTGGTTCTCGGTGTCGGCGTAGATCAGGTTCTGCGAGGGCACCTCGAACTGCGCGGCGGCCTTGCGGAAGTCGGTCCAGTTCTTCGCCTTGTTCATGGCGAAGACGGCGTCCATGGTGGTGCCGGGCTGAAGGGCGGTCCAGCGCAGCGCGACGCCGTAGCCGTCGCCCCTGTCGGGTGCGGCGGTGTCGACGGTGGCCTTCCTGCCGACCTTGACGAGCTCCTCGTCGCGGTCGGACAGCAGGGGCCCGTTGTTGGTCTCGCGGACGACGATCTTCTTCGGCGAGCCGCCGGCGACCTTGATGGTCTCCTCGCGGGTCTCGAAGGGCTTGACCTTGCCGTCGTACAGGTAGCCGTTGCCGGTGATCTTCTCCAGGTAGAGGTCCGTGACGTCGACGCCGGAGTTGGTCATGCCCCAGGAGATGTTCTGGTTGTGGCCGATTATGACGCCCGGCATGCCGGCGAAGGTGTAGCCGCTGACGTCGTACTGGCAGGCGCTGGAGACGCTGCGGCAGTGCAGGCCCATCTGGTACCAGACCGACGGCAGGGAGGGCGACAGGTGCGGGTCGTTGGCCAGCAGCGGCTTGCCGGTGATGGTGTGCTCCCCGCCGACGACCCAGGAGTTGGAGCCGATGCCGTCGCCGTTCACGCCGACGGCCGGCGGGAGGTCGTCCAGGACATTGGTGAGGCCGCCGAGCTGACTGTCCAGGCCCGCGGTGCCCGAGGCGCCGGAGGCGGTGCCGCTCGCGCCGGAGGCGCCCGAGGCGGTGCCCTGGGTGCCCGCCGTTCCGGCGGAGGCCCCCGCGGTGCCACCGGTGCCGTTCACGCCGGACGTACCGCTCGTGCCGGATGCGCCGGCATCGCCACCCTGCTCGAACGCCTCCGTCAGCTCGTTGTACTGGCCCTCCTGGACGATCGCCTTGTTCCGGCTGTACGGGTACTGCGGGTACAGGTCGGCGATCTGCTTCGGGCCGAGGCGGCTGGTGAGCAGGGCGCGGTCGATCTCGTCCTGCATGTTGCCGCGCAGGTCCCAGGCCATCGCCTTCAGCCAGGAGATCGAGTCGACCGGGGTCCACTTCTGCGGCTTGTAGTCGTTGGTGAAGCCCAGCGCCGCGTACTCCAGGGAGATGTCCTCGCCGTCCTTGCCCTGGAGGTAGGAGTTGACTCCCTCGGCGTAGGCCTGGAGGTACTTCTTCGTGGTGGCCGACAGCTTGGTGTCGTACTCCTGCTTGGCGACCCGGTCCCAGCCGAGGGTGCGCAGGAACTCGTCGTTGTCGACCTGGCTCTTGCCGAACATCTCCGACAGCCGCCCGGCGGCCATGTGGCGGCGGACGTCCATCTCGTAGAACCGGTCCTGCGCCTGGACGTAGCCCTGCGCCATGAACAGGTCCGCGTCGGAGGAGGCGTAGATCTGCGGGATGCCGTAGTCGTCGCGCTTGACCTCGACGGGGCCCGACAGGCCCTTCAGCGTGAGGGTGCCCTTGGTCTGCGGGAAGGAGGCCCGGACGGTACTGATGGACCAGTACGACCCGTAGGCCACGCCCCCGATGAGGGCCAGCACCAGGACGAGCACGATAAGTCGGGCTTTGCGCCCCTTTCTCCTGCCGGACTTGCCGGGCTGCTGACCCGTGGAGGCGGTGGTGTTGGGGGGCATCGCTGTCCTTGCTGTCCTAACGCGAGCGGCAGGTTCGGCTGTGCTTTTAACTGAGCGCTGGAGCAACGATAGGCGCAGGGCCTTGCGCCCCTTGACGCGGAGTCGGGAACCGGCACGGACGGACGTTCGATCTTGCCCCAAGAAGTGTCAAGAAATCGTCAAGAGTTAGGTAAGGTAACGAAGTAGTTGGCGCGGTGCGCCACAGCTTCATGTGCGATGTACGTGAGCCCACGCGCGCGTGCGTGCGGGCCAGGGAAGGAATCGGCCGCTGACTGTTCACCACCTCAACCAGCTCCTGCTCGTCTGCTCGCTCGTCCTGCTCATCGCCGTCGCAGCGGTACGGATCTCCTCGCGCAGCGGGCTCCCCAGCCTGCTCGTCTACCTGGGGATCGGCGTCGCCATGGGCCAGGACGGCGTGGGCGACATCCACTTCGACAACGCCGAACTGACTCAGGTCATCGGGTACGCGGCCCTGGTCGTGATCCTGGCCGAGGGTGGCCTGGGCACGAAGTGGAAGGAGATCAAGCCGGCCCTGCCGGCTGCCACGGCACTGGCGTTGGCCGGTGTCGCGGTGAGCGTCGGGGTCACGGCGTCGGCAGCGCACTACCTGATCGGCCTGGAGTGGCGGCAGGCCCTCATCATCGGGGCGGTCGTCTCCTCGACCGACGCGGCGGCCGTGTTCTCCGTGCTGCGCAAGATCCCGCTGCCCGCGCGCGTGACGGGCACGCTGGAGGCGGAGTCCGGCTTCAACGACGCCCCGGTGGTCATCCTCGTGGTGTCCCTGTCCACGGCCGGGCCCGTCGAGCACTGGTACACGCTGCTGGGCGTGATCCTGCTGGAGCTGGCGATCGGCGCGGCCATCGGACTCGCGGTGGGCTGGCTGGGCGCCTGGGGGCTCAGGCACGTGGCGCTGCCCGCCTCCGGCCTCTACCCGATCGCCGTCATGGCGATCGCCGTGGTGGCCTACGCGGCCGGCGCGCTCGCCCACGGGAGCGGCTTCCTCGCGGTGTACCTCGCCGCGATGGTGATGGGCAACGCGCGGCTGCCGCACTGGCCGGCCACCCGCGGGTTCGCCGACGGGCTCGGCTGGATGGCCCAGATCGGCATGTTCGTCCTGCTCGGCCTGCTGGTCACCCCGCACGAGCTGGGCGACGACATCGTGCCCGCGCTGGTCATCGGGCTGGTGCTGACCATGGTGGCGCGACCGCTGAGCGTGGTGCTCTGCCTGTCGCCGTTCCGGGTGCCGTGGCAGGAGCAGGCCCTGATGTCCTGGGCGGGGCTGCGCGGAGCCGTGCCCATCATCCTGGCGACCATCCCCATGGTCCAGGGTGTCGACGCCAGCCGCCGGATCTTCAACATCGTCTTCGTGCTGGTCGTCGTCTACACCCTGGTCCAGGGCCCGACACTGCCGTGGCTCGGCCGCAAGCTGCGCCTGGGGGACGGCTCGGAGGCCGCCGACCTCGGCATCGAGTCCGCCCCGCTGGAGCGGCTGCGCGGCCATCTGCTGTCCGTGGCGATCCCCGGCGAATCGAAGATGCACGGCGTGGAGGTGGCCGAGCTGCGGCTGCCGCACGGCGCGGCCGTGACGCTCATCGTGCGCGGAGGCGAATCGTTCGTCCCGCTGCCGACAACGATATTGCAGCGCGGGGACGAGCTCCTGGTGGTCGCCACGGACCCCGTCCGGGACGCGACCGAGAGCCGGCTGCGGGCCGTGGGGCACGGCGGCAAGCTGGCCGGCTGGCTGGGCACGGACGGGGCGGACCGCTGAGGGCGTTTTGCCCGATTTGAGATTTGTAGGGCGCGCAGGGCCATGGTGCTCACTTTCACAGGAGCACAGCACCTTGATCCCTGTACGATGAAGGCGTTACCCAGATCGAACCAACTCTGCCTGACGCAGAGCTGGCGCGACCGTATGGCGGTCGGGACACCCCTCCTCACCGGGCCCCGGCATCTACCGCAGTTCCGCGCAAGAGGACAGCTCTCGGCGCCGCCCGCTACGGGGCCGCGCTACCAGGCGGCAGAAAGGCACGGGCCGTGGCGTCCACGGTCACCTCGAAGACGTCGGAGAACCCGTCGGCTTCCGCCCGCCCGGGATACGGCCGGCTGCTGCGCACCCGCGGCGCCTGGACGTTCCTGCTCCCCGGCTTCGCGGCACGCCAGCCGTTCGCGATGCTGACCATCTCCATCGTGCTGCTGGTGCAGCACACCACCGGCTCGTACGGAGCGGCGGGCGCCGCCGCGGCCGTCACCGGTGTGTCCATGGCCCTGTTCGCGCCCTACAGCGGCCGTCTCGCCGACCGCTACGGACAGCGCGCCGTGCTGGTCCCCGGAGTGCTGCTGCATGCGGTGTCCGGTCTGACGCTGACCGCGCTCGCGCTGCTGGACGCGCCCCTGTGGGCGGTGTTCGCGGCGGCCGTCCCGACCGGCGCCTCGGTGCCGCAGGTCGGCCCGATGGTGCGGGCCCGCTGGGGCGTGAAGCTCAAGGACTCGCCGCTGATGACCACCGCCGCGGCCTTCGAGTCCGTGACGGACGAACTGACCTTCGTGGTCGGACCGCTGCTGGCCACCGCCCTGTGCACCGCCGTCGACCCGGCCGCCGGACTCGTCACGGAAGCCTCGCTGACCCTGATCGGAGGCCTGCTGTTCGCCGCGCAGAAGAGCACGCAGCCCTCGGTCGCCACCGGCGGGCACGCGCGCGTGGAGCACGCTTCGGCGCTGCGCGTCCCCGGGGTGCGCGTGCTGATCGTGACCTTCCTGGGCATCGGCACCGTCTTCGGCGGCATGCAGGTCTCCCTGGCCGCGTTCACCGAGTCGATCGGCGAACCGGGCCTGAACGGCGTCCTCTACGGCGTCTTCGCCGCGGGCAACATGCTCTCCGGAGTGGTCTGCGGCGCGATCGCCTGGAAGGCGGCCCCGCAGCGGCGCCTGGTCATCGGCTACGCGGCGCTCGCCCTGGCCGCTTCCGGCCTGTGGGCCGCCCACTCGGTGCCGGTCCTCGCCGGCCTCGGTCTGCTGGTCGGCATGTGCATCGCGCCCGCCCTGATCACCGGCTACACCCTGGTCGACAGCCTGGTCCCGGCCGGTGCCCGCACCGAGGCCTTCACCTGGCTGACCGGGGCAGTCGCGCTCGGCCAGGCCGCCGCCGTCACGGTCGCCGGACAACTGGAGGACCGCCTCTGGTCGGGCGCCGGTTTCCTGGTGCCGATGGGCGGCACGGTGCTGGCCCTGGCGACCCTCCTGGCGCTGCGCTCCCGGCTGGCGGCGCGGGCCGGCGGCCGGACCGTCGCACGTGGCGTGGGTCACCGCGTGCCGGTGGCAGTGGACTGAGCGGCCGGAATACGTCACTATGGATCGTCGTTAGCACTCATCGAGTGAGAGTGCCAGGAGGAAGACAGTGCCCACCTACCAGTACCAGTGCACCGCGTGCGGCGAGGGCCTTGAGGCGGTGCAGAAGTTCACCGACGACGCCCTGACCGAGTGCCCCAGCTGCCAGGGCCGCCTGAAGAAGGTGTTCTCGGCGGTCGGCATTGTCTTCAAGGGTTCCGGCTTCTACCGGAACGACAGCCGCGGCTCCTCGTCGAGCAGCTCCCCGGCGGCGAAGTCGTCGACGTCCTCGGGTTCGTCGTCCTCCGACTCCGGCTCGTCGAGCTCCGCTGCGAGCTCGTCGTCGAGCACCGGCAGCTCCTCCTCCAGCAGCAGCACCACCGCCGCGTAAGGCCTGATTCTTACGGGACCCTGTCGCCTCCGGGCGACGGGGTCCTCGGCGTTTCCGCATGCGGTTAAGGTGCGGGCATGGCGAACAAGGCGAACGTGGCGGACCAGGAAGGCGCCGGGATCGGCGTCATCGGCGGCTCGGGGTTCTACTCCTTCCTCGACGACGTGACCGAGATCCAGGTCGACACCCCGTACGGGCCGCCCAGCGACTCCCTCTTCCTCGGTGACGTCGCCGGCCGGCGGGTCGCCTTCCTGCCGCGGCACGGACGCGGTCACCACCTGCCGCCGCACCGGATCAACTACCGGGCCAACCTGTGGGCGCTGCGCTCGGTCGGCGTGCGCCAGGTCCTGGCCCCGTGCGCCGTGGGCGGGCTGCGCCCCGAGTACGGTCCGGGCACCCTGCTGGTGCCGGACCAGCTGGTGGACCGCACGAAATCCCGTGCCAACAGCTACTTCGACGGGCTGCCGCTGCCCGACGGCTCCGTGCCGAACGTGGTGCACGTGTCGCTGGCCGACCCCTACTGCCCCGCGGGGCGGGCCGTCGCCCTGAAGGCGGCGCGCGGCCGGGACTGGGAGCCGGTGGACGGCGGCACGCTCGTCGTGGTCGAGGGGCCGCGCTTCTCGACCCGTGCGGAATCGCTGTGGCACCAGGCTCAGGGCTGGTCGGTGGTGGGCATGACCGGCCATCCCGAGGCGGCGCTCGCCCGGGAGCTGGAGCTCTGCTACACGTCGCTGACCCTCGTCACCGACCTCGACGCGGGCGCCGAGACGGGTGAGGGCGTCTCGCACGACGAGGTGCTGCGGGTGTTCGCGGCGAATGTGGACCGGCTGCGGGGGGTGCTGTTCGACGCCGTGGCCGGGCTGCCCGCGGAAGGTGAGCGGGACTGTCTGTGTGTGAGTGCGCTGGGTGGGATGGATCCAGGGTTCGCACTGCCGTAGGCGTTCGGCCGGGGACGCCTGAGGGGGCGGAAGTCACCGTTCGGGTGAGGGAGTTGTCCACAGGCCGGCGGTGGGTCCACAGGCCTGAGCGGGCGGTGGCGCGAGGCCTCATCGTGGTGGGCGCAAGCCGGTCCCTCGTCGCAGGTGGTGGTCTCCGTGTCCCTCGCTCGTTCCTCGGTCGTGCCCTCGTCCCCTTCCTGGTCACTCGCCTCGTGCCCGCCCGGTGCGGAGGTGCCCGCGACCCGTGAGGTGCCGCGGTTCGATCCGGTACGGGTGCGCGGCGGACACCGGTCCGGCCGGCTCGTCCGACACCGGCGGCGGGCCGTGGCCGTGGGGCTCGCGGTCACCGCCACGGCACTCGTGGCGGCGGGCCCGCGCGATACCGAGGGCGCCCGTGGCCATCCCCGGGCGCGGCCTCCCGCGCAGACGGCCCCGGTGTCCGGGGAGCATCCCGCGCACACGCGCCGTACCACCGGACCCGTGACCGCACCGGTCCGGATCGCCGACGCGGCCACGGTAGGGCTGCTGCGGCCCGGCGACCGGGTCGACGTCATCGCCGCCGAGGGGGCGGTGCCGGGCGGCGACGCCCGGGTGGTCGCGCGCGGGGCCAGGGTGACGAAGGTGCCGGAGCCGGTGGAGGGCGCGGGCGACAGCGGGGCGCTGGTCGTGCTGTCGGTGCCGCGGGGCACCGCCGCGCGGCTGGCCGGTGCCGGTGCCACAGGGCGGTTGGCGGTGACCCTGTGGTGACGTACTCGTCAGAGGGACCCAGGTGCTCCGTTCGGCCGCTCGTTGACGTAGGTTGCGGAGCGTTTTGTTCCACAAGCTGCTCTACAAGCTGCTCGTACGAGGAGAGGCCCCCAGGTGAGCGAGAAGAAGGAGCCGAGTGTCTGGGAGGGCTTCCGGGCCTTCCTGATGCGCGGGAACGTCGTCGATCTGGCGGTGGCGGTGGTGATCGGTGCCGCCTTCACCAACATCGTCAACGCCGTGGTGAAGGGGATCATCAACCCGGTCGTCGGCGCCATCGGCACCAAGAACCTCGACCACTACAGCTCGTGCCTGAGCTCGACCTGCGAGGGCGAGCAGGGCATCCAGATCCTGTGGGGCTCCGTCCTCGGCGCCGCCCTGAGCTTCGTGATCACCGCCGCGGTCGTGTACTTCCTGATGGTCCTGCCCATGGCGAAGTACCTGGCCCGGCAGGAGGCCCGCCGGAAGGCGAAGGAGGGCACGCAGGAGATCTTGGAGGTGACCGAGCTGGAGGTGCTGAAGGAGATCCGGGACGCCCTGGTCGCCCAGCGCGGCTCGGGGCACGACCGCGAGTAGCGCGACGGCTTCAGAGGTGGTGGGGCGGCTTCTCGTCCAGGAAGCGCTTGAGGTCGGCCGCACCGCCACCGGAGTCGGTGCGCTCGCCCCAGCCGCGGTCGGTGTCGTCGGAGGACTGCTGGTCGAGCGGGTCGTCGAAGACCAGCGCGGGCTTCGGCTCGCGCGGCTCGGGGCCGGGGACGGTACTCATGCAACCAGGGTACGGTCGCGGAGAAATTCCCCGTGCCTTCTGCTCTGCTGGGACGCATGACGTCCAGCCCCACTCCCCCGCCCGTCCCCTCGCGCCCGCCCGGCAGCGGGGGGGCGCTGCGCAGGCTTCGGGCCCGTGGCCGCGACGAGGCGCACCGGACGGCCTCGCCGCTGGAGCTCTTCTTCGACCTGTGCTTCGTCGTGGCGGTAGCCCAGGCGGGCATCGCGCTGGTGCACGCCGTCGCCGAGGGCCACGCGGGCCAGGGCATCCTCGACTACGCGATGGTGTTCTTCGCCCTGTGGTGGGCGTGGATGAACTTCACCTGGTTCGCCTCGGCGTACGACAACGACGACGTCCTCTACCGGGTCGTCACGCTGGTGCAGATCGCCGGTGTGCTGGTCCTCGCGGCGGGGGTCTCGCGGGCGTTCGAGGACCACGAGTACCTCGTGGTCTGGCTCGGCTACGCGATCATGCGGGTTGCCATGGCGGCGCAGTGGCTGCGGGCGGCCCGCGCCTCCGGTGGCCCGGAGCGCACGACGGCCCTGCGGTACGCCGGCGGCGTGCTGGCGTGCCAGGTCGGCTGGCTGGGGCTGCTGTTCCTGCCCGAGGGTGCCCTGCCCTGGTCGTTCCTGGTGATGGCGCTGCTGGAGATGTGCGTGCCGCTCTTCGCGGAGAGGGACTTCTCCACATCCTGGCACCCTCGCCACATCGCGGAGCGGTACGGGTTGTTCACCATCATCGTGCTCGGCGAGACGATCGCGGCGGCCACGATCGCGGTGAAGTCCGGCGTCGACGAGAACGACGCGCTGGGCGAGCTCCTCCCCATCGCGGGAGGCGGGCTGCTGGTCGTCTTCGCCGCGTGGTGGATCTACTTCGTGGTGCCCATCCACGGCCATCTGCGGACCAACCGCCAGGCGTTCCTGTGGGGCTACGGCCACTACCTGGTGTTCGCGTCGGCGGCGGCGATCGGGGCCGGGCTGGAGGTGGCGGTGGAGCAGACGGTCGGCAAGGCGCACATCTCCACGCTGGCGGCATCGGCTGCGGTGACCCTGCCGACGGCCCTGTACCTGCTCACGGTGTGGGCCCTGCACTCACGCCACTTCAAGCGGGGCATCACTCAGCAGCTGGTGCTGCCGACGACGGCCCTGCTGGTGATCTGCTGCACGTTCCTGGGTCACTGGGCGGTGTTCGCCGCGGGAGTGGTCTGCGCGCTGTCGGTGGCGGCCGGAGAGACCCTGGCCACGCGCCTGGCCACGCGGGAGAGCGGGCCGGCGACGCGGACCGGGTGAAGACCTCCACGCTCCGGTCCCCGCTCCGGTCCGCGATCCGGTCTGCGATCCGGTCCGCGCGCAGGTCAACCGGCTGACGGGGCGGCCACCGGCCCGGTACGCCCGCAGGGGCCGGCGGCGGACGAGACTGTGCCTCATGACAGTTGACGCACTGACGGATGTCTCCGGTCTGCGTGTGGGACACGCGACGCGCACCGGCGACGGTTGGCTCACTGGCACCACGGTCGTGCTCGCCCCGGAGGGCGGGGCCGTGGCGGCCGTGGACGTGCGGGGCGGCGGGCCCGGCACCAAGGAGACGGACGCGCTGGATCCGCGCAACGTGGTGCGGAAGGTGGAGGCGGTCGTGCTGACCGGCGGCAGCGCGTACGGGCTCGACGCCGCGTCGGGGGTGATGGCCTGGCTGGAGGAGCGGGGGCGCGGGATCCGCGTCGGGCCGGAGGCAGGGCAGGTCGTGCCGGTGGTGCCCGCCGCCTGCGTCTTCGACCTGGGGCGGGGCGGTGACTTCCGGGCCCGGCCGGACGCGGCGACCGGCCGGGCCGCGGTCGAGGCCGCCGCGGCGAGCGAGCCGGGCGCGCCGGTGCCCCAGGGGTGCGTGGGGGCGGGCACGGGAGCGGTGGCCGGGGTGGTGAAAGGCGGTATCGGCAGCGCGAGCACGGTGCTCGGCTCGGGGATCACGGTGGCCGCACTGGTCGTGGCCAACGCGGCGGGATCCGCGGTGGATCCCGAAACGGGGGTGCTGTACGGGGAGTTGTTCCAGGGGCGGGTGGAGTACCCGGCGGAGGAGGTGCACGCGCGGGCCCTGCGGCGCCTGGCCGAGGCGGCCGCGAGGAACACGCCGCCCCCGCTCAACACGACGCTCGCCGTGGTGGCCACGGACGCGGACCTGTCCAAGGCGCAGGCGCAGAAGCTGGCCGGCACGGCGCACGACGGCATCGCCCGAGCGGTGCGTCCGGTGCACCTCCTCAACGACGGGGACACGGTGTTCACACTGGCGACGGGCGACCGGGCCCTGGACTCGGCGAACCCGCTCGCGCTGAACGAGATCCTCGCGGCGGGTGCGGACATGGTGACGCGCGCGATCGTCCGGGCCGTGCGGGCGGCGCACCCGGTGGACGGTCCGGGCGGGGCGTGGCCGTCGTACGGGGAGCTGTACGCGCGCGGCTGAACAGGCCTGCGGGCACAGCGGATCCACAGCCGAACCGGAATTTGTCGCGGTTCTGTCACGTGACGGCCTTCATGGGGAACGGACGGAACCCGACCGGCTCCCCGGCCCCTCTTCCCTCACGTACCGGAGCGGATCACGCAACATCACATGAACTGGGAGCAGCCCGTGACAACGCCGAACATTTCAGCGCGGCGCACTCTGGGGGCCTGTGCCGCCCTGATGGTCGGCGCCCTGACGCTCACCGCCTGCGGTGGCAGCGCCAACGCCAAGGACGACGAGAAGGGCGGCGGCGAGGGCGGCCCGAAGACGTCCGTGGCGAAGATCGCCATCTCGGCGAAGGACGGTTCGACCGGCGCGTCCATCAACACGACCGGCGTGAAGGTCAGCGACGGGAAGCTGACCGAGGTGAAGATGACCGTGGCGGGCAGCGGGCAGACCGTCGCGGGGTCGGTCTCCGGGGACGGCAAGGCCTGGAAGCCGAAGGAGCAGCTGGAGCGCGGGACGAAGTACCAGATATCGGCGACCGCCAAGGACGCGGACGGCCGGACGGCCGCGGCCAACTCCATCTTCACGACGGTGACGACGTCGAACAGCTTCATCGGTACGTACACGCCGGACAACGGCACCACGGTCGGCGTGGGCATGCCGGTGTCGTTCACCTTCGACAAGGCCATCACCGACCGGAAGGCCGTGCAGTCGCACATCACGGTCTCCTCCAGCAGCGGGCAGAAGGTCGTCGGGCACTGGTTCAACGGGCAGCGCCTCGACTTCCGGCCCGAGGAGTACTGGAAGGCCGGCTCCAAGGTCACGATGAAGATCGACCTGGACGGGGTCGAGGGCGCGAACGGCGTCTACGGCGTGCAGAAGAAGACGGTCACCTTCACGGTGGGCCGTTCGCAGGTCTCCACGGTCGACGCCGGCACCCAGACCATGACGGTCGTCCGGGACGGCAAGACCGTCAAGACGATCCCGATCTCGGCGGGCAGCCCGGAGCACACCACGTACAACGGGCAGATGGTGATCTCCGAGAAGTTCGTCCAGACCCGGATGAACAGCCGGACGGTCGGGCTGGGCGGGGAGTACGACATCCCGGACGTGCCGCACGCGATGCGACTGACGACGTCGGGCACGTTCATCCACGGCAACTACTGGTACAACAAGGGCAATCCGCCCTTCGGTCGTCAGGGCACCAGCCACGGCTGCGTCGGTCTCGCCGACGTGCAGGGCGCGGGCGGAGCCACGCCGGCCAAGTGGTTCTACGACAACTCCCTCATCGGGGACGTGGTGATCGTGAAGAACTCCCCCGACAAGACGGTGGCTCCGGACAACGGGCTCAACGGCTGGAACATGGCGTGGAGCCAGTGGGTCGCGGGCAGCGCCTCCTGACCCCCTGAAAGACCACCCCAGCTGGGGTTTTTGACGGACCGACCGGGCCGCGCGGGAACATTTCGCGCGGCCCGCGCGTTTTCCCGGACGTACGTTTTCTCGGTTCCCGGACATGATGTCCGACCGAGGGGCTACCGTATGCACCCACAAGGTGACATGCAGCAACGCCGGGAGAAACCTTGAGCGTTCCGTACGAGACGGCAGCGTACGAACCCGACTCGCCCGAGACTCCGGAGGAGCACCTCGCGCGACTCCTCGGCCGCGCCCTGAACTCCTTCGAGCTACCGGACGAGACGATAAGGCGCCTGGACTGCGCGCTGGCGCACGACGGTTCGCTGCACTCCGCGCACCACAGCGCGGGCCTGCACCGGGAGACGTACCGGCACACGTGGCTGCTCGCCGACGGTTCGGCGCTCACCCTCTGGGAGCTCGTCCACAACACCGCGCCGGGCAGCGAACCGCATCACGAGGTGTACGTCGACGAGGAGGAGCTGCGCGCCGCCACCCTGCGGCTGCCGCTGCCGCCGGAGACCCCGGACTTCGAACTGCCGGTGGCGGTACAGCTGTCACCGGTCCCCGCTCCCCGGCACGCGTACGCCGCGGAGAACTCCGCGGACCACGCGCGCCGTTTACTGCGCCGGGCGGAGAACGCGGACCGGCCGGGCGCGGACACGGCGGCCCTGCTGGCCACCGCGTCGGGGCACCAGATCACCCAGGCCTTCGGCCGCCCGTGCAGGGCGGGCCGGGCGGGCCTGGGCTTCTCGCTCTACGAGCACGCGTTCCTGCTGCGCGACGGCGAGGAGGTCTCCCTCTGGGAGGTCGAGCACACGGCGACGCCGGACGGGCGGCACATGTGCGAGGTGTACGCCAGCGAGGACGCGGCGCGCGACGCGATGGAGCGGCGGGCGTCGCAAGTCTCCTGAGGAGGACCGACTTCTGCTGGACGCTTCTAGACGCCTCTGTCGCCGAGTTGGCGCACCAGCTCGGCGAAGGCGGCTCTCTCCTCGGTGGTCAGCTCCACGGACTCCGACCGGGGGCCCGTCTGCCGCTGCTGCGGGAGGGCGGGGAGCGGGTGGCCTTCGGGCCATCGGGAGACGTGCTCGGGCATGCGCCCCAGTAGACACCACGGCCCGGGACTTCGGTCCCGGGCCGTGACTTTCGTGATCTATCTCGCAGGTGGCATGAACGGTTCACACACCTCGAAAGGGGCGAACCTCCAGCCGCTTCACGCCGCGACGGGCTGCTTCGTCTCCGCCGCCCGGGCCGCGCCGCCCTCGCCGGAAGCCGGGGCGGCACCCTCGACCGGCTTGCGCAGGCCCTTGAGGACGACCACCAGGGCCGTCGTGACGCAGACGCCCGCGGCGATCGCGATCAGGTAGAGGAACGCGTTGCCGATCAGCGGGACCACGAAGATGCCGCCGTGCGGGGCCCGCAGCGTGGCGCCGAAGGCCATCGACAGGGCGCCGGTGACCGCGCCACCGGCCATGGAGGCCGGGATGACGCGCAGCGGGTCGGCCGCGGCGAACGGGATCGCGCCCTCGGAGATGAAGGAGGCGCCGAGCACCCAGGCGGCCTTGCCGTTCTCTCGCTCGGTCTGGGTGAAGAGCTTGCCGCGCACGGTCGTCGCCAGGGCCATGGCCAGCGGCGGGACCATGCCGGCCGCCATCACCGCGGCCATGATCTTCATCGCCGAGTCGCTGGGGCTGGCCACCGCGATGCCGGCCGTGGCGAAGGTGTAGGCGACCTTGTTGACGGGGCCACCGAGGTCGAAGCACATCATCAGGCCGAGGAGGGTGCCGAGCAGGATCGCGTTGCTGCCGGACAGGCCGTTCAGCCAGTCGGTCATGCCCTTCTGGGCCTCGGCGATGGGCTTGCCGATGACGACGAACATCAGGAACCCGACGATCGCCGAGGAGATCAGCGGGATCACCACCACGGGCATGATGCCGCGCAGCGCCGCCGGGACGTTCACCTTCTGGATCGCCATCACCACGCCGCCGGCGATCAGACCGGCCGCCAGGCCGCCGAGGAAGCCTGCGTTGATGTTGAACGCGATCATGCCGCCGACGAAGCCGGGCACGATGCCGGGCCGGTCGGCCATGCCGTAGGCGATGTAGCCGGCCAGGACGGGGACGAGGAAGCCGAAGGCGACGCCGCCGATCTGGAAGAGCAGGGCCGCCCAGCTGTCGGCCTGGGTCCACAGGAAGTGGTCCATCACCGACGGGGCCTTGTTGATCTTGTAGCCGCCGATCGCGAACCCGAGGGCGATGAGCAGACCGCCCGCGGCGACGAACGGCACCATGTAACTGACGCCGGACATCAGCCACTTGCGCAGCTTGGTGCCGTAGCCCTCGCCGGAGTCGCCCGCGCGGTCCACCGGGGAGGCCGGGGCGGATCCGGAGGTGACCTCGCCGCGCGCCGCCTTTTCGCGGACCTCGGCGATGAGTTCGGCGGGGCGGTTGATGCCCGCCTTCACGCCGACGTCGACGGTGGCCTTGCCGGCGAACCGCTCCTTCTCCCGTACGGGCACGTCGTGGGCGAAGATCACGGCGTCCGCCGCCGCGATGACCTCCGGGTCGAGCCGGGTGAAACCGGCCGATCCCTGGGGCTCGACGGTGAGTTCCACACCCGCCTCACGGCCGGCGTTCTCCAGGGACTCGGCCGCCATGTAGGTGTGGGCGATGCCGGTGGGGCAGGAGGTGACGGCGACGATCCGGAACGGCCGCTCCTCGGCGGGAGCGGGATCGTAGGTGACCGTGGCGGCGGCGGGAGAGGCCGCTCCCGCCGACGCCACGGTGTCTTCGGAACCCGCGGGTGCGGGCGCTTCGGGCTCGTCGCCGCGGATCAGCGCCGCCGCGGCCGGCGCGTCGCCCACCGCGCGCAGGGCGTCGGTGAACTCGCTGTTCATCAGCTGCCGGGCCAGCGACGACAGGATCGTCAGATGGGCGTCGTCCGCACCGGCCGGCGCGGCGATCAGGAAGATCAGGTCGGCAGGGCCGTCCGGGGCGCCGAAGTCGATGCCGGAGGCGCTGCGGCCGAAGGCGAGCGTCGGCTCGGTGACGTGCTCGCTGCGGCAGTGCGGGATGCCGATGCCGCCGTCGAGGCCGGTCGGCATCTGAGCCTCGCGGGCTGCCACATCGGCGAGGAAGCCGTCCAGGTCGGTCACCCGGCCCAGGGCCACCATGCGCTCGGCGAGGGCTCGCGCCGCCGCTTCCTTGGTGTCGGCGGCCAGGCCGAGATCGACCAGGTCCGCCGTGATCATGTCGCTCATCGCGGGCTCCTTAGCACGCGTATCGCCCGGTGGGAGGGGTGGGCGGGGAGGGGGACGGGGGTGCGGTGGGGGGTGACGGGGGTGGAGGCGGGGCCCGCGGGTAACGGGGAGGGGGCCCGCCGCTCGCGCGTCGGTCCGCGCTGCTCGTCGTACGTCATGACACCGGCTCCTTCAGCACACGGTCGGCCGGGACCTCGGCCGTGACCGTCACCGCCGCCGGGTCCAGGTCGCTCGGTGTCGGCATGACGCTGCCGGGGAGCTGGACGGCCGCCGCGCCGTGGGCGACCGCGGAGGCGAGGGCCTCGGGGCCGTTGCCTCCGGCGATCAGGAAACCGGCGAGGGAGGAGTCGCCGGCGCCCACGTTGCTGCGGACGGCGGCCACCCGGGCGCTGCCGAACCAGGCGCCCTCGTCGGAGACGAGCAGCTGCCCGTCGGCGCCGAGGCTCGCGAGGACGGCCCGGGCACCCATCTCACGCAGTTCCTCGGCGGCCTTGACGGCGTCGATGACAGTGGCGAGGGGACGGCCGACGGCTCCGGCGAGCTCCTCGGCGTTCGGCTTGACGACGTCCGGCCGCTCACGCAGGGCGGCGAGCAGCGCGGGCCCGGAGGTGTCCAGGGCGATCCGCGCCCCGGCGGCGTGCGCGCGGGCGACCAGCTCGGCGTACCAGGACGGGGCGAGGCCGCGCGGGAGGCTGCCGCAGCAGGCGATCCAGGAGGCGTCGCGGGACTGCCGGCGCACGGTCTCCAGGAGCAGTTCGCGCTCGGCGTCGGAGAGTTCCGGGCCGGGCGCGTTGATCTTCGTCAGGACGCCGTCGGCCTCGGCGAGGGCGATGTTGGAGCGGGTGGCCCCGGCGACCGGGACGGGCGCGACCTCGATGCCCTGCTGGTCGAGCAGGTCGGCGACGAGGGCGCCCGGGGCGCCGCCCAGGGGCAGGACCGCCACCGTGCGCTGCCCCGCCGCGGCGACGGCGCGCGAGACGTTCACGCCCTTGCCGCCCGGGTCCATCCGCTCGCCGGTGGCGCGGATGACCTCGCCGCGGTCGAGGGACGGCACCTCGTAGGTGCGGTCCAGTGACGGGTTGGGGGTGACGGTGAGGATCATGCGCGCACTACTTCCGTGCCGCCACGCTCGATCGCGACGGCGTCTTCGGGGCTCAGCCCGCTGTCGGTGATCAGCAGGTCCACATCGCTCAGGTCGCCGAAGCGGGCGAAGTGCTCCTGGCCGTGCTTGGAGGAGTCGGCGAGCAGCACCACCCGGCGAGCGGCGGCCACGGCCGCGCGCTTCACGGCGGCCTCGGCGAGGTCGGGCGTGGTCAGACCGTGCTCGGCGGAGAAGCCGTTGGCGGCCACGAACAGCACGTCGGCGCGGATCTCGCCGTACGCCCTGAGCGCCCAGGCGTCCACGGCGGCGCGGGTGCGGTGCCGTACGCGCCCCCCGATGAGGTGGAGCTGGATGCCGGGGTGGTCGGCGAGGCGGGCGGCGATGGGGAGGCTGTGCGTGACGACGGTGAGGGAGGCTTCCAGCGGGAGGGCGGCGGCCATCCGGGCCACCGTCGTCCCGGCGTCGAGGATGACCGTGCCCTCGACGGGCAGCTCCGCGAGGGCCGCCTTGGCGATGCCGTCCTTCTCGTCGGCGGCGGTCGTCTCGCGTTCGGCGAGGTCCGGCTCGAAGTCGAGGCGCCCGGCCGGGATGGCCCCGCCGTGCACCCGGCGGACCAGTCCGGCGCGGTCGAGGGCCTTCAGATCCCGGCGGATCGTCTCCGCCGTCACCTGGAACTCCTCCGCCAGCGACACGACATCCACTCGGCCGCCGTCACGGGCGAGCCGGAGGATCTCCTGCTGCCGTTCCGGTGCGTACATGTCCGTTCGCCTCCGCCTCATGCCCGAACGTGTGGTTTCAGCGGGAGGCTACGCCGAGATTTCCGCAAAGTAAACAGGTTCGGACCCAATCGGGCATGAGCGGAAACGCGGGCGGGCCCGGCACCCGAGGTGCCGAGCCCGTTCAGTCCCGATCGCCGCCCTAGGAGACCAGCGCCGGTTCCTTCTCCACCCCCTGCGCCTGCTCGCCCTCCACGTGCTGAGCGGGCCGCTTCGGCAGCGCGAACATCAGCAGGAAGATGGCGCCCATCACCCCGGCGACCCAGCCGAGCGCGTTCTGGAAGGCGTCCGCGAAGGCCGGACCGATCTGCTCCCGCCGCAGGTGGTCGGAGATCGTGCCGAAGAACACCACCGACACCAGGCCGAGCCCCAGCGCGTTGCCCATCTGCTGCACGGTGTTGATCAGCCCCGACGCCGAACCGGAGTGCTCGCGCGGCACCTCCGAGAGGATCGCGTCGGTCAGCGGCGCGACGATCAGCCCCATGCCCACGCCCATCACCACGAGCGGGAGCGCCATCTGCCAGGGCTCTATCGCGAGGCCGTAGTGCCCGGACTCCCAGATGTAGAGCAGCACCCCGGCCGCCATCACCAGCGCGCCCGCCTGGAGCACCTTGCGCCCGAAACGCGGGACCAGCTTCTGCACCGACATCCCGGCCGCCACCGACACGGCGATCGAGAACGGCACCCCGGTCAGTCCGGCCTTCAGCGGGCTCCAGCCCAGCCCGAACTGCATGTACAGCGTCCAGACCAGGAAGAACACGCCGAGCGCGACCCCGAAGACGGTCTGCACGGCGATCCCGGCCGCGAAGCTCTTGACCTTGAACAGCGACAGCTCGACCAGCGGGGACCCGTCCCGCGCGGCCTTGCGCTTCTCGTACGCCACCAGCGCCGCGAGGACGACGAGCGACCCGGCCATCGAGACGTACCCCCACACCGGCCAGTCCAGCTCGCGGCCCCGGATGAGCGGGTAGAGCAGCATCAGCAGGCCCAGGGTCACCAGCGCGACGCCCACCAGGTCCAGCTTCAAGGCGCGCGGCGCCTTCGACTCGCTGATGTAACGGCTGCCGAGTATCAGGCCGGCGACGCCCACCGGCAGATTGATCAGGAAGATCGACCGCCACTCCCAGCCGAACAGGTTCCACTCGGTCAGCAGCGCGCCCAGCAGCGGACCGGACACGGCCCCGAGGCCGACGACCGCGCCGAACAGCCCGAACACCTTGCCCCGTTCGTGCGCCGGGAAGGTCGCGTGCACGATCGACAGCACCTGCGGCACCATCAGCGCCGCCATGCCGCCCTGGAGGAACCGCGAGGCGACCAGCATCTCCGGGTTCACCGCGAGACCGCAGAGCGCGGAGGCGACCGTGAACCCGCCGATCCCGACGAGGAAGATCCGCTTGCGCCCGTGGATGTCGCCGAGCCGTCCGCCGGTGATCAGGCCCGCGGCGAAGGCGAGGGCGTAACCGGCGGTGATCCACTGGATCTGGCTGAAGGACGCGCCGGACTCCCGCTGGATCGAGGGGATGGCGATGTTGACGATCGTCACGTCGACGAGGTCCATGAAGGCCGCGGTCATCACGATCGCGAGGGCGAACCAGCGCCGGCGGTCGGTCCCGCCGCCCGCTGTGCCGAGGGTGGTGTCGGTGGAGTTCATGGTTCGAAGTTAGTCCCCTACTAGGTCAGATCGTGTCCTAGTGCTGCGGCATCCTCTTCGGTATGACGACGGACACTCCGGCCCGGCTGCTGACACTCCTCTCCCTCCTCCAGACGCCCCGTGAATGGCCGGGCGGTGAGCTCTCCGAGCGGCTCGGGGTCTCCCGCCGCACGGTCCGGCGGGACATCGACCGGCTGCGCGAGCTGGGCTACCCCGTGCAGGCGACCAAGGGCGCCGACGGCGGCTACCGGCTGGTCGCCGGCAAGGCCATGCCACCGCTCGTGCTCGACGACGAGGAGGCCGTGGCCATCGCGGTCGGCCTGCGTGCCGGGGCCGGGCACGCCGTGGAGGGCCTCGACGAGGCCTCGGTGCGGGCGCTGGCCAAGCTGGAGCAGGTCCTGCCCGGCCGACTGCGTCACCGCGTGGCCACCCTCCAGGCCGCGACCACTCCACTGACCAGCGGGGACGGGCCGAGTATCGCGCCCGAGACACTGACCGTCATGGCCTCGACGGTGGCCGGGCACGAGCGGCTGCGGTTCGCCTACCGGGCCGCTGACGGCACCGAGTCGCGGCGCCTGACGGAGCCGTACCGGCTGGTGTCGACGGGCCGCCGCTGGTACCTCGTGGCGTATGACATCGACCGGGACGACTGGCGCACGTTCCGCGTCGACCGGGTCAGCGAGCCGTTCGCCACGGGGGCCCGGTTCGCACCGCGCGAACTGCCCACGGGGAGCGCGGCCGAGTACCTGCGGCGCTCGATGCAACGGCAGCAGCAGTCCTACGACTTCGAGGTCACGTTCGCCGCACCGGCCGACTTCGTCGCGGCCCGGGTGCCCCACTGGCTGGGCACGCCCGAGCCGTTGGACGACGGCAGCTGCCGGCTGCGGGGGTCCGCCGGGGACGCCGTGCAGTGGGTGGCGTTCCGGCTGGCGATGCTGGAGTGCGACTTCGCGGTGCACGAACCGGCGGAACTCGTCACGGCCGTCAGGGAGTTGGGGGCCCGGTTGAGCAGGGCGGCCGGCGGACGGGACGCGGAGGGGCCATGAGCCCTGGCGTCACGGCCCCCACCTGAAGTCCCGCAGGGCCGCGAGATTGCGCAGGGCGAGTTCCGCCGGACCGTCCGGACCCTCGACGGGCCCCTCCCCCGCGGCCCACGCCTCCAGCGCGGCTCGGACGGGCCATGAGCCCTGGCGTCACGGCCCCCACGGGAAGTCCCGCAGGGCCGCGAGATTGCGCAGGGCGAGTTCCGCCGGACCGTCCGGACCCTCGACGGGCCCCTCCCCCGCGGCCCAGGCCTCCAGCGCGGCTCGGACGGCGGCGCTCGCCACGGCGGCGGCGAAGCGCAGCTCGGGGGTGAGCGCGGGTGGCTCGCCCGTCGCGGCAACGTTGTCGCCGCCCCTGGGCAGCCCGGTCACGCCGGACGTCCCGGGGGTGCCTGCACGTGTCACCCGTTCCGCGAGCACCTCCCCCAGCAGCCGCTCGGACGCCTGGCACACCTCCGCCCACACCCTGCGCAGGGACGGCGTCGCCTCGGCCAGGCGCAGCAGCGAGCGGACCCACTCCCAGGAGGACGCCGAGACGGCTACGCCGGGGGTGAGGGTGTGGCGCACCCCCTGCTCCAGGGCCCGCAGGACCCCGGCGTCGGCGGGAGCGGCACGCACCGCCTCCACCCAGCGCTGGGCTCCGGCCGCGTAGAGCGGGGCGACGGCCTCCTCCTTGGTGGCGAAGTACCGGTAGAAGGTGCGCGGGGCGATGCCCGCGGCCTGGGCGATGTCCTCCGCGCGGCTGGCCCGCAGGCCGTGCCGTACGAAGAGGCCGGCCGCCGCCCGGGCGATCTCCATACGTGTCTCGGCCTTCCGCCGCTCGGTCAGCGAGGGCGGAGGCGGGGTCGGGGTGGTGCTGCTCACGCCCGGCAGGCTATGCCCATGTGACACAATCTGCCATCTGGCGGGCCACCCCGTGGTTCAGGTACGGGGTGCCCCGCCCTCCAGCAAGAGAGCCGGGCCCCGACGTCCGGGGGGAAGGACGCCGAAGCCCGGCTTCGGGGAAAGTCCCGGCGCCGGGGGGAGTGCGACGGGACGTGGCTTGCGGGGTCAAGGGGGTGTGCCCCGGGCCCGAACTGGTGGACCCAGAAGTCTTGTTCCCTGAGTCCGCGGATTGAAGCAGCGTTACAACGCCATGTTTGCGCGGTCTTTCGCCACCCGGCGTACGCGGGGCCCGCCGGGCGCACACGGTCCGTCACCACTGGCCGTGGGAACGAGTCGTACGCCCGGCCGCACTCCGTGCTCACGGGTTGCGGCGCCCGGCGCAAGGTTCTTGCGCCGCCGGTCTCACGCCGCCCGGCGCAGGGGTGTTGCTCGGCCGCGCGGGCCGGGCGTCACGCCGCCGCGTCGAACCCGGTGCTGCGGGCCAGCTTCTTCAGCTCCAGCAGCGCGTGCTTCTCGATCTGGCGGATCCGCTCGCGGGTCAGGCCGTGCTCCTTGCCGACCTCGGTCAGCGTGCGCTCCCGGCCGTCCTCGATGCCGTAGCGCATCTTGATGATGGAGGCCGTGCGCTGGTCGAGGCGGCCGATCAGGTCGTCGAGCTCCTCGCTGCGCAGCAGGGTGAGGACCGACTGCTCGGGCGACACCGCCGAGGTGTCCTCCAGGAGGTCGCCGAACTGGGTCTCGCCCTCGTCGTCAACCGACATGTTCAGCGAGACCGGGTCGCGGGCCCAGTCGAGGACGTCGGTGACGCGCTCCGGGTTGGAGCCGAGCTCGGCTGCGATCTCCGCGGGCTCCGGGTCCCGGCCGTGCTCGCGGTTGAACTCGCGCTGCACACGGCGGATCCGGCCGAGCTCCTCCACGAGGTGGACGGGCAGGCGGATCGTACGGGACTGGTCGGCTATCGACCGGGTGATGGCCTGGCGGATCCACCACGTGGCGTACGTGGAGAACTTGAAGCCCTTGCGGTAGTCGAACTTCTCGACCGCGCGCACCAGGCCGGCGTTGCCCTCCTGGATCAGGTCCAGCAGCGGCAGGCCGCTGCGGGGGTAACGGCGGGCGACCGCGACGACCAGACGCAGGTTGGAGCGGATGAAGACGTCCTTGGCACGCTCGCTCGCGTCGACCAGGGCCCGCAGCTCCTCGGGCGAGGCCCCGGCCTTGTTCTCCTCCAGGCCGTCGAGGATCTGCTGTGCGAACACACCCGCTTCGATGATCTGCGACAGCTCGACCTCCTTGGCGGCGTCGAGCAGCGGTGTGCGCGCTATCTCGTCGAGGTACATGCCGACCAGGTCGCGGTCGGCGATCTCGCCGCCATGGGCGCGAACACTGCTTGCCGCGTCGGCCGTCTCGCCGGTGGCGGACTGACGACGGGCGACGGCACGGGTTGCCATGCGAGCTCCCTTGCGATGGTGAGGTCAGCGGGTGGTCCTTCGGACGCTGGACTCCGTCTTCCGGGACTCTCCGGACTCTCCTCGGGTGCCCTGCATCCGATGGAAACAACGACTGGAATCAGGACAGAATTCCCAACCCGGCCTCCGATTTTTCTGATCATGCAGTACCCTGTCCGGCCACGCAGGGAGGCGCGATGCTGCCGGAACGTACAGAGGTGCAGGTCAGGCCGGGGGTCGAGGGTGACCTCGAAGCTCTCACAGCCCTCTACAACCACTATGTACGTGAGACGGCGATCACATTCGATACCGCGGTTTTCACTCCGGAGGAGCGCCGCCCTTGGCTGCTCTCCCACCCTGAAGACGGGCCGCACCGCCTGATGGTTGCCACGACGGCGGACCCGCAGGAGATTCTGGGCTACTCCACATCAAGCCCTTTCCGAGCGAAGCCCGCCTATGCCACCTCCGTCGAGACGACCGTGTACGTCGCCCCGCAGGCCGGCCGGCGCGGTATCGGCACGCTCCTCTACACGGCCCTCTTCGAGGCCCTGTCGGGCGAGGACCTGCACCGCGCCTACGCGGGCATCGCGCTGCCGAACGAGGCGTCGGCCCGGCTGCACGAGCGCCTCGGCTTCCGGCACGTCGGCACGTACCGTGAGGTGGGCCGCAAGTTCGGCCGGTACTGGGACGTGGCCTGGTACGAGAAGCCGCTGTAGGAGCGCCCCCGGGCAGGCCCCGCCGGGGCCCGTGTCAGCCGAACTGCACCGACCGCTTCGCCAGCCCCATCCAGAACCCGTCGATCATGGACTTCTGCGCGTCCAGCTCGCCGGCCGCGTCGGCCGCGCCCATCGTCACGAAGAGCGGGGCGAAGTGCTCGGTGCGCGGGTGGGCCAGCTGTCCGGCGGGGGACTTGCGGGTGAAGTCGAGCAGGGCGTCCACGTCACGCGCCTCCAGCGCCCGCCGGCCCCAGTCGTCGAACTCCGCCGACCAGGCGGGGATGCCGCCCTGCCGCAGCGCGGCCAGGTTGTGGGTGAAGAAGCCCGAGCCGACGATGAGCACGCCCTCGTCCCGCAGCGGGGCGAGCCTGCGGCCGATCTCCATGAGCCGGACCGGGTCGAGCGTCGGCATGGACACCTGGAGGACCGGGAGGTCGGCCTCCGGATACATCTCGACCAGCGGGACGTACGCACCATGGTCGAGGCCGCGGTCGGGGACGTCCTGGACGGGCATGCCGGGGGCGCGCAGCAGCTTGCGTACGGACTCCGCGAGCTCCGGTGCGCCGGGGGCGTCGTACGTCACCCGGTAGTAGTGCTCCGGGAAGCCCCAGAAGTCGTAGACGAGCGGGACCGTCTCGGTGGCACCGAGGGCGAGCGGGGCCTCCTCCCAGTGGGCGGAGACGATCAGGACGGCCTTGGGGCGCGGCAGTCCGGCGGACCAGGCGGCCAGCTCACCGGGCCAGACCGGGTCGTCCGCCAGGGGCGGGGCGCCGTGGCTGAGGTACAGAGCGGGCATGCGCTCCTGGGTGGCGGCGGACATGCTGCGGCTCCTTCCAAAACGTGGTTCCCTACAAAACTGTACGGACCATTTGTTTAAAGTTCAAGGAGGAGCCGCGTAAAGTGGAAGGCATGAAGGCACCCGCATCCGCACCGACACCGGGCTCCGCCCAGGAGCCCCAGGAACCGCGCTGGCTCACCGACGAGGAGCAGCACGTCTGGCGTTCGTTCATGGAGGGCGTCACCCTCCTCGACGACCATCTCGACCGTCAGCTCCAGCGCGACGCGGGCATGCCGCACGTCTACTACGGCCTTCTGGTCAAGCTGGCCGAGGCGCCGCGGCGGCGGCTGCGGATGACCGAACTCGCGATGCTGGCCAAGATCACCCGGTCCCGGCTCTCGCACGCCGTCGCACGGCTGGAGAAGAACGGCTGGGTGCGCCGGGAGGACTGCCCCGACGACAAGCGGGGCCAGTTCGCCGTGCTCACGGACGAGGGCTACGACGTGCTGCGGCAGACCGCACCGGGCCATGTGGAGGCCGTGCGGCAGGCGGTCTTCGACCGGCTCACCCCGCAACAGCAGAAGTCCCTCGGCGAGATCATGCGGATCGTCGCCGAGGGACTTCAGCCGGCCGAAGCGGGTGCGGACCTGCCCTGGCTCCGCTGACGCGGGAGCCGGGCAGGTCCTGGAATCCGCAGGCGCGAGGCGTCCCCTTCCTCGCGCCTACGGGTGGCCCGAAGGGGTGCGGTCCTACGGGTGGCCCGAAGGGGTGCGGTGCGCGGGCGTCAGTGGGCGACGACCGGGATCTGCACCTCGTCCGCCGCGTCCTCGCCGGAGGACGCCACCGTCGTACCGCCCGGGCGGCCGGCGTTGACGAAGGTCAGGGCGATCGCGGCGGCCACCACGAGGATGCCGACGGCGAACCAGATGGCGCTGGTGTAGCCCTGCACCATGGCCTCCAGCTGGACCAGCTGCTGCTGGGACCGGCTGGTCGCCCCGGCGATGTGGTCGGCGACGTACGCCGTCGTCGCCGAGGCGGCGATGGTGTTCAGCAGGGCCGTGCCGATCGCGCCGCCCACCTGCTGCGAGGTGTTGACCATCGCGGAGGCGACACCGGAGTCCCGGGGCTCGACGCCCTGCGTGGCCAGCGACATGGCCGGCATGAACGCCGTACCCATGCCGAGACCGAGCAGCAGCATCGCCGGCAGCAGCAGGGCGGCATACGAGGAGCCGATCTCCAGCTGGGTCAGCAGCAGCATGCCGAGCGCGGCGACCAGGAAGCCGGGGCCCATCAGCAGGCGCGGCGCGACCCGGGTCATCAGGCGGGTGCCGATCTGGGTGGAGCCCGTGATCATGCCCGCGATCATCGGCAGGAACGCGAACCCGGTCTTGACCGGCGAGTAGCCCTTCACGATCTGGAGGTAGTAGGTCAGGAAGAGGAACAGGCCGAACATCGCGATGATCGCGAGACCGAGGGAGAGGTAGATCCCGCCGCGGTTGCGTTCGGTGACCACGCGCAGCGGCAGCAGCGGGGCCTTGACCTTGGACTCGACGAACACGAAGGCCGCGAGCAGCACGGCGGAGGCGACGAACATGGCGACGGTCACGGTGTCGCTCCAGCCGTCGGACTCGGCGCGGGTGAAGCCGTAGACCAGGGCGACCAGACCGAAGGTGGACAGCAGCACGCCGGGGATGTCGAGCGGCGAGCGGTTGCGGCCGCCCTCGGGCTCACGGATGACGAAGTACGCCCCGGCCGCGGCGACGATGGCGAACGGGATGTTCACGAAGAACGTCCAGCGCCAGTCCAGGTACTCGGTGAGGAAACCGCCGAGGATCAGACCGACCGCACCGCCACCACCGGCGATGGCGCCGTAGATGCCGAACGCCTTGGCGCGCTCCTTGGCGTCGGTGAACATCACGGCCAGCAGGGAGAGCGCGGCGGGCGCGAGCAGGGAACCGAAGACACCCTGGAGGGCGCGGGCGCCGAACATCATCGCCTCGTTGGTGGCCGCGCCGCCGAGCGCGGAGGCCGCGGCGAAACCGCCCAGACCGACGACGAAGGCCTTCTTGCGTCCCCACAGGTCGGCTATCCGGCCGCCGAACAGGAGCAGACCGCCGAAGGCGAGCGCGTAGGCCGTGACGACCCACTGCCGGTTGCCGTCGGAGATGCCCAGGTCCTGCTGGGCGGAGGGCAGGGCGATGTTCACGATGGTGGCGTCCAGGACGACCATCAGCTGGGCGAGCGCGATGAAGACGAGCGCTTTCCAGCGGTTGGCGTCCGGTTCCCTGGCCGGTGTGCCGAGGGCCTTTGAGGCTGTTTCAGACATGGGGATACCCACTTCGGGACTTCGTGACGGAAAAATCGGGACTTCGTACTGTAAAAGGGTGACGAAAGGTGACGGCTTGCCTGCGGGGACGGCCGTAGGGCTGCCGTTCGGACGTAGGGGCTGCCGTTCGGACGTAGGGGCTGCCGTTCGGACGTAGGGGCTGCCGTTCGGCTGTCGTTCAGGGTTCAGACGGGTGGGGCGGCCTGAAACTCATCGGCGAAGCGGTCGGACGGAAACCAGGGAACTGGAGGGATCGGTCTGGTTCGAATCGGGCTGAACGGATCGGGCTGAACGGATCGGTCAGGGCCGGCGCAGGTCCTCCAGAGTCACGGCCGTGCCCGGGAGGGCGGAGCGGGCGGGGGCCCGCAGCCCGTCCAGGAACAGCTGGAGATGGCGGTGGACGAACCGGTCGGCCCGGAAGCAGTCCGTGCCGGCCGGGGGCCGGCTGAGCTGGGCCACGGCGATCATGACGTCCCCGACGTCCACGTCGGACCGGAGCTGCCCGGCCGACCTGGCGCGGTCCATGACCTCCGCGATCAGCCGCTCGACCCGTTCGCGCGCGGCCTCCAGATCCGGGTGGTGCTGGTCGAACGTGCTGGAGATCATCGGGCACAGCGCGCTGATCCGCTCGTCGGCGGCGGCGTGCACGAAGCGCTCCAGCGCCTCGAACGCGTCGCCGGTCTCGGCGAGCGCGACCTCGGCCGCCGCAGCCGTACGGTCCATGACGGAGCAGACGACCTCGCGGACGAGCGCGTCGCGGTCCGGGAAGTTGCGGTACACCGTGGCGTTGCCGACGCCGGCCCGGCGGGCGATCTCGTCGAGGGGCACCTCGGGGCCGTGCTCGACGAACATCTCCCGGGCGGCGGTGACGATCCGCTCCCGGTTGCGCAGGGCGTCGGCGCGGGGCCGGGGCACCTTGCGCGCTTCGGGGGTGGCGGTCTGCACGGTGTACTCCTGGTGAGTGAGGCGATCCGGGGACTGCATCCCCGTTTCGGTCGGACACATGGCTAAACGGGGAGTAGGTCCCCGGTATTTCCCGCTCCCGCAGAAAATGTTTGTGACCTGGCTCACAAGCCCCCTCGGCCCCTACTGACGGGAAACCCACGATCGGTCTCTCCCAGCGCGCGCCCCTTCACCCCGCGACGCAGGGTGATCGCAAGGGTGCAGCCGGAGACCGGTGGCTGCCGTGGCGCGGGAGGTCCCTTGCAGGTCCCTTGCACGCAGCCGCAGCCACGGCGCCCCCGGCCGGACGGCGCGGGCCCGCGCGGCCACCGGATACCCAGGCGCCGGCTGGCCGCCCTGGCGTGCGTGACCGCCCTGACCTTCACGGTCAGCACCTCGGCGGGCACCGGCCCACTCGCCCCGGGCTCCAGTACGGCGGGAGCAGGCCCCATCACCCTGTCCCACACCTCGGCACACGGCCCCTGCATGATCCGCGGCGCCCGCGAGGTCCAGATGTCCGAGGGCATCCCCACCTCCGCCGGCTACACCCGCTCCACCGGCACCGTCCGCGCCCTCACCCTCATGGTCGACTTCTCCGACGCCCCCGGCGAGGGTGACGCACAGGACCGCTTCCACGAGTTCTTCCCGCAGACCCGCGACTGGTTCCGCACCAGCTCCTACGGCCGCCTCGACTACCGCCCCGAGACCCCGATACCCGGCTGGCTGCGGATGCCGAAGTCGTTCCGCGAGTACGGCATAGAGCGCGGGGCCCCGTTCGAACCCGGTTACCGCGCCCTGGTCGAGGACCTGGTGGCGGCGGCCGACCCGAAGGTGGACTTCCGCGCGTACGACCTGCTGAACGTCCTGGTCACCCCGAACGCCGGCCCCTCCGCCCTGGACACGGTCCTGTCCGTCACCTTCGCCGGCAATCCGGAGGCACCCCAGGCCGACGGCATACCCGTGGCCAACGCCTCCTTCGTCTACTCCCGCCAGGACGACGGCTCCGGCTCCTACGACCGCACCGGCTACCGCGTCCTCCCCCACGAGAACGGCCACGTCTTCGGCCTGCCCGACCTGTACACCGCGGAGGGCGGGGGCGCGGTCGGCCACTGGGACATCATGAGCGAGGACTGGGGGGCCAACAACGACTTCCTCGGCTGGCACAAATGGAAGCTGGGCTGGCTCGACGCCACCCAGGTCCACTGCGCGGCCTCCCCCGGGACCTCGGAGTACACCCTGACGCCCCTGGCCCTCGCCGGCGGTTCCAAGCTGGTCTTCGTCCCCCTGGACGGCAGAACCGGCTACGCCGTCGAACTGCGTACCCGCGCCGGCAACGACGAGGCGGTGTGCCGCCCGGGTGTGCTGATCTACCGGGTCGACGCGGAAGTGGACACGGGCATGGGCCCGGTCACCGTCATCGACTCCCGCCGCGACAGCGGCGGCTGCACACGCGCGCCGAACGTCCACGCGGAACTGTCGGACGCACCGTTCACCCCCGGGGAGAGGTTCCATGACGCGGGGAGCGGGATCACGATCGAGGTGACGGGGGTGGGGGCGGGGACGGTGGGGGCGGCGGGGGCCGGTGCGGAGGAGGGGTACCGGGTGCGGGTGACGAGGGGGTAGGGAGGGGGCGGGCGGGAACGGGGGCCACCGGGAACCGGGGGGCGGGAACGGGGGCCACCGGGAACCGGGGGGCGGCGGGGGTCGGCGTGGAGGAGGGCCGGGTGCGGGTGCCGAGGGGTAGGACGGGGGCGGGAACGGGGGTCGGTGCGGAGGAGGGGGTACCGGGTGTGGTGACGCGAGGGGGTAGGGGGGTAGGGAGGGGGCGGCCTGCGCAAGCATGGGGGGTCGGTCATGCCCCCGGGCAGCCCGGCCTCCGGCCCACCGTTTCGGATTACGGTGGGCTTGCCGCGACCGCCGTACCGGAGAACCGATGCCAGCGAAGCCCATGCCCGAGACGCCTCCGGAGGAGTCCGCCCCCACGGCCGACAAGAAGGGGCCGCCGGCCGAGGCGGCCACTACCGCCAGGACTCCTGGCCTCACCGGCACCGGTGGGAGCGCCCCCGCGGAGGCGGTCGCACCCCTCATCCGCGGCATCGCGGTGCTGCGGGAACTGACGGAGGCGAACGGCACGCTGAGCCTGAGCGGCCTGGAACGCGCCACCGGCCTCGCCCGCTCCACGGTCGACCGCATCACGGCCACTCTCGCCCGCATGGGGTACGTCCGCTTCGACGGCCGGGACGTCCACCTGTCCCCCCGCCTGATGGAGCTGGGCAACGCCTACCTGTCGGCCCTGCGCCTGCCCGCCCTGCTCTCCCCGCACGCGGACGCCCTGGCGGACGACCTGGACGAGTCGGTCTCCCTCGCTGTCGCCGACCAGGACGGCATCCGCTTCATCCACCAGGCGACCCGCCGCCGCGCGATGTCCCTCAGCTTCCGCATCGGCGACCTGCTCCCGGCCGAACGCACGGCCCCCGGACCGCTGTTCGCGACGGAGTGGACGACCACGGACTGGCGGCGCTGGCGGCACCGCAGGGCGACGGACCCCAGGGACCTGTCCTTCACGGCCGTACCGCCACGGACCCACCGACCGGACGCGCGGGACGACGACGCCTTCGTCCGCCGCACGGAAGAGGCGTCCGCCCACGGCTGGTCCCTGGACGACCAGTTGATCGAGCCGGGTCTGGTGGCGATCTCGGTGCCGGTCCGCAGCCCGGGAGCGGACGGCCGGATCGCAAGCGTGGCGAGCGTGGTCAGCCACACGAGCCGCCACACCGCGCACGACCTGCGGGCGACCCTCCTCCCGAGGCTGCGGTCCGCGGTCGAGGCGATGGAACGCGAACTGCGCGACACCCCGCCCCCCGAGCCCGGGCCGCCCCCCGCGGACCTGGCGCTCTGGACGGGCGCGTCCAAGCAGCGACTGGGCCGTGAGTTCATCGAATCCCTGGCCCGGGGGCTGACGGTCCTCACCGCCTTCGGCGAGGGCAGGCCGGAGCTGACCCTCACCGAGGTGGCCCGGGCGACGGGCCTGGCCCGGGCGACGGCCCGCCGGGCCCTGATCACCTACGAACACCTGGGCCTGGTCGCCTCCGCCGACCGCACCTTCACACCGACCCCCCGGGTCCTCTCCCTCGGCTTCCCACCCTTGTCCCGCACCACCCTCCCGGAGATCGCCCAGCCGCACCTGGCCGACCTGACGTCCCGCATCCACGAGTCGACGTCACTGGCGGTGCTGTCGGACTCCGGCGAGGAGATCCAGTTCACGGCCAGGGTGACCACGGCCCGGGTGATGAGCGTGAACATCACGGTGGGCACGCGCTTGCCCGCCTACGCGACGGCACTGGGCAGGGTCCTCCTGGCGGACACCCGTGACGACGAGGCCCTGGCCTCGGTCCGCTCCGAGGGGTACGCCCTGGTGGACGAGGAACTGGAAGAGGGCCTCCGCTCGATCGCGGTCCCGGTCCGCGACCGGTCGGGCCGGGTGGTGGCGGCCCTGAACACGGCACTCCACGCCAGCCGCCGCACCCCGCGGGAGTGCGTGACGGACCTCCTCCCGGAACTGACGGCGACGGCGACGCGCATCCAGACGGACTTCCACACGGCGGCGCGCTTCACTCACGTTCCCGTGTCCTGAATCCCCACCGGCCCGGCCCACGCCTCTGACGTGACCCCCACACCCGCCGGACCCGTATCCGGTACGCTGACGCCTGTGGTCCTCCCAGACCACAGGCGTGTCGCTGCTTGCGTCGACTGCCACCGCCTTCGTAGCTCAGGGGATAGAGCACCGCTCTCCTAAAGCGGGTGTCGCAGGTTCGAATCCTGCCGGGGGCACCAGCCAAAAGGCCCACCTACGACTTTCGTAGGTGGGCCTTTGACATCTACTTCTGACATCAACGCGGGCGGTCACTCGCGGATGGGACGTCTCCTGAGCAGACGGTCCATGTGGCTCATGGCTTCGCGCTGCGTGTCCTGGACGACGTGGGTGTAGACGTCCATCGTGATGCTGATCTGGCTGTGCCCGAGGATCTCCATCACCACGCGGGGCGCGACTCCGGCCGCCGTGAGGAGGGTGGCCGTCCCGTGGCGAGCGTCGTGCAGCCGGATGACGCGGAGGCCGGCGGACACGGCGACGCGGGTGAAAGAGCGGTACAGGTTGCGCGGCTCCACGGGGCGGCCGGTGCGAGTGGCGAAGACGTAGTCCGACTCCTGCCACCTCTCCCCCGCCTTGGCGCGAGCGTCCGCCTGCCGTAGGCGGTGCCAGCGCAAGGGCGCGATGCAGAGGGCGGGCAGAGGGACTGCGCGGCGACGACGGCTCTTGGGGTCGTCGTCGTACAGGACGCCACGGCGGCGCTGGACCTGGTGGCGGACGTACAGGACACGGTTGTCGAGGTCGAGGTCCGACCAGCGCAGGCCCACGATCTCTCCTCGGCGGAGCCCCATGGCGATGGCGAGCACGAAGGCCGCGTAGAGCGGGTCCTTGCGGGAGGCAGCGAGGAAGTCGAGCGTCTCGTCGAGGGTCCAGGGGTGCAGCTCGGGCTTGTCCGTGCGGGGCGGCTCGACGAGCTTGGCGACGTTGCGCGTGATCAGCTCCTCACGGCAGGCGGAGGACAGCGCCGAGCGTAGAACTCGATGCGACTCCTTGGCCGTTGCGGCGGTCGTCTCCTTCTCCAGGCGAACGAGGAAGCGGCGGACGTCGGCGACGCCGAGGGATTCGAGCCGCTTGGAGCCGAGCAGGGGCACGAGGTAGAGCCGGACGTGTGCCTCGTACTTGTCGAACGTGCTGAGCTTCCGCCGGGGCTTGATGACGTTGTCCAGCCAATACGGGAGCCAGTCCGAGAGCTTGGCCGACTTGGTGGGCACGGGCACGCCCTGGTCGACCTTGTCGAGCAGCTCACGACGCTTGGCGTCGCACTCGGCCCAGGTCTTGCCGTAGGCGAACTTACGGGCGCGGGTGCCGTCCGGCTGGAGGACGTAGACCGCGCACTGGAAGCGGCCGTCCTTGCGCTTGGTGATGGTGCCGGCGCCGTTGGGATTGCGCTTGCGTTGCTGGGCCATCAGGCGGCTGCCTCCAGTTCGTGGGTGATGTACTCGCGGACAGCCCGCGCGGGGATGCGACGGCACCGGCCGATGGTGATCGAGGGCAGACGACGGGAGCGGATGAGGTCGTAGACGGTTGAGCGGCCGAGCTTCAGCCGCTCCATCACGTCAGGCACCGTCAGCAGTTCGTCGTCATGCATGGGTGGGCTCTCCTTCCGTTCCGGGAGCGGGTTCGAGGGATGCGGCTAGCCAGGCTTCGGTGTCCGAGAGGCCGGTTCCGGCGAAGACCCAGTGCGAGAGCACGTACGTCGTGTCGGTCTCGGGGCCGTTGGCAGGAGTGGCTTGCGCACGACGCCACTCGGCGCGGGCGTCGCGGAGGGCGCCGAGGGTGGTGGAGTAGCGGCGGGACTTGGTGGAGAAGTGGCCGCGGAATCCGAGCATGTGGGCCCAGGCACGCAGGCGGAGGTGTTCGAGGTCCTTGCGGGCGCCGAGGAACCATGCGGTGCGGATCAGGCGGCGGGCGTGGTCGCTGATGTCGAGCTGGGCGAGTTCGGCGGCGAACTTGAGTGGGCGGTCGAGAGCTCCCGTCGCGGTCTCGGCGCCCTTGGTGGCGTATTTGGCGATGTAGGCGGCGACGGCCCGCTCGGTGAGCTCCTGGCCGTCGTCGAAGTCGGCCGAGCGGATGGTGCGGACGTCGAGTTGGCGGCCGAAGGTGAAGGTGTGGGTGCGGCCGTCGATGGTCGGGCCGTCCACGCGGACCTTGGCGGCAGCAGCGCGGATGGCGTCCGTGAGCAGCTCGGCCGTGGCCCAGGTAGGGGGTGGCGTGTCGCCGCCGCTGGGACCGTCGATGCGGATGACGGCGTGGAAGTGGACCGCGCCGCGCTTCTGGTATTCGGCGACCTTGGCAAAGCTCACGCGGGCGTGCTCGCGGAAGCGTCGCTGAGACAGGCCGGCGCGCTTGGCGACCTCTCGGCGCAGGTAGGTGGAGAAGCGCCGCCAGAGCGGACCGGCGTGGGCGTTCCAGAGCACGGCGGCTTCGTAGTCGTAGGTGTCCGGGTCGAGCGGGGAGCCGAGGACGTCGTCGTCCTGGTCGTGGTGGGTGCCGCAGCGGCAGGGGCGCCCGCTGGAGGGGCGGTTGTGGACCGGGCCGAAGCTCGGGGCGGTGAAGGTGGCGAAGACGCGGGGGTGGGCGGCGACGTGTTCCGGGATGCCCTTGCCGCCGCGCAGGCCGGAGGTGATCAGGTGGAAGGTGTCGCGGCGGTATACCTCGGCGCAGGCGGCGCAGCGGGTCGTGCGGCGGTTGTTGCAGCGGACGAGGAGCTGTCCGGCCGGGAGGCTGGAGGAGTCGAGGCGGTGGACAATGTTGCCGATCTCGCCGGTGCGGGTGTCGACGTCGTACTCGGTGCGGTGGCCGTCGAGGCGGATCGGGTGGGTGCAGCCGCCGAGTCCGGAGAGCTGGCGGAGGATACCCGGCAGCGTGCCCTGCGCGGCGAGGTTCGCGAGTTCCGGGAGAGGTGCCGGAGTGGTGCGGGTGAAGATGGCGTTTCCCTTCTGGCTGGCTCGGTCGGGAGGAACCGGCGCCGGGGCGGCGTAATGCTTGGTCGTGTGCCGCCGCCCCGGAGTCCTGGCGCGGTTCAGCGGCGGTGGTGGTCGCGGAGCATGGAACGCAGGACGACGGCGGCGACGGCCACCGAGATGGCCGTGACGGCTACGGCGGCCAGGAGGGCGGTGAGGACGACCCCGCCGACGACCAAGGCCACGACGGCCTTCTGATCGATGGAGACAGACGGGAGTGAGCGCCGTACGGGCGCCGCCTCGGTCGGGGTGTGGGTGTGCACGGGCGGCGGTGTCGGGCTGTCGGGGTATTTCGGGAGGAACACGGTCGCGAACTCCTTATCTACTCGTCTATGCGTGTGAACCGTTTATGACGGTCACGCCGGAGCGGGTGCCGGACTCGATGGCGGGTGCGAGGAAGGTGCGGGAGAGCCAGAAGCCGAAGAGGGCGATCAGGACGACGATCCAGACGCGGACGCCAAGGAACCTGACGGCTCCCCAGGCGAAGAAGCCGAGGACGACGACAAGCGGCAGGCTGACAGTCACGGTTTTCGGGGTCCTCTCAGCGGGCGGGGCAGCGGTGGGTGCGGGCGGCCAGCTCGGCGGCGGCGCGGCTGTCGTAGTCGGTGGAGAAGCCGCAGCGCGGAGCGGTGCACGCGGCGGTGTGCTTCTCCTGGCCCCGGCCGTCGTAGTACGTGCCGACCTGGACGGGGCCGATGCGGCTGACGTGGCGGAAGCGCTTCGGTGCGGGCATGGTCAGTCCTCCTGTCGCGGGCTGGGGCGGGGGAAGTCGCGCAGGATCCAGGCGGCTTCTTCCGGATCCGGCGTGCGGTCGGCGGCTTCCTCGGCGAGGAGCCGGGCAAGCGCCGTCCGACCACTGAGGGCCATCTCGCGGGCCGCTTCGAGGTAGTCGGCGGCCGTGTTGAAGCAGAAGAGCGGCATGCTGTCCCTTTGCTGTTCAGGTGAGTTGGGCTGCAATGGCTTCGGCCATGGGCGGCGGGACGCCGAGGCGTGCGCGCAGGGTCGGGGTGTCGATGGCCGTTCCGGTGCGGGTGTGGTGCTCGGCGGCGACTTTGCGGGCGTGCTCGACCAGGGCGGCCGGGACAGCGACCGGAGGCGGGGCCAACGGTGGGGCCGGTGCCGGGTCGGCCGCCGGTGGCGTCGGGGGGTCTGGGGCGGGATCGGGCGCGTGCTCCTGGTCCTCGATGTCCTCGGGTTTCTGTTCGTCCACGGCGTCAGTGGTCTCGTCGTGCGATGCCGGCGGCGAGTGGACCAGGAGGGTTCCGCCGAGGAAGGCGACCGCGGGCCAGCCCGCCACCAGGATGCGCAGCCAGGCCGGGACGTGGTCCAGATCGAGCAGCCCGGCGGTGGCGACGTTCGCGCCGAGGGACGCGGCAAGTGCGACCAGGAACCAACACCACCCGGCCGCTTTAGCCTCCCCGGAGCGCAGTCGGCGCCAGGCGGCGACGAGCAGCAGGTCAACGCTGATCGGGTAGGCCCACGCCTTCCACCCGTCCTGTCCGGCCGCCGAGGCGACGTCGTGCAGGTGGGCGAAGGACAGCGCGGCGGCGATGACCGCTTGGACGAGCACCGCGTCAACGCGGGCCAGTTGGGCGCGCATGATGCGGCTCCTTCCGGATTCAGGCATGGGAGGGGTAGGGACTTGGCGTGAGACGGTCTCGCCGACCGGGGTTGAGCGGTGGCGCGGGTCAGTCGGTCACCGGTCGTGGCCGCACGGCCGGGCCTGGTATCTCGACGGGCCGTACGGGCACGTCGGGCCGGAAGGGCTTGAGTGCGGGCAGGTCGGGAACCAGGTGTGCGGTCTCGCGGCAGGTCTCGGCGGCCTCGCCGAGGGACAGGTACGGCGTGCGGATGCGGGACCAGCCGCCGGAAGTGTCGCCGGCCACGGCGAGGCCGGGTCGTTCAGGTGCGATGGCGCAGGCAGCCGAGACCGCTTCGGGTGCGATGTCGCCGAGCGCCATCTTCGCGGAGGCTTCGTCGTTCACTCGGTGGCAGACGCGGCCGGTCAACTGGGCCCGCAGCATGGTCGCTCCCTTGCCGAGTTCGGCGCCGAAGCGCTGCCCGCAGACCTCCAGGTAGATGCCGGCCGCGCGGCCGAGCTGGGCGAGCCGGATGAGCTGGGTGACCATCTCGTCCCGGCGTTCCTCGTCCTTCTTCGTGGCGACGAGGAAGAGTTCGGCTACCTCGTCCACGAACAGCACGAGGGGGACGGAGCGTTCGGAGTCGGGCAGTCCCCAGATGTCGGAGGTGATCTCTTCGGCCGGGGTGTCCGGGGCGATGCCTTGCCGGGCCTTGATCAGGTCGTATCGGTCCTCCATTTCCTTCACGAGTACGGGCAGCAGTTCGGCGGCCTGGTCGGGTTCGGTCGCCAGCGCGGAGAGGCGGGCCGCGAACGGCGCCAGCTCGACACCGCGCTTGCAGTCGATGCCGACCAGGGCGACAGGCTGGGGGGCGAGTCCGGCGATCAGGTGCCGCAGGTACATGGACTTGCCCGACAGGGTCGCGCCGAGGGTGAGTTGGTGAGGCACGGTCCGGTAGTCGCGTATGAACGGCATGGCGTCCTCCCGAAGGGCCACCGGCGCCTGAAGGAACCCGGCGTCCACCTTGCGAGGCATCCGCACCTTCCGCAGCACGTCGAAGCCGACCAGCCGCAGCTCAACCACTCCGGGCTTGACCGTCGAGACGTACACGGCGTGAACGCCCCAGGCATGCCGCAGCCGTTCCGCCGAGGCGGCGACGTCGGCTGGTTCCTGCCCCGGAGCGAGCCGCAGACGGAGCCGCAGCCCGGTCGAGGTGGGCCGGATGATGCCGCGACGCGGCGGTACGGGACGGACCTCGCGGCGGGTGGTGGCCTTGACGGCCAGCATCCGCAGCCGGGACGGAGCCACGGTCAGGCCGCAGGCCTCCATGACCGAACCGTAGGAGCTGAGGAGCCGGGCCGCGGATATCGGCAGGCCGACAGTGGACCAGTACACCCCGGGATGCTTGGCCCGGGCGTAGGCGGCCCCGCCGCCGAGTGCGGCGACAGGACCACCCACCTCCAGGAGCGTCGTCAGATCGGTCATCAGGCAGCGGCCCCGGTGGCGGCCGGGAACGCGGCCGAAGTTACGGCGGCAGCGCGGTAGGCAATGCCGTGCCGCTGCTGCCCGTTGAAGACGCTCTCCCACGGCCGGGCCACCAGACCCGGCAGCGAGACCGGTGCCCCGAGCGTCAGCCCCTCGGCCACTCCGCTCTCCGGAACGGTGACCTTGATCAGCGACGACTCACCGTCCTCCAGGTAGACGACGCCGATCGTCATCAGGGCCTCTCCGCTGGTGGCGTCCTTTGCGATCTCGCCGGTCTGCCGGTCGCGGACCTTGGGCTCGGGCGCCTCGGTCAGCAGGATCGTTGCGGCGGAGGTCTCTACACGGATGGTGCGCAAGACTTCTTCCCATCTACTCGTCTATACAAGATGCGGCGTTCGAACCCGATCTCCGGGAACGGCAACCACCTTGCCACACGACTTGCCCACTCGTCTATACGAGTAAGCCTGTTGGGGTGTACGAGTTCGGAGAAGCCTCCCCGCGCACCACCGCCAGTCAGGCGCTCACGTCGCCGGGAGCTGGTACGACAGGACGTACGCGTCGGCCGCCATGACCGTGTCGCAGACCTCCACGGCCCGTCCCTCCTGATCGAACGCGGTGCGGATCAGGTGAATGACCGGCACGCCGGAGGCCAGCCGCAGCGTGCGCACCTCATCGGGCGAGGGCATCCGGGCACGGATCTCTTCCTCGAAGTGGTCGAGGCGGTGCCCCAGCTCCTCAAGCCGGGCGTAGATGCCACCGGGCCCGGGGTTCGGCTCGGCGATCGGTGTACCGCGCGCGATGTCGAGCGGCAGATACGAGGTGGCGAACTCCACGGGTCGCCCGTCGAGCAGACACCTGCGACGCCGGGCCAGCACCCGCCGCACGGACCCGAGCCGGGTGGAGACGTCCTGGCTGGCCTTCTCCTCCTTGACCTCCAGGCTGTCCACTTGCGGGTGGCTGCCGGCGGCGTCGGCCTCCACGATGAACGCGGACTTCCCCTGCTCGCGATGGCGCCGGGCGAACCGGTCGGAGGCCAGCCGTCGTACAGGCGGGCGTGGTCGCACGAAGACGCCCTTGCCGTGCTCGGCGTGCACCAGGCCCTCGCCCTGGAGGACGGAGAAGGAGTTTCGAACCGTCATACGGGAAACCCCGTAATGCTCGACAAGCTCCGCTTCCGAAGGCAGCTTTTCGCCCTCCTTGAATCGCCCACGGTCGATGGCCTCGCGCAGCTGGTCGGCGATCTGCCGAAAGACCGCACGATCGCTCGTGGGGTCGAGGTCGCCGAGGAGGCCGGAGGAAAGGGAGGGCACGTGTACTCCTTTAGGTATCTAGACGAGTGGGCGAGCTTTGTTGCTACGGTGGAGAGCCTAGCCATCCGAGAGGGCAGAGGAACGTGAGCACCGAACGTCCGCACTCCGTAAGCGTCGCCGGAGTCATCGTCGACGACCAGGACCGCGCCCTCTTGATCAAGCGCCGCGACAACGGCCACTGGGAACCCCCGGGCGGCATCCTCGAACGCGAGGAGACCATCCCCGAGGCCCTTCAGCGCGAAGTTCTCGAAGAGACCGGCATCAAGATCGCGCTTCCCGCGACCCTGACCGGGATCTACAAGAACATGAAGGGCTTGATCGTCTCCATGGTCTTCCGCTGTGAGGCCGCCGACGGCACGCCCACCACCGGGGACGAGACCCGCGCACTGCGCTGGGCCACCCGCGAAGAGGTCATCGAACTCGCCGACGAGGCATACGCGATCCGCGTCCTGGACGCATTGGACGCTGCAGCCCCGCCGGCCATCCGCGCCCACGACGGCGTGAAACTCGTCTAGCCCGAACCCGCTGCACATGGCGGCCTACCAGCACGAAGGAACTTGTATGCACGAGTATACGAGCACCGCCCGGGTCTGGGGACTCACTTGCCCAGGATTTCCGGAAGAGGTGAGCCGGGCCCGCCGCTGGACGCGGGACATCCTGCGCGGATCTCCCCTGACCGACGACGCCGAACTGATCGTGAGCGAGCTGAGCGCGAACGCGATCCTCCACACCGCGAGCGGCGGACTCGGCAGCTTCCACCTGACCCTCGCCGTCTCCCCCAAGGTGGTCGCCCTGTCGGTCACCGACGAGGGAGGGACGGGCACCGCCCCAAAGGTCGAGCAGCCGAGCGAGGACGCGGTACACGGCCGCGGCTTGGGCATGGTCAGCGTCATCGCACACCGGCTCATCGTCCACGGCAGCCACAGCAGCTACACCGTCACCGCCCAACTCTTCACGGACGCACAGCCGGGAGGGCACCCGTGCTGATGGACAAGCCCCAGAGGGGCTTCTGGTGCGAGTGCTGGACGCAAGACGTCAACGACGAGACAGGACGGCCGGCACTCCGGGCATCCTTCGACGCCTACTCGGCACCACAGGCTGACAGATGGGTAGCGGTCGCCCTCCGCACCATCTCACCAGCACTCGACCCCGACGCCTCCGACGACGCCTGGGCCTGGCTCTACGACGGCCGCATCGACACGCGACGAGCCCTGTTACGCATGGAAGCCTGCACGGTCTCTCTGACCCACGCCAGCACCCGCATCACATGGACGATCCGGCCAGTGGTCTTCCTACCGATGGCCCACCGGCAAGGCCTCGAACTACCGTCCTGCGCATACGACTTCAAGCCTCAGCCGTCCGTCTAATCCCAGGTGAACGCGGCGACTGTCAACCATCAGCTGGGACCGAAGTGTCAAGCATCTACCGGGACCGGACGCACCCCAGCCGACCGACTGAGTTACAACTTTCTCTACTGGTTCAAGGCGGCTCGCTCCGCTCACCGCGCGCGGCACGGCCCCCGGCCGGGCCTGCGCTCCTGCCTTCGTCCCGCTCCAGCCCGGCCGGCGCCCGTGCCGCGCGCACAGCAATCAGCCACCTGATGCCAGAGAAGAGGTACGTCGCGGCTGGGGTGGTCGGCTCCACGGCTTTACGGAGCCACTTTGGCGCGAGCCTCGAAGATCATGGCCCCAACGTCGTGCTTTACCGGGCAGGTCCACAGACTGCCCGACGCGCCGCAAGCTTACGGGGCCATGATCACTCGCGCCAAAGCAGCGCCACCCCAAAGCCGCTCCACCGACCTCGTCGTCAGCGGGGAGGCAGTTCATCAATCCACGAAAAATCCCCAACACCTTCCTCAGCCCAGATCATACGAAACGCATGAATGGGCTTTTTTTCGCTTGGCAACCCATTCCATGTTAGGAATTTCCCAGTAGTTGTGCCCATGGAGCCGATGTTCCTCAAGTAGTCGGCAATTCGGCCGACGCCAGGCGCATCATCCCTGATCCTGTCAAGCAAGTGCGCCATCATCTGAGTGATTGGCTCGGGGGCGTCGACGCGACTCCTGAATCCCCATGCCTGCGTCATGTGCATGAGCCTCAATACGGAATCATCATCTTCGGCGCAGAATCCAGTCCATGAAGCCAGGTCAGCTACACACAGAGAGTCGATTGCCTCTCCCGGCAATTTTGCGTACTTTTCAGTACTTGCCATGAGCGCTCTCTGGATATTTTTTACCGGACTTGATGCGGCGGATTTCCAAGAGTGCGTATGGGCAAGCACTCCGAAGAACAACTCACCCGCAGGTCGGCCTTCGGCTACGGCCATACTCTCGATAAGCGCAGCTGTGTGGGCGCATTTTTTAATGTGAGAGGACTTCAAGGTCAACTTACATTCAAAAGCCGCTACTACCGCAGGCGCCAAGAAATACTTGAGTTTCAGGAGTCCGGGTGGGTAAGAGGGATGCAACACTATCACGTCGAGCTGGGGAGATGTGTTCCCTGCACTGTCCAGAATTCTCCCTCCTGTTACAACTTGATAGCCGGAGGGGAGCCATTCTCGAAGTAGGCGCGCCCACGTTTCCTCGCCCTGCTGCCCAGCCGTGCCGGGATCTTCTCGGGCTCTGACTCGTAGACGCTCGTATTCCGCATTCAGTTCCTGAGTCATGCTGGTCAGGAAGTGACGGATATCATGCTGAGCCACTAGAACTCCCGCTGGATTTCCGGCATACGTGACTGAAATCTATTGATGCTTGCCGAGTTGCGCATGGCGATGGTTTTGACGGAATCGAGAAATGGCGCTCGCCATAGTCGATGGCGAGTTTGCTAGGCCCGAATTAAGCAGCCCCCATGAGCGACCCAATCCGTTCATCAAGTGCGCTGTGAACTGCCTTGTAATCGATGATCCCGTCCTCACGACGGGCAAGTTGGTCCAAAAAATTACGCCACACGGCATTGCGCGCAATGCCCAGATGTGCAGTAGCGAGGTAGAACTGGGCCGCGTAGTCCACCATGTAACGACCCCAGCACTGGTTGTTCGCTTCCCAAGCCAATAGAACTGCCTGCAATTGCTCCAAAGTCACGTAAGGGGCGCATGGCAGCACTGCGGTGCGGGCAGCGAATGCACCAGAGTCGAAGGAGCCTACCTCTGCAAGCACCTCTGCGAGAAAGCCAGCGAAGTACGGACCCGGCCTATGTTCGATCACCGTGGCGCGACGGTGCCAGCCGAGCCCGGCGAAGGCAGATTCCAAGGAAGGCAGGGCGACACGGACTTCCTCCAGGGATACCAGCGACAAGATCTGGGCATCTGCGGGTTCGAGATTTGGCGGCTGCCAGTATTCAAGATTCGCTTGCTGGCGGCCGACGGTGCGCACGATAGTGTCCAGTTGGCTACGCAGAGGATCATCAATCCCGCTCCAAAAAGCGTCCAGGTCACCCAGTCGTGCCAGGGTGCGGCTCTGAACGGGCACGGCGGCTGCCGACAGACGGTCGGTGAACTTACCCACGAGCTCGCTAACCAGGATCCGGTCTTCTGTGGCGAAGATCTTCAGGCATGTGGCCATTCTGTCGGCCAGAGCAGCCGCGTCGAGCGTGGCATCGTCTAGGGCTGGTTCCAGCATGGCGTGACGCGCCGCAAATTCCACCACTCGGCGCCGCGCAGCCGGCCGCACCCTACGGAAAAAGGCAGACGCAATGTGGTTCGGATCGCCGACAAAGCCAGGATCCAGAACGTGTGCAGCGAAACTGGAGACGATCTTTCTACCTTGGCTTGCCGGTTGAACCAGGACGGCCTCCAAGGCGACGACCAGATGGGTGCGCGCGTACTCCAGTGGTGGGTCAAACAATTCGCCCATCGGTCGCAAAGAAGGATGTGCGCTCAAATTGCGGTCCTCCCGCAAGCGCTCTAGCTGTATTTTCTGCGTAGCATCGATGAGTTCGAGGGCCACGGCCTGATCAAGCAGGGTGTTCTCCACTGTTTGCATCGTGCGAATTGCCGTAGTGTCCAAGTTTCCCTGCGCCTGATCCACCTGAGTGATCAAGGAGGTTGCTTGGCTCTCGCCTCCTTCGTGCAGTGTCCTGACCTTGTCAATCAGGTCAGCGCAGACCGCTGTCCATGTCAGGACAATGGTGGCTCGCGCGGCTCCTGCCGTGTAGGCGCGGTACGCCTCACGCACCAGAGGGCGCACCTCTACGCTACGAACGCGAGTGATCCACTGCTCAAGATCCTGCACAGGTCCTCTTCCTCCACTGAACGCTAGGAGCATTCTTCAGACAGGTGACCACCGTGCGAGAAGTTTCGCCCAGATGGGCTGTGTTGCATAACTCTTTGTGCCCCGACTTCCCCGGCAGTCCGAGCCGCTATCACGGGCCGTCCCTGGGCCGTCCGAGGCCGCTCGACAGTGGCCAATAACGACCAACGACGATCACCAGGAGCACGAACCCACCGCCCCTGACCAGCAAAAAACCAGCTCACCAAGACCCCCGGCAACACCCAGGGCAAGAAGAAGCCGGAGCTACGACAACAATCGGCTGGCCAGGACCTCTGCCGCCACCCACGATGAGCCCATGGACCGGTTGCAGTTCAGCGCCTGGCAGTACGTGGCGGAGATCCTCCCTGCCGAGGAACTCCCGATGCTCGCTGCGCATGCGCTTGCCGATGGACGTGATTCCCCTGCACTGCGCGAGCTGGCCGGTTTGCCGCGCCGGAGCGACCCAGCCGAAGCCCGGGAACTCTACGTTCTAGCCCTGTGCGAACTCGGCATGCCCCTTCCCGACGAGGAGACAGCTGGCCGATGTCTCCTGGTGAGACTCGCGTTCGGCCTCGTCCATGGCGAGCTGAGCCCCCAGGATGTGGGCAATGGACTGTCAATGACGGTCACAGCCCGCACCCGGGAGGAGACACGGTTCCTGTCCGTCGCAGCGGACTACAGCGAATGGCTCGGCCCCGATGAGCTTCCGGGATGGGAGAAGGAGCTGAGAACCGCGGCCCACTCGTTGGCCGCCGCCACTGATCTCGGCCCCAGCATCGGTGTCCCATGTGGACGGTCCGACTGACCAAGCCGCGGTGAGTCATCGCCGACACCGCCGGCCATGCAGGCAGCGGCCCGTCTCAGCCCTCAGCCGGTCTGAGGCACTGTGCGGCGGCCACAATGACCCCTGGTGACGCGTCCGGGTAGGCGTCGGCAGAGCTCAGCAGGGCTTGCTACCTGGCAAAATCCTTCGCAAGGGCGACAACTACTGCAAGAACGGCATCTAGGGGGTAACTATGGGCGTCTTCGACAATTCCGCGAGCAGCAACAGTGGCTTGGGGCGAGCGTGTCCTGACTGCGGGGAAGTTTTGTGGGCCGACTCAGACGAACTTGCTGGCCGGTACGAATGCCACAACGACAGTTGCTTTGGGTTCAGGGTCTACTTCGACGTAGATGGCATGCTTCTTGACCCGCCGACCCGTGCCAAGAACCGCGGCGGTGGCACCTGCCAGTGGTGTCAGTCATCGCTCTCGGGTGGAGCGAGCTACTTGCCCTATGAAGATGGCAGCAACTCACACGCTTACATCGTTTGCCCATCCTGCAAGCAGGAGAACATCCGATACGGCTTCGGCGAGGACGACTGAGGACAGGCTCTCTGCAGGAGCCACGCCAACCTGAGGGGTGAGTGTCTAACTGCGTGACAACGCCCACGAACAACCGCGGACGTCCGCGGACCATCAGCCCAGGTGAGAACTGCACCAGCCCACGGCAGCGGTCCCGTCCAAGTTGCTTCGGGACGCAGGGATCGCCGTGCAAGACGCACCGGGTGTAGCCGTCTCGCGGTCTAGGTCGCCTGGCGTCCGCGTCCATGCCACGGTTCTCGTGTAATTCGAATCCGGGCTACCAATTGTCCCAACTCTTGAATTCAACCTTTCCGGTGCTCATCCGGAAGTTCCCGTTCGAGTACAGCGTGGGACGAGCCTCGACGTGGTTCCCGCTGTACTTTTCTACATGTCTGACCTGAGCGCCGCCGGGAACTGTGAAGTCAATGAGGGCAATTGCTACCCAGTAGGACAAGTTGCGGTTATTGAACAGCGGTACGGTGACGGTGGAACCTCTTCCGTCGGTGACGACTGCTCGGGCCCCGTAGGACTTGAACGATCCAGTGCCGTTCTCCAAAGCGCTGTAAGCGCATAGGAGCACGTAGCCCTGAAGGTCGGGGCGACGGATGGTGATGGTCTCTCGACCTGGCACCTTGGAGTCACCGTCCAAAGCAATGTACGGCGGCGCAACGGAGGAGCCGAGCTGTCGGTAGTAGACGACCTCGTCAGACTTGGTTGGACGCTTCCCCTGCGGGGTTACGACACTCTTGGGAACGTAGAGAGCGTAGAGGTCAAGGTCGGCGCCAGCTTGCCGTCGCTCCAAGCTGCCGCCGTTCCACTCAAGCATGGCCGTAACAACCAGGCTCGGGTCGTCCTTTCGCATGTCAATCGTCGCCTCACCGGACTTGGTGAGCGCGACCTTGCCCAGAGGGCGAGGCGTTGCCATCTGAAGGACTGGTGCAGTCCGTGGTGGGCTGCTCGGTACGTAGGTGGGGCGCGGTGGGTGAGTCGGCCGTAGGCGGGTTTGAGCGGCCCTGGCTGCAACTGGCGTCTGAGCTGGGCTTGGTCCTGGATCATCCACGACAATGCCAACGTCCCTGGCCAGGCCAGCTAGTCCCGTATCCCAGCCCTGACCGACCGCCCGTGCCTTCCAACCGCCGGCACGTCTGTACAGCTCGATCAGGATGGCTACCGTCTCCCGATCCGTAAGGGGAGGCGGAACAAAAGTGATCTGTGTGCTGCCGCAGTCGACGACCGCGGCGGGGGTGCTGCCTGCGTCGAAGTGCGTGGCCCGCAGTTCGGGGTCGATGCTGGCCACGATGGCGATGCGGTCAACCGCCGCCGGTACCTCGGCCAGGTTCGCGACGATCGTCTGGCCTTTCAGGGCAACCCCGTCCTGAAACGGATGGTTGTAGAAGACGAGATCGTCGTCCCCCCTCACCTTGCCGTCCTGCTTGAGCAGGACAGCCGAGACGTCGATACCTGTGGTGCCCGAGGTAAGGGTTACGCGGCAGGTGCCGAATGGCAGTGGCGCGTTGCCGCCTTTTGTGAGAGCAGTCGTCATGTGTGGCCCCTCGTGTGTTATGTACATCGTGGGGCCTCCGTCCGGCTCATGTACGCCAAACGCCAATGACGGATGGTTGGTTGGAAGCATCGGCTAGGCGGCATGCCTCGATGACACCAGAGGTGGGAGATTGTGGTGGTCTTACGCGCCCTGGCAGGGACGACGCGCTCCTACAGCTCCGGTTCCGCGCCGAACGTTGATCGAACTTTCGTGTGCTCACCCGATCGTGGCCTATCTGTGGACTCGTCCCGCTCGATCTAACGTGGGCAGCGCCATGCCCTGCCGCATCGCCCGGCTCTCACGGGGCCTCCGGAGCCGTGTCGCCATGTACGCCTAAGCCTTGCCGCCGGTTTCTGCGACTGGCACACAGTGACGGCTGCCTGCACATATGGTTCCTCCGGATAACGACGGAGGGGGACTGGTGCGATACAGCGCTCTGCCCTGGATGATCTTTGCCGCGGTGCTGCTACTTGCCGGCTGCACGTCAGCCAACGATGTCTACTGGGATGCGTTTTCCACCGGCGAAGAAGTGGCCGGCGGCTACGAGGCTCCCTCGCAGCCCGCTGACTGTTCAGGCAAGGAGGGTGCTGAAGCCATCGCGTGCGGCGCTGGGTGGAACAGCCCTACACAGTTCTGGATCAACGACGAATGTGGAAGCAGGATGCCCGACACGTCGGAGCGGCAGGTGTGGATGGAGGGCTGTCGACACGGAGCCAATGACTCGCCTAACTATGAGCAGTACGGACCCCGCCCGTAACCACCAGACGGTCGCAAGAAGAGCTCCTGCCAGAACCGTGCCAGATCGTACGGGGAATCACGGGGAATGACGGGGACCAAGCCGTCGGCCCGTCAGTCCGCACAGCCGGTCCACCGCAGGTCAGGCCGGCAACCGTCCGTGGAGAACCCAAGCTTCCCAAGCTGAGGTCGGACCGTTGTCTTCGTCCGTCAGTCCAGCCAGACGAGCATCGCGTCGTCCGCCCTGGCAGCAGCCTCGAAGAACTGTGTGAGGCCGTCGTACCAGGGACGCCCCCACTCCAGCGCGCCAGGCTCACTCCACCCGAGGGGATACACCTCGGCGCTGCTCAGCTCAGCAGGATCCACGCCACTGATCAGCTCGGCATAGCCGGTAGCCCGCAGAGCTTCCGCCGCGAGCCGGACCCGCTCAGGCCGCAGGTACCTCGGAGGCCCGTACCCCCAGTCCTCATCCTCGGCGAACGGTTCCTCACCGTTGATCACGTTCACAGGGAACTCGGCGCGCGCCAGCAAGAAGCGGAGCATGTCCCAGGTCTTGTACGTGCTGAAGTGACGCGCCCTGGCCGGCGCAAGCTCCGCCTCTTCCTCGGCGTCCCGAACCTCTTCGACGAAGTCCAGAGCCCAGTCGGGGTCTCGGATCGCCCGGTCAAGCTCAGCAGCCGTGACACGCAGGTACTCACCGATCATGCTCATGGCCGGAGACTAGGCGAGGCCCCTGACAGCGGCCACTGGATGGCCGTCTCAGTTTCCGTCTCATTCAGCACGGTTCACCGCCGTTCAACCGAGACCTGGAGCGGATCCCAGCCCGGTGGCCAGCCACCCATGAACGCAGGTGAACACCCCTGCGCGCACCCCACCAACACACTTGGAAAGCGTGCGCCTTCCTGCGCGTCGCCATGGTGGTGGCCCTCCGTACGAGCCACCCGAGCCACAGAGGTCACCGCGGTAGCATCCCGCATGCCCATTCCTTGGCGGTCCAGCGCCGACGCGTTCGCGCAGATCTTGAGACAGCGTGGGGTCGAGCCCGACGCTGTACGTGACGTGGGGGCCGCGTGGGAAGCGTTCGGTGAGTTTCTCCAGGTCGAGATCGCAGGGATCGAGGGGCCTGAGAACGATGGCGACGGCTTCATCGTCGAATGGGGCAGGTGGGACTGGAACGACGATCAGCCTGCACTGTCCTTTGGCCGGCAGGTTGCCGTCACCGAGCCCGATGAGCGCGACGATCCCCATTAGCAGCCGGAGTACTGGAAGGTAGAGCTGCAGCTCATCTTCGGAGAGGACCCGGCCTGGGCTGATCTCGACAGCGTCGGCCATCAAGACACCGGGTTCGACTTCGACGAGATCGGCGCGCCCAGGACTGCTGCGCTGGGAAGGATCCGCCACTTCATGGAGTCCTACCCCCAACTGGCGGCCATGTGGCGAGCCGAGCCCACTCGCAGTGACTTGACCCTTGACCGTGCGGGATAGCTTCCGCGCCCGGAGCAGCACGGAAGTACAGCCACCACAACAACCGTCACCGCCCAGTAGGTCCTTCAACGCCTTCAAAGCGACCGCTATGGCCGCCGCTGACCCATCCACATAGAGCTACGGATCAGAAGGCTGCTGACATCCACGGCTGACATCAACGACGCCGGACGAGGGCGTACACCAGCGTCTCTGCCCGGCCGTCACTTCAGCCGACGGCCGCAGCCGAAGGGCGCTCGGATCGAACTCCTAAAGCGGGTGTCGCAGGTTCGAATCCTGCCGGGGGCACGACGCATTACCGCTCTGACCTGGGATTTCTCCCCCAGGGAGGGCTCCTGCTCGGCCTCGGACCCTCGTCCGGGGCCGTTTACGTGAGCGGACGGAGAGTTGATCTCCGAAATTTCTCCAGCGGATATGCATCATCCGGCACGGGCTCCGGCACGCTCTTCTCCGGGCCATCGGGCTCTGGCTCCGCTTCGGGCACCCAAGGAGCTCACGAGCGGGCACGGAAGCATCGCTCTTCTGTCGAAAGTGGTTACGCCCCTCCGGAGCCCAGGGCGGTTTCCGCGTCGTGGCCGCCCCAACTGTCGGGGGTGCGCCACAGGACCTGCACCCCGAAGACACCGAACACGGTGTCGGCCGACCAGTCCTCGGCGGGCGGTTCGGAGAACACCAGGTAGAGGCGGTCGGCAGGAGCGGATAGGGTGTGGTTGATCTCCAGCAGGCGGGTGGCTCCCGCGCGGAGGTCGGCGTAGGTGGAGCGGCCGGCACCGAGGACCTCATAGAGGAAGTGGCCGTCGTCCGCGATCCGGCTGACGTCGACGACCGAGGAGTCGGTCGGCTGCAGATCCTCCCAGAGCAGGGCGGCCTTGAGAGCATGCCGTACCGCCTCGTGCTTCGCTGGAGAGCGCGGCGACCGCCGACCGCACGTGCAGACATTGCAGCCGGGATCTCGACGCGCCATGCGGCGAGGTCCCGGCTGCCGGTGTCCAGGAATTCCCTTCCATGCCAGCTGGACGAAACCCATAGCTCCTCATGAATGACTCAGCGTTTTTCATCCTCGGTCTGGCCTGGTCGGTGCAAGTAAGGACGGCTTGAACCAGGGTGGTGATACGGATGGTGGAACACCTCAGCTCCCGCAACTCGGCCAATGCGGCGCTGAATCAATCGTCATCAGCGGCTGGCTCTGCGTCGTAGGGCTCGAATTCGATGTAGTCGAGGGGGTCCTCGTCGCGGCGTCCGAGCGGGGGCAGGCCCTCGGTCGCGAACCGGCCGCGCAGCCACTCCAGCAGGGTTCTGGTGAGGTCGAGGTTGAGCGGTGGGCCTTGGTCGGCATGGCGCGGTACAACGATCAACGGCCAGTCGTCCGGCGTGGCACCTTCGGTCAGCCAGCACAGTTGGTCACCGTCGATGGAGTCGGCGAAGGGCAGGAATCCGCCGGGCTCGGGATAGACAGCCAGGGGATGATACTCAGGGAACTCGGCTCGCTGCCCCTGGTAGGTCTCCGCGTACCACTCGGCCCACGGTGCGAGCGCGTACCGGTCCTCGCCGAAGGGGATGTTGAAGCGTAGCCAGCCGCACCAGGAGCCGGCCCCGTACCGCTCCATCAGTCGTACGTACTCGCCGGGCAGACGTGTACCCAGCCGTTCGTACAGCCAGTCCCAGTTGTGCTTACCGAGCGCGGGTGTTTCCGGCGGCGGGACGAGTGCGATCAAAGTCTCGAGCCCGCTGCCTGAGGTGAGCGCCGTCCGCTGCTGAGCGGTTGGCTCCGGTCGCCGAGGCGGCGGTGTCCACGGGGTGTGATCCAGGTCGGTTTGCATGCCGCTTCGGGCGGCCACGGGGCGCATGCCGTCGGCCACGAGACGGGCCAGCGTCGGCACGAGCGGGGTCGCGAAGCGCCGCCAGGGGTCGCGGCCCGCGTTCTCGTCGTCCTGACAGTGCATGACGACCGGCCACCGGTCGGGGTCGTCGGATGTTGTGGTGTCCCAGTAGAGGGTATCGGCGGTACGGGTGGCGCCGAAGGGAAGGACGCCGGGGGCGTCACGCCGAGTCTGCTGGACCCAGGTCCCGTAGTCGAACCAGCCGCGGTTCACGCATGGCGTGTGAAGCCAGAGCCAGGCGCCGATGTCGAGTGGGCCGTACGCGGCGGCGATGGCCTTGTAGTCGGCGGGCAGGCTCGTCCCCAACCAGGACTCGACTGCAGCCCAGTCGACAGGTACGGCGAAGTCGGCAGGCGGATCGCCGAAGATCTCGGCGAAGGCGTTGACGTGCGGATCTGAAGCATTCATGGTCTATGGACCTTTGCCAGGAGCAAACGGGTGTTGACCGGGAGGGCCGAGAAGCACATGAGCTTCTCCCGACCTGCGGCAAGAGCAGGGTGGTTGGGCTGAACATGTGGTGAAGCCCCTGGTAGATGGGTTTTCGATCAAGAGAACCGTCTCCACCAGAGGCTTCGCACGCTTGTCTACCCGTCGGGCGTCGACGTGTCCAGTTCTGCCGCTCCAGGCGGCGAGCAGCGCGAAGGTGGCGGTGTCGAGGGTGCAGGTGCGTCTGCCGGCGCGGTTCTCGGGGGGCTCATAGACCTCGTAGGAGGCGCTGGTGACGAGGGTTCGGAGTGGGCCACCCTCTGGGAATCAGCGGTCAAAGGTCGGGGTGTGTGACGTGCGCGGGGATTCTCGCCGGGCTCAGCGCCTGGATGATGAGGGCCAGGTCTGCAGGGGCCGCCGTGAGGTGGACCGGTCGGCTCGCGTCGTCGAGTTCGGCGATCTGCCAGCTCCTGGGGACGCCGTCACCGTCGCCGCCGCGGGGGCGCCGTACGTCCTTGACTGTGAGCCGCTCCACCGGAATCCGCTTCGCCGCGAACCGGCCCGGGCCGGGGTGGGGTGTGACGGCGGGCGGGCCGCCGCCGAGGACGATGTGGGTGCCGAAGTTGTTCGGGTTGTAGTCGGTGGACTCCAGGAAGCGGGCGGACAGGAAGACCTCCTCCCCCTCGTCGGAGGGCTCCGGGGGAGTTCGGGGCACCGCGGCCCTCTGGGGCGTACGGATGCGGGTCGCGCGCCAGGCCCAGGTGAACAGGCCCAGCGTGGCCAGGGAGCCCGCGACCGCCCAGGTGAGGTCCACGGGAGAGGTCGGCGGGTTCGTGGGGTGGAGGTAGCAGAGCGGCAGCAGCCACAGGGCCGTGGCGACCAGGGCGCCCGCGAACGGGAGCGCCGACGGCAGGACCTCGTCGGCGGGCAGCCGACGGCCGCGTCGACGCAGCATGGCCAAGGAGGCGGGGTAGCCCGCGGCCAGGGCGCACCCGGCCGCGATGACAGCGACCTCTCCGCCGCTGTTGAAGTGCTCGCGCCAAACGTGGTGCTCCCCGGTGACCTCCCTCACCTCACCGCGCCAGACGGTGAGTTCGACGCGGTCGCCGGGCCGGAATCCCAGGGCGCCCTCCTGCGAGACCGAGAGCCGCTCCAGCGGTCGGCTCTCGGCGAAGTACAGCCAACTGCGCCGCTTCCCCTTGCCGACCTCGGCCCGCGTGATCACGGCCGACAGCGTGGTCAGGCACTCTCCGTCAGGCTCTCGGCTCCGCTCGGGCGCGCGGGGCCCCGACCCTTCCTCGGCGGTGCACGGGGCAGCCGACGTCCACGCCTGTTTCGCCGACTCCGTGGCCGGCACGAACCAGGCGGCCAGGCCGGCACTCGCGAGCAGCAACACGCACAGGGTCAGCGGCACCGCCGTACCGCGCCCGGCGGTGCGCTTCGAGATGACGGCGACGTGGCTCGACTCCGGGGTGCCGTACAGGCGGTGCAGCGCGCGCAGAGCGTCCAGCTTGGCGTCGAAGTCCGGCCGGTCGTCCGCGGACAGGCTCGCCGGCAGAGGCAGGCGGCGCGTCTGTCCGCCGCGCAGCACCATGTCGATGCGGTGGATCTCCTGGCCGTGGCGCCCGTACTGCACGTACACGCGCAGGTCGGCGATGTCGTGCCACGGCACGCTGCGGCGACGCAGCAGCGTGCGGGAGTGCACGCCGTACGCGTCGGCGCTCACCTGAACGACGGCCCCGTGCAGGCACGCCAAGCCCAGCAGCGCGACCAACAGGCCCACGTAGACCCACACGTCCACCAGCCCGTCCCCGTACGCCACGCGCACCACGGCCAGCCCCGTCCCGGCCAGGCTCGCCCCGGTCGCCGCGAGGGCGACGAGCCGCCACACGGGGCGCTTCAAGTGAGGACGACAGGTCACTTCCCGGACACCGTTCATGAGCAGAATCGTGGCATCGGCAAGGTTGTGCCTGCTTGTGCGGTGTACGGCAGTTTTCCGGCCGCGACGTTGCAGGGTCGGGCCCGTGGTGAGGGGCGCGGAGGAGCGGAACGCACGCGTATGCAGAATCGGAACCATCCCGTAGCCTCCTCGCCCCGCAACCCCGGCGCCGCCCCGGGTGTCTAGCCGTGGCTTCAATGGTCGAGAGCGGTCAAAGAGAGGACGGACCCCCATGCCTGGTCTCAGAGGTACGTCGGTGATAGCCGTGGTGGGCGGGATCCTGGCGTTGGCAGGGTGCCAGGAGGTGTCGAACTCCCACGCCGGCTCAGGCACACCCGCATCCGCCTCCACCTCCTCCGCCTCCTCGTCCTCGCCTTCCGCGCAGGCCCCGACGTCGACCGGCACCCCTACGACCAGCCCGGCCACCATCACGCCCACGCCGTCGGCCACCGCTGCCACCCCGGCCAAGGCCGCAGCGCCCACTCCCGCGGCGACCCTCCCCCCTTCCGTCAACCACGCCGACTGCCGCAATCTGACCGCCGGCAGTCAGGTGAAGGCCGCCGTGACGGAGGCGTACCGGCGTAGCTTTCCCCGGTTCGTCCACATTCGCACGGAGCCGGGGCGGTTCTTCTACGGCCAGTGCGGCGGCGTCCGCTACGCCGCCACCAGCTTCCAGGCCACCCCTGGTGCCACGCACGACGAACTGGTGAACATGCAGGACGAGGGCAGCGTCACCAAGTACTTCCGCAGCACTTCCGCAGGCGGCTGGACCTACATCACCAGCGACGGCTTCCTCCGTGGGGCACAGGGCTGCGGCGATGTCGCGCAGATTCCCGAAGCCCTCTCCGTGCTCTGGGGGAACTGCCCGGTCGCGCGGTGAGCGTCGAACGCCCGCGACGTCAGCCGGGCCGCCCGGAGACTTCCGGAGTCCGGCAGGGACGGCGGCCCCTGCGCGAGGGCAGAATCCGTGTCACGGAAGCAGGGGACGGGACGGGGCGTGACGGTTTCCGTTTGTGCTGGATCGGCCTGTTCACGGCACTACTGCCTTCCGGCATCGCCATGCCCCGCAGCTAGGCGCCGAAGAGGGCGCGCGCACGATACTCCCCGGCCCGGATCCGGTTGGGCCCGATAGGCCGCAGACCGCGCGTCCTCAGAGTCGCCCTTGGACGGCCTGGCGATGGCGCGCCCGCGCCCCATGTCCCTCTCGCCTGGATGCGGCTGCGCTGCTGGGATGTGTTGAGGCGCTACCGACCCGTGTGCCGGTCGTGATGACCACGGCTCTTGCGTGCATGACAGATGAAGAGTGCCGGAGTTCGTGGTGTGACTAGGGCCTTCGTCCGGCACGCCGAGAGCACGCACCGGACACCGCGGGCACGCACAGCACTCTCGAAGCACCCCCTGGGACATCCAGAGCATTTCCCTACGCCAAGCGCCCTCTGAGAACGGAGGACTCATTCATCGAGGGTGCGGGCGAACTGGATTCCGTGACGGTTGAGGTGGCACCATCAGGGTCGACGAAAGCCGCGAGTGCGAGTCCGTGGCCGACGGCCCACAGCAGCAACTCGAAGGATGTGTCCATGCGGCTGGCTCTGAAGGCGTCGGACCCTGTGCGAACCCGGTCCCTGCGAAGGGTCCTCATCACACTTCTGGTTGCCGCTGTCGCCGCTGTCCTGGTGATCGGCTGGCTTGCGATTGCCAACGCGGTGAACCAGCCGGATCTCCGTATACGCGGCATCCCCCACGACGCCGTGCTGAACGCCGCCGAGCTCTCCGAGGCCACGCTCACGGTGGACGTCGTCGATCGCAGCGACGACGACTCTCTGGGCATTGAGGCGCTGCGCAATGTCGAGGTCAGGCTGAACGGCGAGATCGTCCCCACCCTGTGGGTCGGAGACCACAGGGTGCTCGATGTAGGGGCGTTGCGGGACGGGGAGTACGAGCTGACGGTGACCGCCGACCCGGGCCTGCTCTCGCGCGAGATCACTCTCAATCGCCGCTTCATCGTGGACACCACCCAGCCCTGACCTCAAGGTCCGGAAGCCTGCGTGCACTTCTGCCGGCCGATCCTCTCGTGACGGACGCACACACGGGCTGGAACACCGTGAACACGAGAGAACTGCGGAACAGTGTGTCTCCCCCACCATCCAACTGACGCGCCGTGAGCACGACTCACAACCGCCGACTGCCGAGCACGGACGAGGAGCGGAATCCTCACGGCACGGCTCCCATCGGTTCCGAAACGGCTGCGGCCTCGGTGGCGTCGGCAGGGACTCTCGCTTCGGTGCCAGCGCCCTGCCGCCTTACCGGTGGCGGCCATGAGCCGGGGGAACTCTGTTCCCTCCTTACGCCCAGAGCCCGTCTCAGTTCCGCAAGTTGATCTCCGGAACCATTGCCGACGGATCGGCATCATCCGGCACGGCCTCCGGGCCGTCCTTCTTTCCGTCGTAGGGCTCGGACTCCGCTTCAAAAGCGGAGTCCCGGAGGTGGCGCGGGCTCGCGGTGCGGGCCGAGCCGCGGCGCCGCCGCGATCGCGGCACTCAGTCCCGGGCCGCGCCCCAGGGCCGCATCGGCTCGTGCGGCCCTGGGCACGGACGCCCTGGAGGAGGCCACCCGTGTCCGGGGCCCGGGGCCCGTGGCCTGGGCCGTCGAATGGGGCGCCCGCGCTCTGGACACGGTCGTCCTGAAGGAGTCGGAGCGAACCGACCTGCCGGTCCAGGCGATACACCGCTCCTGCGAGGCACTGCTGCTGGAGATCCTGACCAGACTCTCCGGCCACGACTTCCAGCCCGATGTCACCGACACCTACCTGCAGATCGCGGCCTCCGCCGCCGAGCAGGCGGTTCCCCGTGCCCAGCCCTCGGCGCGGGCTTCGACACCGAGGCGAGCACACGCCTCCTCGTAGGTCTCCTCCATATCTGGAGGCAGAGAGGTCGGCCGGAGCACCACCACGCCCGCCAACCGCACCGGTGGGCGGTTCTCCTCGGGCAAACAGCCGTCGCCGGGAAAGGGGTAATGCCGGATCTCGCGTGCACTGCTCTTGCGAAACCCATTTGTGAACCGACTTGCTCCGCCGCTGTACTGACGTCCCACCGTGAGTCTGCCGCGTGACGGAGGTAGTAACTGTGACGGGTTATAACGCGCTTGCCGAGGTGTACGAGTGGCTCATCTCGGATGCAAAGCTGGCTCCGGCCGACTTCGCTGCGTCGTTCGATGACGTCCTCAGTCTCCTGCCGCCGAACGCTCACGTCCTCGATTGTTCGTGCGGAACGGGACAGTTGGTGGTCGGCCTCGCCGGTCTTGGCGTGCAGGTTGTCGCAACTGACGCCAGCGAAAGAATGGTTCGCCGGACTGCGGAGCTGGCTGAGGAATTCAAGGCATCTGTCCGGACCGTGCGGGCGGACTGGCAAGAGTTGCCCGACCACTTCGATGACGCCACCTTCGACATGGTGTTCTGCGTTGGCAACTCGCTGCACCATGCCGTGGGCGCGAGAGGCAGGGTTGCTGCTCTGACGTCGATGTCACGGCTTCTGCGCCCTGGCGGGCGCTTGGTGCTCACCTCCCGTACTTGGGAACTCGTGAGGGCCAGAGGTTCCCGGCTGGACATCGGTGACCGACTCGTCCGCCGGAACGGTCGCAATGCTGTCGTGGTCTACCGCTGGGAGATTGCGCCGCATTGGGAGGACGAGCACCACATCGAGATTGCGATCGCGCAAGTTGATGCGGCTGGGCCGGTTCTTGTCCGCTCGGAACGGCTGTCGTGCTGGCCGTACCGATATGACGAACTCGAAATCGAGTTGCAGCGGGTCGGACTTCGGACGGAAATGAGCACGTTCAACCCTGAGGCCGAGAACTACATGGTGGTGGCGAGCAAGGTTTAGACAACGGGCTCGCAGTCCCTGGCCGGACCGCGCGGTTTTCTGCGGCGTGCGCGGGTGAGGAGACGGTGGCGGACAGGACGACGAGCGCGGCCGCTCAGAGGCCCCAAGCTTCCCGAGCTGAGGTTCCGGCGAAATCCCCCTGCTGCCGTCCCCAAGGTGTTCTACCGTTCCACGCATGTCTCCGATCAGCCACGAGAACCCACTGACCTCCGAAGACGCCGAGGCGTTGCTTGCCATGCTCTCTTCCCGCGTCGAAGTGAAGCGAGGCATGAGCGAGCGGGAACTTGATCACGTCGAGGAGCGCTGGGGGTTCCGTTTCGCGCCGGAGCACCGAACGCTGTTGAGCGCAGGGCTGCCCACGGGGAGCCGTAGTTGGCCCGACTGGCGGGACGGCGACCCGGAGGACCTGGCGGAGCGGTTGGCCTGGCCGGTGGACGGGGTGCTGTTCGACGTGGAGCACAATGCTTTCTGGCATCCGGACTGGGAACCGCGGCCGGCGGGCACTCAGGATGCCCTGGACGTGGCACACGCCTACTTGGCCAAAGTCCCAGTGATGGTGCCGATCTACTCGCACCGGTACTTGCCGGCCGATCCAGACCGCACCGGTACGCCTGTGTTGTCGATGTACCAGACGGACATCATCTATTACGGCACCGATCTGGTCGACTACTTCCACCGCGAGTTCGGCCACCCTGTGCCGACGCCCGAAGGCCACCAGTACGCCGCGATCCCCTTCTGGTCCTACTTCCTGCACTGAGCGGCCCCCGGGTCGGGCTCGAGGGTTCGCGTGCCACAGTCGTGCCAGATGCAGGGCTAGCCATGGTCAACAGCGGGGACGAGCGGGGGCATCCGTGCCCGCCAGCTCAACCAAGAAGGCCCCAGGTCACCGGCCAAGCGCCCCAGCCTCTCTCCCCCGAAGTGGTTGTCCAGCGATCACCGCGATCCACACCCGCTGAAACTCCTCGGCCGGAATGACCTCCAGCAGATCCTCTTCAGGGTCGATCGCTTGGTCGGTCAGGCCGCCGTGCTGCCGGGGCACAACCCGCTACCGCTCCGACCTCGGGTTTCTCTCCCAGGGAGGGCTTCTGCTCGGCCTCGGACTCCTCGTCCGGGACCGATTGCGTGAGCGGACGGGAGTTGATCTCACGAATGTCTCCCGTCAGATCAGCTCTCGTTCGGCACGGGTTCCGGGTCAGGCTTCTCCGCGTCGGCGGGCTCTGGCTCCTTCGTGGGAGGGGTGTTCTCGGAGGTGGCGCAGGCGTTCGGAACGAGCCGCACCCCGACGGGTCCGGCGAACGCGCCATGAGCGACGCCGTCCTGCACGCGTTCAGGACACCGGTGTGGGCCGAAGGCCGGAGAACGCTGTGTGGCGCGGTTCCCGTCGCGGGTGCCGTGCCGCAAGGATGGCGGGTCATGACGATCGTGTTCCGGGTCCCGGCCGGCGGTGCGGAGCGGGTGGGGTTCGCCTATTCGCCGACGATGGAAGCCGTACTGAGTCTCCATGTGCTGGTGGAGCCCAAGCATCATCCCGTCCAGCACGGCTGGGTGCGTGCGATGCGCAAGCTGTCCCCGGCGCTGAAGCGGGAGATCGAGGCGTTCTCCTACGCGGTGCGCTCGTACTTCCCCGAGTTCCTCTTTCCGCAGCCGACCGGCGGACTGACGGACTTCGCCGACGAACTGGCCGGCCTGCGCGGGGAGGATCCGGAGCTGGTCCGGCTGGAGTTCGCCGTCCCCCTGCTCACGCCCTGGCCGGGCAGCGGCCAGGCAAGGGATCCGCGCGTGCTGGACGAACCGGAGGTACGCCGACTGTTGCGGGAGCGAGTCGCGCGGGAAAGCGACGCAGCGATGGCCGCGATGCTCCTCGACGACCCCCGCGCGCTGCTCGAACGGTTCCTGAGCATGCTGGAGCGCTACTGGCGGGAGGCCTTCGAGGAGGAATGGGCACGGCTCGAACCCGAACTCGCCGCCGGCGTCAGCGAGGCCGGACACCAGATCGAGCAGCGCGGCCTGTACGGGATGCTCCGCGGCCTCTGGCCGGAGGTGCGCAGCGATCCGCGCGCCGAACGCTTCTGGCTGGAGCGGCCGCACGACCACGAGGTCGCCATCGGCCCGGACGACACCCTCGTCCTCGCCCCCAGCGCCTATGTGTGGCCGCACGTACGCGTCAACTGCGACGGTCCGTGGCCCCTCGGGCTCGTCTTCCCCGTCTCCTCGATCGCCCGGGAAGCCCGCCCGAGGATTCCGCCGGCCAGGCTCGTCGGCACCCTCCGCGCGCTCGCCGACGACACCCGGCTGCGCGCGCTGCGACTGCTCGCCGAACGCCCTCGCAGCACCCAGGAGTTGGCCCCGCTCGTCGGCGTCAGCGAGGCCGCCCTGTCCAAGCACCTGCGCGTCCTGGCGGACGCGGGTCTCCTCGAACGCCGCCGCGAGGGCTATTACGTCCTGTACCGGCTCGCGCCCGGACGAGTGGCGAGCCTGACCCCCAGCCTGGAAAGTTTCCTGCACGACGGCGGCGACGGCGACGGCGAGCCGACTGATTAGCCATCTGCCTAATAAGTGGATCGGGCCCCCGACGGGACCCGACAGTGGCCGGCATGTCACTGCTGAAGGACCGCGACTTTCTGCTTCTCTTCGCCGGCCAGGGCATCTCACGCTTCGGTGACGGCCTGTACACCGCCGCGACCGCCTGGCTGGCCTGGTCACTGACGAAGGACCCGACGGCCGTCGCCCTGGTCAGCGTCTCCGCGTTCGCGCCCGCGTTCGTGGCCACCTTCGTCGTCGCCTCGTACGCCGACCGCCGCGACCGCCGGAAGCTGATGATCGCCACCGACCTGGCCCGGGTCGCCGTGGTGGCCGTGGCTTCGGTCCTGCTCTCCCTCGACCTGCTGAACCTGTCCCTGCTCGTGGTGACCACGGCGCTGTTGGCGCTGATCGGCGCCCCGTTCGCCCCGGCCCGCAACGCGATCGTCCCGCAGATCGTGCCGGAGGACCGCCTCCAGCAGGCCAACGGACTGCTGCAAGTCGCCTTCCGGGCTGCCTTCTTCGTCGGCCCGCTGATGCTCGCGCCGTTGCTGGCCTTCGGCTCACTGCAGTCGGTGCTGGTGGTGAACGGACTCACGTTCCTGGGGTCGGCGGCCGCCGTGGCCGCCATCCGCGTGACCCGCCCCGCCCCGGCCGGCGGTCAGACGGGACTGTGGTCCGATCTCGGCGCCGGGCTCAGGGCAGTGCGGGCCGCTCCCGACGTACTCGTGGTCATCGTGACCTTCGTGCTCGCCCTCGCCCTGACCAACGGTTTCCTGACCGTCGGGCTTGTCTCGGTCGTGGGAGAGGGCGGCCAGTACGGTCTGCTGCTCGGGGTCGCCGGCGTCGCCGAGGTGGTGGGCGCCCTGTTCCTGGCCGGCCTGCGCATCCGCAGACTCGCACTGGCCGCGGTGCTGGCGTGGGCCCTGCTCGGGATCTTCCGGGCTCCGCTGGGAACGGTCACCTCCCACGCGGTGGCGGCGGTTCTCCTGACGGCCACGGGGCTGGCCTCGGCCCTCACGGACATTCCCTTGATCGCACTGGTGCAGAAGCGCATACCGAGCCACCATCTGGCGAAGGCGCTCGGCCTGTGGGAGGCCGGGGTGGCGGGAGCCCTGGCGATCTCCCCCTTCGTGGCCTCGACCGCCATCAGCCTCGCCGGAGTCGAGAACGCCTTCCTGCTCTCGGGAGCCGCCGTCGTCGTCCTGGCCCTGACCGCCGCGCTCGCCCTCGCATGCGTCGGCGCCCGGCAGCCCGGTCAGGAACCCTTCGTCACGGCCGACGGCACGGCAAGTGTCGCGGCGCCGGAAGGGACAGCGGTGATCAAGATGGCGCCGAAGCGCAACTGTCCGCCCTGATCCGCATCGCCTGGGTTCATGAGGTACCGCTGTCGGACTTCGTCGAGTGAGGGGCCGCAGCCGAGGGTCAGGCCCGGGCGGTGACGACGAGCGTCCCCACACGGCGGGTCCCCGCCGGCGCGGTCAGGACGGTCGCTCGCACGCCGGTGTAGCCGTGCTCGGCCAGAAGGCGCTCCCAGGCGTCGGGCTCGTAGTCCCACCGCTGCACGACGAGCGGGTCCTCGTCGTCGCCGCGCAGGATGTACGAGGCCTGGCGGCCGTAGCAGCCTTCCACGGGAGGCCGCTGCGAGAACACCAGCCGGCCGCCGGGGCGGAGCCGCTCACGTACGGCGGGCAGTAGCCGGGCCGGGTCGGTGAACCACAGTGCCCCGTACACCGAGTAGACGGCGTCGAAGCTCTCGGTCGTGTCCCGCAGGAAGCTGACGGCCTCGGCTTGGTACAGCTCCGGGCCGGACTCGTACCCCCAGCGCTCGCGCGCAGCGCGCAACTGCACTGGGGAGACGTCGATGCCGACGGCTTGCATGCCGGTAGCGGCCAGGTGTGCGGCATTGCCGCCCTTGCCGCAGCCGATGTCCAGGGCGCGGCCCCCGGGCGGCAGTTCCAGGAGCTCAGCTCCAGGCCCGTGGTCGGGGTACTGGGTCCAGTTGAACCAGGTGGTGTCGCCGCGGGCGTTCACCGGCCGACGATCGGGCCGCTGCCGCGAGTAGGTGTCCCAGGCGATCGCCGTGTCTGTCACGTCCACCGACGACTACCGGCTCTGCTCAGCGGAAGGGCGTGAAGCCGGCGGACTGGTCGAGGTGGAACGCGGAGCCCGGAGTCGTCGGAGTCCACCCCATGCTGAGGGCGAGCTGAACTGCCGCGGCAACGCTGGAGGGCAGTACAGGGGCGGCGTCGCGACCGATCCAGTTGCTCGCATGCGGTTGGTCGGTGGTGACCACGAGCGTCCTGCCCGGCATCTCCGCATGCTCGACCGCGAACGTGCACGGCGACCAGGTCAAGCCCTGGGAGTAGGTAGGCCTGCCACGCAGGCGCCAGCGGTACGCCGTACCGTCGACAACGATCCGTCGTGATCCCTTGCGGGCCAAAGACATGACGCCTCCTTGAGCCGGGCTTCCTGAGGCAGGTTACCGTTCGACTTCTGAAGGAGTTCACCAGACCTCCGCAGCGTCGGCCCTATTCAGCGCTGACCAAATGCCATCACTCACAGAATCGTTTTTCCTGATCGCACTGGGTAATCCCTGTTGCCGGATGGCCTCAAGTGATCCCACTTGACAAAAATCGCGAAAATGTTCTATCTCCACTGCTTGTATTCAAAGAGACCGTCACCGTAATCTCCAAGCAGGCGAGGCAGCCCACCTGCCGAGCGACGCGAAGAGCGGTAGAGCAGGTGCCGGAGTTCCTCCTGGGGCTGAGCCGGACTTCGCGGGAAAGGAAACCCGCCTCGTGGACTGGAACTCCGCCACCCTGCTGGCTTTGGCCATCTTCGGCTTCGTGGCCCTGTGTGTCATGCTCGCGATCTCATTACTCCGCCAACTGCCAGAATTGTTCGAAGCCTGGCGTAAAGCAAAAGGCTCGTGGCGTGGAGCGCCGGAACCGCCGGCCTCAAATACTTCAACGAATCGCGACAGTGATGATTAGCGCCGCCAAGGCGAGAGCGAAAGGAAGGCAAGAGCGGCTCTGACGGCACCCGGCACCGGCCAGCACGGCCGGGATGGCGAACCCGCACGGCCGTCTCAGTCCCGTGCCACCCCGGCCAGGGACAGCTCCCAGTAGGCGGCGTACCGGCCCGCGCGGCGCAGCAGCTCCTCGTGGGTGCCCTGTTCGATGATCCGCCCGGCGTCCAGGAAGGCGACGTGGCCGGCCCGGTGCACGGTTCCCATGCGGTGCGCCACCATCACCACGGTCCGGCCCGCCATCAGCTCCTCGATGCCGGCGTGCACGGCCGCCTCGTTCACCGGGTCCAGGGCCGAAGTGACCTCGTCGAGCAGCACGATCGGCGCGTCCTTCAGCAGCGCGCGGGCGATGGAGACGCGCTGCCGTTCGCCGCCCGACAGCAGCGCCCCGCCCTCGCCCACCTCCGCCGACCAGCCGCCGGGCAGCCGTTCGATCACCTCGTCGAGACGGGCCGCGGCGGCCGCGGCCCGTACCTCGGCGTCGGTGGCGTCCGGGCGGCCGAGGCGCACGTTCTCCTCGATCGTGCCGTCGAAGAGGTAGACGTCCTGGAAGACGATGGCGATCCGCGCCATCAGCGCCGCGCTGTCCATCTCCCGTACGTCCACGCCGCCGATCCGCACCGCGCCCGCGTCGACGTCGTAGAAACGGGCGAGCAGGTGCAGCAGTGTCGTCTTGCCCGCGCCCGACGGTCCGACGACGGCCAGCCTCCCGCCCTCGGGTACGGACAGCGTCACCCCGTCGGCGATCACACGGTCTCCGTGCCGGAAGGTGACCGTGTCGAACTCGATGTCGTGGCCGGACGGTTCGCGCGGCGTGCGGGGTTCCGGCAGTGGCTCGGTGGTGAGGACGTCGTCGAGGCGGGAGAGTTCGGCGCGGGCGGCGCGGATGCCACCGCTCATCTCGGCGAGGGACAGCAGCGGGTCGGCGCAGCGGGCGGCGAGCACCAGGAGGGCGAGAACCTCGGCCGCGCCGATGTCCCCGCCGAGGGCGAGGTACGCGCCGAGTGCGAGCAGAGCGGTGAACGCCGCCTGCACGGTGACCGCGAGACCGAGCACACCCGGCAGTGCCGAGAGGGTGGAGCGACGCGAGGCGCGGCGCAGTTCCTCCAGGGAGTCGTCCAGCAGACCGAATCGCTCACCGGTGCGGCCGCCGGCGCGCAGCACCGGCTGGGCCTGGAGGTACTCGATGACGCGGCCGGTGGCGGCGCGCTCGCGCTCCACGCGCTCCGTGTCGGTCACCGTCGTCGCACGGGCCGTGCGGAGCTGGACCGCGGCCACCACGGGCACGGCGGCCAGAGCGGCGAGCCCCAGTTGCCAGTTGAAGGCGAGCATCACGGCGACGATCGTCAGCGGCGTCACACAGGCGGAGACGAACGGCGCCAGCAGGTGCGCGATCACGCTCATCGCCTGCAACACGCCCTGGCTCGCGAGGACGGACACCTCGCCGGTGCGGCCGGGCCGGTACCAGCCGATGGGCAACCGGGCGAGGTGGTCGCCGAGGCGCTCGTACATGCCGTGCAGCATCGTCGTGCCCACGCGGAAACCGGAGCGGTCGCTGACGTAGCGCAGCGTCGCGTAGAGCGCGACGGCCGCGCCGAAGGCGGCCAGCCAGGGCCGGGCGTTCTCGGGTGAGCTGCCGAGGAGCGCGCGCAGCACGGGTACCAGCAGGGCGTACGACAGCCCCTCGGCGAGGGCGGTGGCCGTCAGAGGGCGATGGTGCGGCGCACCGGCCCGGCGTACTCGTGGCCGAGCACGCGCAGCAGAGTGCTGATCATCGGGCCTCTTCCCCTTCCATGACGCCGGCACCGGCACAGGCACAGGCACCGGCACCGGCACCGGCACCGGCACCGGCGTGGATCTTCCAGAATTCGGCGAACGCGCCGTTTCTCGCCAGGAGTTCCTCGGTCGTGCCCCGCTCCACGATCCGGCCGTCGCGCAGCATCACGACGGTGTCGGCGTCGGCGATCGTCTCCAGGCGATGGGCGATGACCAGCGTCGTCCGTTTCTCCCGGGTCCGCGCCAGCGCCTCGCGCACCGCCTGCTCGGTCTGCGGGTCGGCGAAGGCGGTGGCCTCGTCGAGGACCAGGACGGGAGTGTCCGCGAGCAGGGCGCGGGCGATCGAGACGCGCTGCGCCTCGCCCCCGGAGAGGCGGGCGTCCTCGCCGATCACCGAGTCGTAGCCGCGGGGCAGTTCGAGGATGCGGTCGTGGATGCTCGCCCGGCGGGCGGCGCGGACGACGGCGTCGCGGTCGGCGTGCGGGACGGCGAGGGCGATGTTGTCCGCGACCGAGGCGCGCAGCAGCCGGACGTCCTGGAAGACGAAGGACACCCGCCGGTACAGCTCCTGGCTGCCCACCTCACGCAGGTCGACGCCACCGAGGAGCACGGAGCCGTGCGTCGGGTCGGAGAACCGTGGCAGCAGCTGCACCAGCGTTGACTTGCCGCTGCCGGACGGCCCGACCACGGCCGTGACCGTCCCCGGCTCCAGCACCAGGTCGATCCCGCGCAGCACCTCGCGCCCGGCCCCGGCAGCCTCGTACCCGAAGCGGACGTCCCTGATCTCCACCCGGTGTCCCTCGGGCGTCAGCGGCCGTGCGGGCTCGGGCAGCGAGGGCTCGGCGAGTACGTCCCGGATGCGGCCGACGGCGCGCCGCGCGGCCTGAAGGTCGTCGAAGCCGTGCCCGAGCGCGGCCACCGGGGCGGTCAGCCCGAGGCCGAGAAGCAGGAAGGGCAGCAGGTCCGCCGGGGCGAGCCCGCCCCCGGTGATCCGGTACGCGCCGCCGGCCAGCACCGCCAGCATGACGAACGGCGGCGACAACGCCACCTGCATCCCGGCGGCGATCCCGGAGAGGCCGCGCACCATCCGGTAGAAGCTCCGGGTGAAGTCGTCCACCGCGGTACGGAACGTGCCGTGCGCCCGCTCCGATCCGCCGAAGGCCTTCACCACCGCGATGCCCTGCACGAACTCGACCACCGACGCCGAGATCCGCCCCATCGCGGCGTCGAACTCCTGCTGCTCGCGCAGCCGCGCGGGGGTCATCATCAGCGGCACCAGCGCGACCGCCAGCAGCACGGGGATCAGGGTGATCAGCGTCAGCCGCCAGTCCACGGTGAGGAGGTAGCCGAGCGAGACGAGCGGCACCACGAAGGCGGAGACCAGCTCGCCCGGCGTGTGGGCGATGAGCGGGTGCACGGCGCTGACGTCCTCGCCCACCAGCTTCGCCAGCTCCCCGTTGCGGCGCCGCGCGAGCCGGCCGATCGGCACCCGCCCGAGCCGCGCGGCGAGTTGCCGGCGCAGTGCCAGCTGCACGCGGGTGTCGAGGAGGTGCCCGACGCCGGACGAGGCGGCCGTGAACAGCAGTCGTACGAGCAGCCCCGCGGCACCCGCGATCACGACGTCGCGGACGTGCCCGTCGTCGGCCGGCCCCGGCGCGAGCAGCGTACGGCCGAGCTCGGCGACCGCGAGGAGCGGCGCCAGGCCGGCGACGGCGCCGATGACCTGGAGGACGACGACGGCGGCGAAGCCGCCCGCGTACGGGCGCAACAGACGGGACACGCCCGGTGGTGGCGGCGCGGTGGTTCCGGTGGAGGTCATGCGCTCACCTTCGCCGCGGCTGCCGTCCGCCGGATTGGAGAAATGTTCCGTCCGGCGGGCCGCCCGTAGCATGGACGTATGGCAACTGCCGTGCGCGAGAGTGCCGTTACCCCCGTGTGGGAGGTCACGCGACCGGCCCGGCGCAGCCGCGTGCCCGGCGTCGTCCTGGCGGGGCTGCGCGACCGCGGCCCGGCTCCGGTCGACCACCGGCTCGACCCGCACCCCGTGCTGACGCTGGCGCTGGCCTGCGGTGAGGCGGCGCTCGGCATCGACGAGCCGACGGGCCGGCAGCACCGCGGCAGCCTGGTCACCGGGCTCGGGTTCGGCGTCGGCGAGGCGGCGCGGGTGCGGGCCGCGAACGTCGAGTGGGTGCAGGTGCGCCTGTCCCCCGCCATCGCGCGCGCCGTACTGGGCGTGGGCCCTGCCGAGCTGGAGCGCTCCGTGGTGGCCCTGGACGACCTGTGGGGAGAGCGGCGGGCAGCGCGGCTGCGCGAGCGGCTGGCCCGTGCCGCGTCTTGGGAGGAACGGTTCGCGCTCGTCGAAGCGTGCCTCGCCCGGCTGACTGCCGCGGGGCCCGCCATCGAGCCGGAGCTGGCCTGGGCCTGGGACCGTATCGTCGCCGGGCACGGCCAGGTGCGGGTCGAGGGGCTGGCCGGCGAGCTGGGCTGGAGCCGCAAGCGCCTGTGGTCCCGCTTCCACGCGCAGCTCGGCCTGCCGCCCAAGCGGGCCGTGCGGCTCGTCCGCTTCGACCGGGCCGCCACCCGTCTGGCCGGGGGCCAGGCGGCGGCCGGGGTCGCGGCCGACTGCGGTTACGCCGACCAGTCACATCTGCACCGGGACGTCGTGACGTTCACCGGTGTGACCCCCGCGACCGTGGCCGGCCAGTCGCTCGTCGCGCCGGCCGACATGGCGTGGGTGGACCACGTGCCGCGCCTCCCGGCACGCTGGGGCAATGCCCCGGCCCCGGGCGGAGTACGGATGCACGGTCCCGCCACCGGCGTTGCCCACGCGTCGAGTTGAGGACTGCCGACGCACGCGGACTTCCTATGCTCTGAGCATGTCATCACCCCGTGTCACGCCGAACCGGCCTTCCAGGGATGCACCGCGAAGCGGCCGGGCCTCGTCCGTGCTGGACTGGGTGATCACTGGATCGTCCTGGTGTTGGGTGGCTTCTCCCCTGGTACTGCTGACTCCTGCGGTCGCCTTTGCCCTGGGCTTTCCGAAGGTACGGGATGAGTTCGGCGTGATCTTCGGGTCGGTCGCCTTGATCAGCGCGGTGGCGGCGCCACTCGTGGGGCTCGTGACATCACTCGTCGCTCGCCGGCAGCGGGCTCGCCGACGCTTCATCGTCATGGGAGCGGTGTCGAGCGTGCCGGTCCTCTTCTTCCTGGTCTTCGGCGTGCTGTACACCGAGTGTCCCGACGGTCAGCACTGCTAGGCCGTCCCTCGGCGGCACGCTTCGGGCGCGCTGCGCCTCGCACCGCGCCGGGCGGCGCTGGGCTCAGCCGGTCAGCACGATGGCGTGTGGCGACGGCGCCAGCCGCGCACGGTAGCGGCGGATCCCCCAGCTGCGGTGCTCCAGCTCCGCCGCCATCAGCACCTCCGCCGTGTTCAGTCGGTCGGGCACGAGTTCCACCAGCGCGGCGACCGGATGGTCGCCGGCCAGCGGGAAGCTCTTGACCCGACGGAACTCCCACTGCGGGTTCGGCTGGGAGGAGCCGTGGCCGCGGACGATCCACTCGTCCCTCTCCGCCCCCGCACCCGGCGCCTTCTCCACGCCCACCTCCAGCACCCCCGCGTTGACCGTGAAGCTCATGCCCATGCCGGAGCCGGGGACGGGGCGGGTGCGCTCGCCGGGGTCGATCAGGCGCGCCACGGGCTGAGCCCCGCCGTCCGGTGTGGACAGGGACACGCCCAGGGAGGCATGACGGAACGCGCCTTTGCCGGTCGGCGTCTCCGGTCGGAACGAGCACACCATCAGCAGCTGCCGGAACTCGCGGTCGGGCGTCGCCTTGACGTAGGACGCCCACTCCGCGGGCACGCCCTCGTGGTCGGCGGGCAGCACGTCCCAGCCGAACGTGAGCCTGCCGCGCAGCGGTTCGTCGTCGGCTGGGCCGCCGAGTGTGCGCTCCGGCAGGAGCTCGACCTCGTGCAACCGGACCTCGGTCATGCCACGGCTCCTTCGCTCCGACCGTGCAGGTAGGTGAACGCTCCCCAGTCACGGTAGTGCGGATACCGCGCACGGGTGGCGAGTTGGGCCTCGCGGAAGGCACCCTCCGGATCCAGGAGGTCGTGGGCGATCCGGTGGTGCATGTGGTGGTAGAAGTACGTGGCCGGCTCCGGGCGTACCGGCCACAGGCAGCCGACGACAGCCTGCGCCCCGGCGGTGATCAGTGCGGACGGGACGCCCCGGACGTTGTCCGCGCGATCGAACCGGCCCAGCGCGGACTCGCACGCGGCGAGGGTGACCAGGCGGACACCGCGCAGGTCGGCCTCCAGGAAGTCGTAGGCGAAGACCCTGCCGTCGTCGTCGCGGCCGGGGGTGAGGTGGAGGCAGTGCAGCCATGGCGCGTCCTGGTCGAGCGTCCCGTGTGCGGCGATGTGGATCACGTCCGCCGTGGAGAGCTCCGCGAGGAGCCTGTCGCGCGTGGCCGCGTGGCCGGTGACGGCGTCCGTGCCGACCGCGCCGGCGACCCGACGCGCGTGCTCCTCCAGCACCGGTTCGGCCTGGAGCCCGTAGGGCACGCCGCCGTCGGCGGAGGCCAGCACCGCGGTGCGGCGCGGCCGTACGGGGCCTTCGGCGGGGGCCAGGGCTTCGAGGCCGGCGATGGTGGTGACCGTCCAGTCGTCGGCGATCATCCGGTCCCCGGTGCGGCACAGCGGCAGCGGCAGGTAGTGCAGGGCGCCGTGCGGCCAGGCCAGGATCCGGTCCTTGCCCTGGGCCCGCCACGTGTCCCACAGTCCGCTGCCGCCGAGCGGCAGGTCGCCCGGCTGCCGCAGCAGGCGGCTGCCTTGCGGTGTCACGTCGCCGAACAGCGGGTCGCGTTCGACCTCCGCCCGGATCGCCTCGACCCGGTCCGCCACCGGGTGCCGGTCGTCGTTCTCGTCCGCGCCGTCGCCCAGGTGCACGACGAGGTCCCGACCCTGCCGGGTGACCGCGAGCAGCACGGCCGCGCCGCTCACGGCGGCGGGCAGGAACCAGGTCAGCAGGACAGTCCGGTCGTCCAGCAGCTGGTGCGCCTTCGCCCAGAGGTGCCGGTCGTCGATGAGCGGTGCCGAACGGCGGCTCAGCTCGTCGTCGATGAGCGACGAGACGTGCCACCGCAGGTTCCGGGCGATCTGCCGGGTGTCGTGGCCGCCGGGGCGCTGGTCGGAGTCCAGTGCGTTCAGCAGGGGCGACGGCCCGCCTGGCGCGCCGGGGGATGCGGCGGGGTCCTCCAGGTCGCGCAGCTTGCCGAGAAGGTGCTGGATGTGCGCGGGCAGCGCGAGCGGACCGCCGATCCGCCACCACGCCCCCAACTCCGGCCCCTTGCCCGCCTGGTGCAGACCGAGCATCAATCCCAGGGGCAGCGTCTCGGACTCCGCGGTGAGCTGCCGGACCGCCGCATGCACGAGGTCGCGCAGTACCCCGCCGAGTTCGGGCGCGCGGCTCGTGTCGAAGTTCGGCACGTCCACGATGATCGCGGACAGTGCCGCCTTGAGTGCTTCGCCGCGCAGGTTGCCCACCTGCTGCACGAACGGCACCAGGCACGCCCGCGCCAGTTCCTCGAAGCCGAGCGATGCGTAGCCGAGTGCCGCGTACGTGTAGTAGCCCCACGGGAACGGGACGGGGCCGGCGACCGGCTCGCCCGCCTGGGCCGACTGGTAGTACAGGTCCGCCGTCAACAGCCTGGCCTCTTCGCTCCGTACGTCGCCCGCCTGCTTCAGGAGGGTCAGCCCCAGCGCCGGCTGTCCCAGGTCGCGGGCGTGTGCGGCTGTGTGCAGCAGCGCCGCCGACCGCTGCGCCGGGGTCCATGACCGTGGGGACTGCGGGAACGGTGCGGCGAGCGGGCGGCCGGGGCCCGGGCAGTCGGTGGGGTCGTCGGGCAGTACGTGGAGGCGTGCCTCGGTCAACTGCCGGCGGTGGGCGGGGTCCCAGTGGAAGCCGAGCCGCTCCGCCCAGTCCAGCACCGTGCGCAGCAGCGACCGGTCCGCCTTCTCCCGGGCCAGGTTGACGCCCTGGCTGATCACCTTCGCGGTGACGACGTGGCCGTGGGCGGCGACGAAGTCGGCCCGCGGCGATGCGAAGATCGCCCTGGGCAACCCGTCGGCCAGGCTCGGGGGAATGCCGTCCACCACCCTCAGCAGGAACAGGGCGACATCCGGATCGTCGGCGGTGGACGAGTCGAGCCATACCGCCAGCGCGGATTCGGCGGTGTCCCGGTGAACTCCTTCCTCGTCCGCGAGGATCTGCGCCAACGACGCCAGGAGCCGGGGCCTTCGCGTCCCGCCGTCCAGCTCCAGCGCGCGCACCACCAGGTGTCCCGCCTCCACCAGCAGCCGGGGGCACTCGGCCTGGAAGGGCTCCTCGTCGGTGAACCAGGTGCGGTACAGATCCGCGTCCAGCCGAGCGGACCAGACGGTGCGCAGCCCGCGGGCGTAGTGGTCGGCGGCGAGATCCTCCGCACCCCGGGTGGCCATCCGCAACCGGGCGGCGGCCAGCAACGCGGCTTCCTGTCCGGCGGGATCGCTCAGCTCGTCGATCAACCGTGTCGCCAGCGCGTCGGCTTCCTCGAACACCGCGCGATCGCACCGCTCCGCCACGAGGTGGACGGCCGACTCGGCGGTATGGAGCGCCGCGTCCCGCCAAGCGGCCTGCGCCCCGCAGGCGTCGGCGACCTCGGCGACCAGCCTCCAGTAGACGTAAAGGAGTTCGGCCCGGCCGCGGTGGTCCAGGAACTCGTCCCGGAACAGCAGGTCCACCATCGCCTCGGCGGTCACAGCCTGGTCCGTGTGTTCCGCCAGGGCTCGTCTCGTCTGCTCCAGCTCGCGCGCCCGCTGCTTCGCCCGGGGCAACGACAGGATCCGGTCGCACGTGAACTGTGCCAGCTCCAACAGCGTGCCGACGGGGTCGACGAGGAACCTGACCGTCGGCGCGCCGCCCTCCGCGTCACGCGGTGCGCCCGGCTCGCCGAAGCGCACGGGGCCGGCGCACACCATGCCCTGCCGTGTCTCGGAGTCGAGCACGCCGATGGGATCGTCCTCGGCAGGCAGCACGTGGGAGACGACCAGCATGACCGAACCCGAGGCGATCGCCGCCTCCTGCCAGCCCGGCGGCTCGTCCAGGCGGAGGTCGTGCGCGAAGTGCGCGCCGTCCGGGCCGATGACGGACAGCACGCCTGCGTCATCCCGCGTGACACACCACCTGTGGTCGACGGGGTGCCCGAAGGGCAGTTCGTTCAGTGAGAGGAGCACGGGGAGTCCCCACCAGCCGTTCGCGCGGGTGAACAGGCTGCCTCCGGACCCCTCGCCGGTGGTGAACGGGCTGATGGCGGCCGGCCCTACCGCCAGGCCGGCATGCCGAACGCCCTCCACCTCCGCTGTGAACGCCCACCCCGTGATGTCCCGCGACAGCCGCACGCCATCCCCCCCTCGCGCCAAAGCGGTCATCGGCGAGACTCACCATGGCACGCCCGTGGGCGGCCCCGCTCGCCGGACTTGACCTCGCCGACCGTCCCTGATCGGCTGAGCCCATGGCCATGGACCCCAGCGACGACGAGGCGACGCCGATCGTGGCTGCGTGGCTTCCCCACTTCGCCCGGATCGAGCGGGTGGCCGGCCGGGGCGGTTCGCCGCACGAGGTGGTCGCGGCGTGAGCGCCCTCGCCGCCCAGGCCATCAGCACCGGGCGGCTGGACCTGCTGCCGCTGCGTGTCGAGCACGCCGAGGAGATGGCCGCCGTGCTGTCCGATCCGGCCCTGCACGCCTTCATCGGCGGTGCTCCCAAGACCCCGCGGGACCTGCGCTCGCGCTACCGGCGCATCACCGCGGGCTCGCCCGATCCGGCCGTCTGCTGGCTGAACTGGGTGATCCGGCTTCGTGACGAGTCCTGCCTGACGGGCACGGTCCAGGCGACGGTCGGCCCCTCCGGCCAGGCAACCGTCGCCGAGGTCGCCTGGGTGGTGGGGGTCCCGTGGCAGGGGCGAGGCATCGCCGTCGAAGCAGCCCAGGGGCTCGTCGACTGGCTCGGTGGGCAGCCGGTGGACGCCGTCGTCGCCCACATCCACCCCGAGCACCGGGCGTCCGCCGCCGTCGCCACCGCCGCCGGGCTCACTCCCACCGACGCATGGCATGACGGAGAGGTGCGCTGGCTGCGGAGCGTCGGGCGATAGCCGCCGCGGGCACGCACTGACATCGGCAAGCCGCGGCCGGGGGTCGCGGACATGCCTCAGCTCCTGCTCTACGGGGATGTACTGGTCGCCCGGAACGGCAGCAGGGTCGTCTCCCTGCTGCCGCAGACCGGTGGCTGATCCGGCCGGCCGGAAAATCCTGTGCGCCTGCCTTCCCCGCCCGGTACGGTCGCGCTCGCGCCGCGGGCTCACCGGGAGCTCCGCGCGCGGCCGTCCGGGCAGCCCGATCCCCCACACCGAGAGCAGGTTTCGTCCATGGCATGTCGTATCAGTGAACTCGTGCTCGGTTGCCGCGACGTCGAGGTGCTGGCGCAATTCTGGTGCGAGGTCCTGGACTTCGTCGTGCTCGACCGCGAGGGGGACGAGTGCATCGAGATCGGGCCGCGCGAGGGGTTCGGCGGACCTCAGCCGACGATCATCCTCAGCCGGCGGGACGAGCCGGAGCCGGGCAAGACCCGGCTGCACATCGACGTCAATCCCACCGACCGCGATCAGGACGCCGAGCTCGAACGCCTCCTGAAGCTCGGGGCGCGTCCGGCCGACATCGGGCAGACGGGCGAGGAGCAGTGGCACGTGCTGGCCGACCCCGAGGGCAATGAGTTCTGCCTGCTCAAGGCCCGCCTCAAGGAGCTCTGACGGCGCGCAGCCCTGCCGCAGGAACGTGAGGCCCCTCGGCGACCGGGGGGCCTTGTGGCTGTGTGGTCACGGTGCAGTCCGTCGCGGCCCGCCACGGCCTGACCGAGATCATCTGGCACGTCGACTCACAGGACTGGAACGGCGCGAGCACCGACGCGATCGTCCGGTCCACCGCCCGCCTCACCAACGGCCAGGTCATCCTCACGATCTCCCCCCGGACCGGCCTCGCGGTGGCACCGTAGTGGCCGTTCCCGTACCCGGCCCACCTGAGTACGCGTGCTCATGACCGGCCCGCTGCCGTCCCCCGATCCTGGGTGCATGACTATTCGGGGAATGGTGGCGGCCGGGGCCGCGCTCGTCGGTGGGGTGCCTGTGGCTGCCTGGGGGCTGATGGGGCAGCAGAACTACCGCGGGCTGCCGGCCAGTGAGCTCGACTACGCGTTTCAGCCGTGGGACATCGGGGACGGCGTGGCCGCCGTCGCCGGGGGGCTCGCGCTGGTGCTGGCGGTGGCCGGTGCGGCGGTGCTCGTGCGGGGCACGCTGCGCGGGGCGATGGACCGGCGGTGGTGGGGGGTGCTCGGGCCGCTGGTGGTGCTCGGTCTCATGCTCGGGGTGGGATGGCGGATCCTGACCGCTGGGGGCATCGGGGCCAACATCGGAGCCGGACTGCTGATCATCTTCGGTACCCCGGTCGCCGCCGGGCTGCTGCTGTGGGCCCTGGCCTGGGCGTTCTGGCTGGTCACCCAGCGCCACGGGCACGAGGGCGGCGGCGACCTGGGCGGGATCGCCTCCCGCGGGGTGTAGCAGCGGGCCGGTCGTGGCCGAAACCGCGCGCCGGGCGCCCGGCGGGATGGGCAACATCCGTATCTCGTCGGGAAGTTCACCTAGGTTGGGGGCCGGTCCCCCTTCCCCGCCCCCCAGGAGGCCCTGCCATGTCCGACGACAGCCTGCGTGACCGCATCGACACCTCCAAGCCGCACTCGGCCCGCTTCTGGAACTACTTCGTCGGCGGCAAGGACAACTACGAGGTCGACCGCGAGATCGGCGACCAGATCAAGTCGATCTTCCCGGGCCTCGTCGACGTGGCGGTCACGAGCCGCCGCTTCCTGGGGCGGGCCGTCGAGTACCTGGCCGGTGAGCAGGGCGTACGGCAGTTCCTGGACGTCGGTACCGGACTGCCCACCGCCGACAACACGCACGAAGTGGCCCAGCGCGTCGCGCCGGACGCCCGGATCGTCTACGTCGACAACGACCCCATCGTGCTGGCTCACGCCAACGCCCTCCTCACCAGCACCGCCGAGGGCAGGACCGCCTATCTGGACGCCGACCTGTACGACCCCGAGGCCGTCCTGAAGGCCGCCGCCGGCACGCTCGACCTCTCCCGGCCGGTCGGCCTGATGATCCTCAACACCCTCGGCCACGTCGCCGACTACGAGCGGGCCCGTGAGCTGGTACGGCGGCTCATGGCCGGGCTGCCGGCCGGAAGCCACCTCGTGATCAGCGACAGCACCGCGACCAGCGAGGGCATGATCGCCGCGTCGGAGGCGTACAACGCGAGCGGTGCGGTGCCGTACTACGTCCGTCCGGTCGCCGAGATCGCCGGGTTCTTCGACGGGCTTGAGCTGGTGGAGCCGGGGGTGGTGAGGGTTCCCGAGTGGCGGCCCGGGGCTTCCGGTGATGCCGGCCTCGGTGCCGGCGCCGTGGACGCGTACTGCGGAGTGGGGCGCAAGCCGTAGGCGGGTGTACGGGGCCAGTGCGGCGTCGTGGGGGGCCGGTCGCGCCGTTCCCCGCGCCCCCGAGCGCGTCACCCGTCCGGGCCGGTCATCGCAGCCCCCGCCCGCCCCCACGCGATAATCAGGACATGCCCGCCCCTCCCCCCGTCCCCGAGCCCGCCGGCCGGCTCCTCGGTGATCTGCTCGCGGTGGGTGAGGCCTCCTCCCTCGTCCTCGCGGGCGGGTACGCGGCGCTGGCGCACGGGCTGGTCGAGCGGACCGGGCCGGACGTGGACCTGGCCACGGAGCACCCGGCCGCGATGGAGGCCATCGCGGACACCGTCCGGACCGGGCTGGTCGGGCGGGGCTGGCTCGTGCAGACCCTGGAGACCGGGCCGCTGTCCGCCCAATTCCTCGTCACGGACGCGGTGAGCGGCGTGGAGTGCGCGGTCGCCCTGCACAAGGAGGTGCTGTGGCGCCCGCCCGTGGAGACGGAGCTCGGCCCGGCGCTCTCCCTCGACGACCTCGTGGGCACCCGGGTGCGGGACCTGGCCGACCGCGGACTCGCGCGCGACCTGGTCGACGTGCACGCCGCCTCGGCCCGCTGGAGCCACCCCGAACTCGAAGAACTGGGCCGCCGCCACGCCCCCGACACCTTCGACCTCACCGACCTCCAGGTCCGGCTGACCGGCACGGACTGGCTCGACGACAGGGCGTTCACCACGGCCGGCCTCGACGCCCCGGCCGTCGCCGGGCTGCGCCGCTGGGCCCAGGAATGGGCCGACGACATCGCTGAACGCCTCATCGAGGGCGAGGCCCCGGACGAGGAGTGACGCACCCGACGGCACCGCGACAGACCGGTCGGTACCCTGACCCGATGGGGAACGGGGCAACCGGACAGGTGGGGGTGGTCGCCGCGCTGGTGCGCGCGGCGTTCCTGGTCGACGGTGTGTACGCGGAGGCCAGCCGGGCGTACGGACTGACGCCGCAGCAGGGGCAGTTGCTGTGTGTGCTGGTGCACCGGCCGTACGGCATGAGCGAACTCGGCGAGACGCTCGGGCTGGCGAAGTCGAGCCTGACCGGGCTGGTGGACCGGACGGTGCGGCGAGGGCTGGTACGGCGGGAGGCCGACCCGCGCGACGGACGGGCCGTGCGGGTGGGGCTGACGGACCGAGGAGCCGCGCTCGCCGGGGAGTTCTACGCCGAGACCTGCCGCCGCATGGAAGCCCTGCCGTCCGGGCTGAGCGGCACCGAGCGGGACCGGCTGGCCGTTCTGCTGTCGAGGGTCGTCGTGGACAACGAGGTCCCCGAGGTGTTCGTGGAGGCCGCCCCGACGGTCCCCGTCCCTGCCTCCGGCGGCTCCCCCGTCTGACAGCCCCTCACCGGCTCACCGCCCTCAGCTCCTGCCGCTTCGCCGCGCCCGCCAGCAGCAGCGTCACCCCCGCCGACGCCACGGCCATCACCGCCATCGCCCGGGCCGGGGACGTCAGTTGGGCCACCGACCCCGCGAGCGCCGCCGCCACCCCCTGTGTCGTGAGCATCCCCGCCGAGTGCAGCCCCAGGGCATGCCCCGTGAGCCCGTCGGGCGTGAGGGCCACCAGTCGCTCCTGCTGGACGAGGCTCGCGCCGAACCCCACGGAGGCCAGCGTCACCGCGGCCGCCGCGAGCGGAAGCGCCGGCCGCAGCAGGAACACCACGTACGGGAGCGCCAGGAGCAGCAGGAGCGGAAAGCCCAGGCGGGAGCGCCGTCCCGGCGGGAGCACGCGGCCCACCAGCACGTCCCCCACGAGCATGCCCAGCGCGGCGCAGGCGAAGAGCGTGCCGGCGGCGTCGGGGGCGTAGGAGACGAAGAGGGATTCGCAGCCGACGACCAGGCCGTTGGGGATCCACAGGGCCAGATAGATCCGGCGGCGGGGCGGCGAGGACCAGAGGAGCGCGTTGGCGCGCCAGGTCGCCGCCACCGACGGGCGGCCCGTCGCACGGGGCGGACGGCGGGACAGGCCGAGCCGGACGACGACGGCCGCCGCGCCGTACAGGCCGGCGGCGGCCAGCAGGGACAGCCGCGGGGACAGCAGGGCCACGAGAGCGCCGCCGGCCGCGTAGCCGGCGATCTGCATGACGCCGCTCATCATGTTGAACACCGAGCGGCCGAGCAGGTAGCCGTCCTTGGAGAGGATCTCGTTGAGCAGGCCCCAGCGCACGCCCCCGCCCACCGACTCCACCAGCCCCTTGGCGAGGACGATCACGAAGAGCCAGCCGACGGACAGGCCGGGCAGGGCCAGGGCGGCGGTGGCCGCGGCGAAGAGCAGCGGCAGAGCCGTCAGGGCGGCGCGAGGGGGCAGCCGGTCGGCGGCGGAGAGCAGGAAGCTCGCGCCCAGCACCTGCACCAGCGACGAGCCGAACATGCTGACCGCCGACAGCAGCGGTGAGCCGGTCGCCCGGTAGACCAGGGTGCCCAGGGCCAGTCCGCCCATGGTCTGGGCGACCGTCTGCGCCGACGCGGCCAGGAAGAACGGGGTGAACTCGGGCGTGCGGAACAGTTCGCGGTAGCTGCGCATACGCGGAGTCTTCGACGCCCCCGATCGCGTGGTTATTGTTTCGCGCGGACGCGAAACCTCGCCAAGGGGGCGGCTCATGGGCTGGTGGCAGATCAGCGCCGACACCCTGGCCGGGAGCCGGTTCGTGATCTCACCGTTCGCCGAGACCTTCGCGAGTCTGCGGCTGCTGCACGCCGCCGAGGCGGCGCATCCCGGCGAGCGGCGGTGGCTCGACGCCCATCTGCCGGCCTACCGGCGTCGGCTGGCCCGGGACCCGGTGACCGCGCAGCTGATCAGCGCCGGGATCGGGCGGGAGTGGACGGCCGACTTCCTCTCCCCCGCCCCGCGGGACGGGGAGCCCTTCGAGCAGGAGGTCGAGCGGGTGCGGGCGGCCGACCCGGAGGCGGCCCGCGCCCACCTCACCGTGTCGCTGCGCGGCCCGGTCCCGGCGGTGCTGCACCGGGACGACCTGCCGGAGCGCGCCGCGGACCTGCTGGCGTACGTCTGGACCACGGCGGTGCGGCCGTACTGGCCCCAGCGCCGGCACATCCTCGAAGCCGATGTGGTCGCGCGGACCGCGCAGGTCAGCCGGGGCGGCTGGGCGAGCGCGCTGGACACGCTGCGGCCGGGGACGCAGTGGCTCGGGGAGAACCGGCTCCAGGTGAACGCGCACGAATACCCGCCGCGCGAGCTGTCCGGCGCCGAGCTGGTGTTCGTGCCGATCACCACGCAGCGCATCGGCTGGGTGGCCTGGGAAGGCTCGGACCGGTACGCGCTGGTCTACCCGTGCGCCGGGGCACTCGCCGACCCGGGCGGCAGACCCGTGCCCGCGAGCCTCGGCGCGCTGCTGGGCGCGGCTCGCGCCGGGGTGCTGGTCCGGCTCGGCTCGCCGCTGAGCACCAGCCAGCTGGTCGCCGTGACCGGGCAGGGGCTCGGCTCGGTCGGGCGGCATCTGCGGGTGCTGCTGGACGCCGGTCTGGTGGAGCGGCGCAGGGCGGGCAGGTCGGTGCTGTACTCGCGGACGGCGGCCGGGCAGGTCCTGGTGGAGGCCACCGAGGCCCGGACCCGGCCCGGACCCGGCCCGGCACCGGCCCGGACTCCGCCGGAGCTAGGGTCTGAGGCATGACGACTACCAACGGTTCCTCTCCCCTCGACGTCGAGATCGGCGCGCTCCAAGGCGGCCCGGCCGACCTGTCCCAGTACGCGGGCAAGGCGGTGCTCGTGGTGAACGTCGCCTCCAAGTGCGGCCTGACCCCGCAGTACACGGGCCTGGAGAAGCTCCACGAGCAGTACGCCGCGCGCGGTTTCTCCGTCCTCGGCGTGCCCTGCAACCAGTTCCTCGGGCAGGAGCCCGGCGGCGCCGACGAGATCGCCGAGTTCTGCTCGGCCACGTACGGCGTGACGTTTCCGATGACCGAGAAGGTCGAGGTGAACGGCGAGGGCCGGCACCCGCTGTACGACCGCCTGACGGGCTTCGCGGACGCCGAGGGGCACAGCGGTGACATCCGCTGGAACTTCGAGAAGTTCCTCATCGGCCGCGACGGCCGGGTCGTGGCGCGTTTCTCGCCGCAGACCGAGCCGGACTCCGCGGAGGTCGTGGCGGCGATCGAGGCTCAGCTGGCCTGACGTCCCGCTCGTCGAGCATGGCCCTGGGGCAGGCCCGGAGCTGTTGAGCCGATCCCCTGGTGCCTGCTCAGGCCCGCGGGCACCAGGGAGCCCTCTCGGCTAGGACGGCGATGCTGGTCGAGAGGGCTCTGTCGGTGGTGCGTGTGGTGCGGTCGGTCCCGGGGGTCAGGCCTTGACCGAGTCCACGAAGGCGTTCCACGCGGCGGCGGGGAACGCCAGCTTGGGGCCCTCGGGGATCTTGGTGTCCCCGAGCTCCAGGGCCTCGTCGACGGTCGACCTGACCATCACGCACGCGCCGTTGTTGTTGGTGTAGGAGGACGTCGTCCACGTTTCCGTGGCGCCCAGACGAATTGCCATGTTCGCTCCGTTGCCAGTTGCGTTTACGCCAACCCGTGCTGGTGGTTGGCGTGATCGACGCTACTCGCCAACATCCTCGTTCGGAGCAGTCATTCACTCGACTGGATGGCATATTCCAGGGGAGACTTCCAGTCAGGCGTGTCAGGGGTGTAGCATCCCGCGCTTTGCCCGGTGGAAGGTCATCCTCCGGCGGTGGTTCAGCGCGCGTACTCCTTCGCCACGCGCTCGATGAGCTGCCGCGACTGGTCCACGTTCAGCGACTGGGCCCGCAGGTGCTCGTACATCACCGTGTACTTCTGCACGTCGAGCGGCTTCTCCAGGTAGAGGTCGCTGGTGACGCCCTCGATGTAGACGACGCTGGAGTCGGCCGCGTCGGCGAACTCCAGGATCGAGTACTGGCCGTTGATGCCGGCGTGCGCGCCGACCTCGAACGGCAGGACCTGCACGGTGATGTGGGGCAGCTGCGACATCTCGACCAGGTGCTCCAGCTGCTCGCGCATCACCGGCCTGCTGCCGACGATCCGGTGCAGGGACGCCTCGTCCAGGACCACCCACAGCCGCAGCGGTTCGGTCTCGGCGGTGATCCGCCCCTGCCGGCGCAGCCGGACCTCGACGCGCTTGTCGTTGTCGGCCTCCGACGCCTCGGGCGAGCCGCCGCGGATGATGGCCTCGGCGTACGCACGGGTCTGCAACAGGCCGGTGATGATCTGGGGTTCGTAGACGCGGAGCGACTCGGCGTCCGTCTCCAGGCCGATGTAGACGCTGTAGGGGATGTCGCCGAAGGCGTGCCACCAGCCCTGCTGCCGGGAGTCCTTGGCCATCTGCATCAGCGAGTCGACGATCCGCTGGTCCTCGACCTCGTAGACACCGCACAGGTCGCGCACGTCGCGCTGGCTGATGCTGCGCCGCCCGTTCTCCAGGCGGCTGATCTTCGACTGCGACACCAGCAGCCGCTCGGCCACCTCTTCGGCCGTCATGCCCTTGAGCTCACGGAGCCTGCGGAGCTCCTGGCCCAGCCGGCGCCGCCTGACGGTGGGATTGACATTGGACGCCACGGGACGTGCACCTCCGGCTGCGTGCCTCTACTTTGCGTATCTGCTGTTGAGCAGACTGCCACCAAGGTGCTTACTACCGCTGGGAAACGGTGGATATGCGACGGGTACACGCCAGTTCGGACACGGCACGCCGAGCGGGGCGGAGAGAGTGTGCGCTCTCTCCGCCCCGCTCGGACAGCGGCTCCCGTGACCGGGTCGTGGGTCTCGTGGTGCGTGTGCCGGTCGTAGGTCGTGCTGGTGCCGGGTCGTGCCGGTGCGGCGCGGCTCAGTGGGCCACGGCGCGGGCCATGCTTCCGTGGCGCGGTTGCATCGGAACGCCGCGGGCGGGTTCCGGTGCGGGCCTGGTCGTGCCGGCCGCCTGACGGCCGGACGGTGCCGGGCTGCGGCGCGGCTGGGCCGCGACGCCGTTCTGGACGTCCATCACCGCGTGCGCGACGAGACCGCCCATGGGGTCGTGCCTGATCAGGTCCCTGAGCCGGGAGCGAGAGGAGCGTCCCTCGTTGCCCGGGTACAGGTGCTTGCCGAGGCCGACCGCGTGAGCGAGGGCCGCGAGGGCCGCGGTCCGCGGGTCCGGCGGTACGCCGGTGCGGATCGCGGAGTCCAGCCGGGCCCTGATCTCCCGGCTGATCTCGGTGTCCGTCGCCTGGTAGCGAGTCGTCGGCAGCACTCCGCACATCTGGCCGGCCACGGCATGCACCATGCCGCACCGCTCCAGATGCGAGAGGTAGGTCTGGCGCAGCCCGAGACGCGGCCCGCCGATCCAGTTCACCGCCCGCACGGGAGCGCCACGCCTTCGCAGCAACTCCAGTGCGCAGTCCAGTGTTGGATCTCCAGTCGGCCGTGGTGCCACCACGGCGATACGATCCCCGTCTGGGGCTATCCGTCCGGCCAGCGCCAGCTCCACTAGCTGTGCTCCGGCCAGACCGAGGTCGAGCGACTGCGGCTGTGCGGTGGTACCCGTGGTCGGGTCCAACGCCAGCAGCAGAAGCTCCTCCGGAAGTGTTCTGCGGCTCCTGCCCATCCATGCCTCCCCGCGTGGATGAAAGACAGGGTGACCCCTCTCACATTGGTCTGTCGAGGGTGCGTGACCGGTTCGTAGTGGAACCAGTAGGTATGTCGTTCTCGTCTACCGGATGGGTTTGGCCCGCACACAGGACACTGGTACATGGTTCGGACAGCGCCGGAGCGGTGTCACGGGCGGCGGTTCACGGTTCGGTACGCGCACGCGGGGCATGCGGCGCGAGGAGGAGGCATCGGTGGCGGGCGAGTCCCCCGACAGGTCGAAGCAGCGCGAGTCGTCGGCACGAGAGACGTCGGGGAGCGCGAGTCCGGTTCCGGAGGCCAGGAGCGAAGTCGCCGACCCGCGGCTCGCGGTGGCGCGTGAGCCGGAGAGGTCCGCCGCGCGGGGCGGTGCCGATACGGCGACCCGCGTGCTGTCCACGCGGACGCCGGCGGAGGAGCCGGAGACGGAGAAGACCGGGGACGACGCCGAGCGGGCCGACGGCGACCGGGACGCCGAGGGAGCCGAGAGCGACTCGGGCGCCGAGGACGCGGCGGCCGAAGCCGGGCAGGACGCTTCCGGCTCGTCCGCGGGGTCCGAGGCGTCCGAGGGCACGGACGGACGGCTGCGGGATGCCGTGGCCGCGTGGGTCGCGTCCGCGGACGAGAGCGAGGCCGCGGCCGCCGAGGGCGCGGGGAAGGCCAAGGAGGCCGAGAAGGCCGACAAGGCGGTCGCGGACGCCCAGGAGGCCGGGGAAGCCACCGTGGCCGCGGAGCCGGGCGCGGACGCCGACGCCGACGCCGAGGACGACCGTGCGGACGAGCCCGCGGGGGCCGGCACGGACGCGGAGGACGGCACGGACGCGGAGGACGCCGAGGGCGCCGAGGACGGCCAGGAAGCCGCAGAGACGGCGTCCGAGGGCTCCGGGGCGGGCCGGGGTGACGCCGACGAGCCCGAGGCGGACCGTTCCGCCAACGTCGACGCCAACGCCGGCGCCAGTGCCGACACCGACGCCGAGAACGCGGCCGAGGCCGAGGCTGACGCTGAGCCGGAAGCTGACGATCAGACCGACGACCAGGACTCCGAGCCCTCAGCCTCCACTGCCGACGACGAGGACTCCGACCCCTCGGCCTCCGTCTCCGTCGCCGACAACGACGTCAAGGGCCCCGGCCCCGGGACCACCGGCAAGACCGCCGACACCGACGCCGAGGACGGCGACTCCGACCAGGGCAAGACCCCTGACGACGCCGCCGACGACGACACCGACGACACCCCCGCCGCACCCCCCGTCGACCAGCCCACCGCCGTCTTCAAGGCCGTGCGGCCTCCGGTCGACCAGCCCACCACCATGCTGAAGCTCGGGGGTGCGGCCAAGGACCTCCCGAAGACGGACCTCCCGAAGAAGGACACTCCGGGGAAGGACACTCCGGGGAAGGACGCCCCGAGGAAGGACGCCCCGGAGAGGGACGCCGAGCGGACCAGCAAGTTCGTCGCGCTCAAGCCGCTGGACGACCCGTCGGCCAGGAAGCCGGCCGCGCCGGCGACGCCCCCGGCGGCCGCCCAGGCGGCGGCCCCGGCCGACGCCACCGCGCCCGTCCCCACCGTCGGCCCCGAGCGGACCACGCAGCAGCCCCTGCCGCCCAAGCCGCCGCTGGATCTGCTGGCCGAGCTGACGAACACCCCGCCGCCCCCGGAGACCCCGCTGCGGACGGCGGCCCGGCGGGTGAAGATCTGGACGCCGCTGGTGCTGCTGCTGGTGGTCGTCTTCGCGGTCGTGCAGAGCGTGCGCCCGCTCCCCTCGCCCACCCTGGAGCTCACCGCCGAGGACAGCTACACCTTCGAGGGCGGCAAGGTCGACATCCCCTGGCCCACCAAGGGCCAGGCCGCGCTGGACGTCCAGGGCATCGGCACGTTCGGCTCCTCCGGCGAGCAGAAGCCCGTCCCGATCGCGAGCGTCGCCAAGGTCATGACCGCCTACGTCATCCTGCGCGACCACCCGCTCAAGAGCGGCGCGGACGGCCCGAAGATCCCGATCGACCAGGCCGCCCAGGACCAGTCCGACGCGGGTCAGGAGTCCACCGTCGACGTCACCAAGGGCGACGCGATCACCGAGCGGGAAGCCCTGGAGAGCATCCTGATCGCGTCCGCGAACAACGTGGCGCGTCTGCTCGCCCGCTGGGACGCGGGGTCCGAGAAGGCGTTCGTGCAGAAGATGAACGACGCCGCCGAGGACCTCGGCATGAAGAACACGACGTACACCGACCCGTCGGGCCTGAACAACACGACCGTCTCCACGGCCGTGGACCAGGTGAAGCTCGCCAAGGCCGCCATGCAGCAGCCGGTGTTCCGTGAGGTCGCGGCGATGATGTCGTACGTCGACTACAAGGGGAAGAAGCACGACAACTGGAACCGTCTGGTCGGTTACAACGACGTCACCGGCATCAAGACCGGCACCACCACGTCGGCGCTCGGCAACCTCGTCTTCGCGGCCAAGAAGGACGTGAACGGCGAGACCCGCCGGATCATCGGCGCGGTCGTGCGCCAGCCCGCGGGCGGGCCGGACAACACGATCCTCGGCGCCGCGCTCCACGAGGGCGACAAGCTGATCCGGGCAGCGCAGGGCGCGCTGGAGTCGGCGACGATCCTGAAGAAGGGCGACATCGTCGGGTACGCCGACGACGGTCTCGGCGGCCATACGCCGGTCGCCGTCACCAAGGACGTCACGGCCGTCGGCTGGGCGGGCCTGTCCGTCAAGCTGACGTTCGCCGCGGACGACCTGCCGCACACGGCGAAGGCCGGCACGAAGGTGGGCACGCTCACCGTCGGTGACGGCACCACCAGCGCCGTGAAGGTCCCGGTGGCCCTCCAGAAGGACCTGGTGGAGCCGGACTTCGCGGCCAAGCTCACGCGTCTCGGCTGACCCGGGGCGCCACCCGCACCACCGCACTCCGCCGGTAACGGCCCGTCCGGGCGCCGCCCGGCGGGGTGCGTGCTAGCGTCCCGAACCGGGACAGAGCGAGAACAGAAGACGGGACACGGGGAGTGCCTTCGAGTGGCCACTGCGGAGCCGACACGCGCAGACGACGCCGAACCGGGCTCGGTATCAGGCCCGCGAATACGCCTGCCCGAAGCACCGGAAGCCGACGCGCCGCAAGCCCGCGCGGCTGACGGCAACGCGTCCGAGGACAGCGCGCGGGACAACGGCCGGGCGGGCTTCGAGTGGCCCGCCCCCGTACTGGCGCTGCGTGAGCGCATGCTGCGGCACCCCGTCCTGTCCGTCACGGGCCTCGCCGCGGCGCTGCACATCCTCTGGTTCTTCACCTTCGCGAACAGCGGTGGCGACCTGGCCGCGCAGGACGCGTGGGCCGAGTTCGTCGGCCGGCACCCGGACTCGGCGTACAACCTCGCCTGGTACGGCGGGATGCACCCCGTGTCGTACAGCATGGTGTCGCCGTATCTGATGTCGCTGCTCGGTGTGCGGACGACGATGATGATCGCGGGCACGGTCTCGGCCGGTCTGCTGACGCTGCTGCTCCTGCGCAGCCGCTCGGTCCTCAACCCGCTGTGGGCGTCGCTGGCCGGTGTGTTCGGGCTGTTCTGCAACGCGGTGTCCGGACGCGTGACGTTCGGCCTCGGCATGATGTTCGCGCTCGGCGCGGTCGCCGTCGTGTTCTGCTGGCCGTACCGGTGGCGCTACAAGCGCTGGGCGAAAGCCCTGAGCGCGGCGCCGCTGGCCGCGCTGGCCACCATGTCGTCGCCGGTCGCGGGCCTGTTCGTGGGCCTGGTGGCGGTGGCGCTGTTCCTTCAGAAGCGGCGGCCGGGCGCGTGGGCGCTGGGTCTTGCGCCGACCGCGGTGGTGGCGGTGTCGGCGTGGCTGTTCCCGTTCTCGGGCACGCAGCCGATGATGATCGGCTCGGTGCTGCTGCCGCTCGCGTTCTCGGTCCTCGCCTACGTGCTGGTCCCGCGGGAGTGGAAGACGGTCCGGCTCACGGCCGCGGTGTACGGCCTGGGGGTCGTGCTGGTGTGGCTGATCAGCTCGCAGATCGGGTCGAACATCACGCGGCTGGCGATGCTGTTCGCCGGGGTCGCGCTGGTCGCCGCGCTGCCGTTCACGGTGCCGCGCAGCCGCAAGTGGTACGCGGCCGTCGTGGCGCTGTGCGGTTTCGGCGTGTGGATCGGCTTCAAGACGGTCGACGACATCGTGCACACGGCCCCGGCGGCGTCCTGGTCGCGTGAGCTCGCGCCGCTCGTCAACGAGCTTCAGGAGGTCGGCGCCGAGAAGGGCCGGGTCGAGGTCGTCCCGGCCCGCTCCCACCGTGAGGCCTCCGCGCTCGCCCCGTACGTCAACCTGGCCCGCGGCTGGAACCGCCAGGCCGACATGGAGCGCAACCCCCTCTTCTACGACGACACCCTCAACTCGGCGAACTACCACGAGTGGCTGAAGCGCTGGGCGGTGCACTACGTCGTGCTGCCCAAGGGCGAGCCGGACGGCGACGGGGGCCAGCGGGAGCGGGCGCTGGTGCGGCGCGGGCTGCCGTACCTGACGCAGATCTGGGGCGACGCCACCTGGCAGCTGTTCAAGGTGAGCGACCCGACCCCGCTGGCCGAGCCGAACGCGGTGGTCGACCGGGCCGAGCAGGGCGAGATGGTCCTCCAGGTGAAGAAGGCGGGCCGGATCCTGGTCCGCATCCCGTACTCGCCGTGGCTGAGCATCGTCGACGCGGAGGGCAAGAGCCTGAAGCCGCCGCAGGAGACGGAGGAGTCCAGGAACCGTCCCGAGGGCGAGCCGAAGACGTACGTGAACGTCAACGGCTGCCTGACGGAGACGGAGGAGGACGCGCAGGGCGACAAGTGGACGGAGCTGCTGGCCCCGAAGGCCGGCACGTACCGCCTGGCGGCGCCGTACCAGCTTCCCCGGGGGACGCCGTGCCCGGAGGAGCTGCGCTGATCCGGTGGGCCCGGTCCGCATCACCCCTCTGAACACCTTTCCCGTTCGATTACAGTGCTGAGCTGTCGTACGTATGGACGGTGCCCCGGGGAGGTCTAGGTGGGTGCGACTGCCGGCGCCGTCTGGGGCCGTACAGAGCAGCAGGACTTCCGCAGCCGGGTGCGCGGGACCCTGCTCGGCGTGGCCGTGGGAGACGCGCTGGGGACGCCGGTCGACGGGCTCACCATCGACGGGATACGGGAGGCGCACGGGGCGGAGGGCCTGGTGGACCTGGCCCCCGCCTTCGGCAGACGCGGCGCCGTCACGCACCTCACCCAGCTCACCCTGTTCTCCGTCGACGGGCTGATCCGCGCCCAGGTCAGGCGGGACACCGGTGCCTGGCATCCGCCGACCGATCTGCACCGGGCCTATCTGCGCTGGGCCGCCACCCAGCGTGACTGGGGGCCCGACGAACGCCGCAAGGAAGACGGGTGGCTGGCGCGGGAGGAGTGGCTCTACGCGCGGCGGGAGCCCAGCCGCGCGCTGCTGCTGGGCCTGGGCGACGAGACCATGGGGACGCCGGAGGCGCCCAAGAACCCCGGTGAGGCCGGGCCGGAGGCCGCCGCCCGGTCGGCCCCCTTCGGGCTGCTGGTGGGCTGGGAGCCGCAGCTGGTCGCCCAGCTCGCCGTCGAGTGCGCGGCGCAGACCCACGGTCATCCCACGGCGGCCCTGGCGGCGGGCGCGTACGCCGTGATCGTGCATGCGCTGGCGCTGGGCGAGAGCCTAGACGCGGCCGTGCAGCGGACCTTCGGGCTGCTGGCCGCCCGGCCGGGGCACCAGCCGGTGTCGGACGCCTTGCAGCATGCGCTGGGTGCCGTGCGGCAGGGCCTGCCCGGCCCGGAGCGGGTGGCCGAGCTGAGCGGGGCGGGTACGGCGGAGGGGCTGGTCGCCGCGGCCGTGTACTGCGCGCTGGTCGCGGCGGACGTCCGGCACGGGCTGTGTCTCGCCGTGAACCACGACGGCCCGTCCGCCGCCACCGGCGCGCTGACCGGCGGCCTGCTCGGCGCGCTGCACGGGGAGACCGCTCTGCCGCCGGCCTGGCTGGCCGAGCTGGAGGGCCGCCCGACCATTCTGGAACTGGCCGACGACTTCGCCATGGAGATGACCCAGGGCCCGGCCCTGCACGGCCCGGCCGGCTCCTCCCCCGGCTGGCTCGCCCGCTACCCGCGGGCCTGAAGCCGTGGTGCCGGGCGGCGCCTGCCCGATCGGCGGGGGCCGCCCGGCGTGAGCGTCCGGAGGTTCACCTCTCGGCGGTGCGCACCACGTCGTCCGCCGGACCGGCCGGGGCCGGGATCGTGGCCGATGCCGCGCCGTCCCCGTCCGTGTTGATCTTCTCGATGATCGCCAGCCGCTCCGGGGTGTCCTCCGGCCGGATGTAGCCGACCAGGATGTAGAGGACCAGCGAGACGGCCAGCGGGATCGACACCTGGTACTGGAGCGGCACGCCACCCTCGACGTTCCAGTTGATCGGGTAGTTCACCAGCCAGAACGCGAGCAGGCCCATCGACCAGCTGACGAGGGCCGCCGTCGGGCCGGAGCGGCGGAACGCTCGCAGCAGGCCCAGCATCATCGGGATCGCCATCGGGCCCATCAGACCGGCCACCCACTTGATGACGACCGTGATGATGTCCTTGAAGGCGGGGGAATTGACCTGCGTCGCCGCCGCCATGGACAGGCCGAGGAAGACGACCGTGGCGATGCGGGCGACCCGCAGGCCCTGGCTCTGGTTCCAGGCCCTCGCCCGTGCCCAGATCACCGGCGCGCAGTCCCGGGTGAAGACGGCCGCGATGGCGTTGGCGTCCGAGGAGCACATGGCCATGGTGTGCGAGAAGAAGCCGACGATCACCAGGCCCAGCAGGCCGTGCGGCAGGAGCTGTTCGGTCATCAGGGCGTAGGAGTCCGAGCCGTCCGGCTTCTGCGACTCGACCAGCAGCGGCGACATCCACATGGGGAAGAACAGCACCAGCGGCCAGACCAGCCAGAGGATCGCCGAGAGGCGGGCGGAGCGCTCGGCCTCCTTGGCGTTCGGCGTGGCCATGTAGCGCTGGGCCTGGTTGAGCATGCCGCCGTTGTACTCGAAGAGCTTGATGAAGAGGAACGCGAGCAGGAACACCGTGCCGTAGGGTCCGACCAACGGCTTCTCGTGGCCCTGGAGTTCGGGCGAGTCCCAGACGCCGAAGAAGCCGCCGTGGTCGTCGAGGCGTACGAAGACCGCCACGAACATCGCGATGCCGGCCAGCAACTGGATGATGAACTGGCCGAGTTCGGTCAGCGCGTCCGCCCAGAGGCCGCCGATCGTGCAGTAGATCGCCGTGATGCCGCCGGTGATGAGGATGCCCTGGTTGAGGGAGATGCCCGTGAAGACGGACAGCAGCGTGGCGATCGCCGCCCACTTGGCGCCCACGTCCACGATCTTCAGCAGCATGCCCGACCAGGCCAGCGCCTGCTGCGTCTTGAGGTCGTAGCGGTTCTTCAGGTACTCCAGCGGGGAGGCCACGTGGAGCCGGGAGCGCAGCCGGTTGATGCGCGGGGCGAACAGCTTCGACCCGATGGCGATGCCGAGGGCGATGGGGAAGGACCAGGTGACGAAGGACGTGACGCCGTAGGTGTAGGCGATGCCCGCGTATCCGGTGAACATCACCGCGCTGTAGCCCGACATGTGGTGCGAGATGCCGGAGAGCCACCACGGCATCTTGCCGCCGGCGGTGAAGAAGTCGCTGACGTTGTCGACGCGTTTGTGCGACCAGACGCCGATCGCGACCATCACGGCGAAGTAGCCGATGAGCACGGCCCAGTCGAGACCGTTCATGTGCGCCCTCCCAGGGATCAGCCCGGCGCTCATCGTGGGCGCTGCCGCGTGAACACGACAAGTGATCGTAAGGTCAAAGGGAGGCAAAGAAGTTCTGTGTGATGGTTGCCGTTCACTCACATGAACTCAACGCATCAGCTCCCCGGCGTTGACCAGCAACGACTGTCCGGTGATCGCCCGCGCCCTGTCCGACGCCAGGAACGCCACCGCGTCGGCCACGTCCGTGTCCGTGGCCAGATCCGGCAGTGCCATCCGCTCGGTCAGCCGCTCCAGGACGGCCGCCTCCGGCACCCCCTCCGACTGCGCCGCGAACTGCACGTAGGCCTGCACCGGCGGCCCCCACATCCAGCCGGGCAGCACGGTGTTGACCCGGATCCGGTGGGGCCCCAGCTCGCGCGCGAGCGAGTACATCGCACTGGTCAGCGCCCCCTTCGAGGCCGCGTACGCCGCCTGCCGCACCTGCGACGGGGCCGCCACCGCCGACTGCGTCCCGATGAACACGACGGAACCACCGCCCTCTTTCAGCGACGGCAGACAGGCCCGGGTCATCCGCAGCGTGCCCAGCAGGTTCACCTCCAGGACCGACCGCCAGGACTCGAAGTCGGCGTCCTCCAATCCGCCGAAGTAACCGTCCAGCGCGGCCACATGGACGACGGCGTCGATCCCGCCGAACCGCTCCCGCGCCAGCCGAGCCAGTGCCTCGCACTGCGTCTCGTCGCGGATGTCCGTGGCCCGGAACGCCGTACCCGCCCCGCCGGGATCGACCTCGGCCGCCGTCTTCGCCAGGCTCGCCTCCGTCCGGGCGCCGAGCACGGCACGCCCCCCGTCCCGTACGACGGCCGCAGCGACCTGCCGTCCGAGCCCGGCCCCGACCCCCGACACGACGACCGTCTTCCCCGCGAGCAGTGACATGGCAGGACCTCCCCGGACCGGAACCCTGGCGCTCTATCTGACGGAGCGTCAGAGTATGGGTCAGCCACCGACGAAGGGGAAGGGCATGAGCGAGGACACCCGCAGCGAGCTGTACGCCGAACTGGCCGCCGTCGGCCCCTACGGCACCCATCCCGGACACGCCCTCATCACCATGGTCGAGCCGCACCCCGGCCACGAGTACGCGTACAACCGCTGGTACGAGGACGACCACTACTACGCCGGCGCTATGGCCATGCCCTGGATGCAGGCCGGCCGCCGCTGGGTGGCGACCCGCGACCTCCAGCTGCTGCGCTACCCGGAGAAGCCCGCGATCGCCCAGCCCGTCACCGCCGGCTGCTACCTCTCCACGTACTGGATCACCGCCGGCCGCTACGACGACCACATGCGCTGGACCGTCGCCGTCAACAAGCGCCTCAACCGGGACGCCCGCGTCTACCACGACCGCACGCACGTCCTCACGGCGTTCCAGAACCACGAGACGACGGTGTACCGCGACGGGGCGGCCGGCCCCCGGGACGTCCACGCCCTCGACCACCCCTACGCGGGCCTGGTCCTCCAGGTCGTCGAGGCGGACACCCCCGAGCAGCGCGCCCCGCTCCTCCATTGGCTGCGCACCCGCCACCTCCCCAAGCGCCTGGCGGGCTCCCCGGCCGCCCTGGTGACGGTCTTCAGCCCGACGCCCCTCCCCGGCGACCGCATGACGTACGTGAAACAGGTCGAGGGCGTCGACACCCGCCTGACGCTCCTGTGGTTCCTCCAGACCGACCCGGGGGAGTGCTGGGAGTCCTACTTCACCGGCCTCGACGCGACCGTGGCGGAATCGGGGCTGGGCAGGGTGGAGTTGGTGGCCCCGTTCATCCCGACGGTGCCGGGGACGGACACGTACGTGGACCGGCTGCGCTGAGGCGGGGCGCGAGCGCGCGGGACGGCGAGCCCGGCCCCAGCGCCAGTTCCGCCCACACCGTCTTGCCGTGGGCCGCTGCTTCCAGCACGCCCCAGCCGTGCGCGTACGCCGCGACGATCCGCAGCCCGTGGCCGGTCTCCGCGTCGTCCGCGACCGGTTCCGGGACCCGGGGGATCCGGTCACCCCGGGCGTCGGTGACCTCGATGCGCAGCGTGCGGTCGGCGTGCAGCCGCAGCGCCAGCCGGAAGTCCCTGCCCTGGACGCGCCCGTGCAGCACCGCGTTCGACGCCAGCTCCGCCACCACTTGCGCGGCGGCGTCGTACGCCTCGCCCCACTCGTCGAGCTGGCGTTCGGCGAGCAGGCGAGCCAGTCGAGCACCCCTTCGAGTGGCGGACAGCTGGATCGCGAAGTGGCGCACGGGGGTGCTGATTTCAGCGAGGGATTTCTGGCTCATGTCACCCAGCGTGGCCGTCCGTCCCTACTCTGAACAGCGACGGCCCCGGTACGGAGCGTGACTGTCCGGGCGCAGGGCGGGGTCGTACGGCTCGTACGTCAGGAGGGGAAGGCGTGGAGGACGAGGAAGCGGCGGCCGTGCTCAGGACGGTCGGCCGGCAGATCAAGATGTGGCGCGAGGCGGCCGGGCTGAAGCAGGCGGAGTTCGGTGCGGCGATCGGGTACGGCGAGGAGATGGTGTCGTCCGTGGAGCGGGCGCGACGGATCCCCAAGCCGGACTTTCTCGACAAGGCGGATGAGGTGCTGGGTGCCTGCGGCAAGATCTCCGCGATGAAGGAGGACGTGGAGAAGGCGAGGTATCCGAAGACCGTCCGGGACCTGACCAAGCTGGAGGACCAGGCGGTCGAACTCGGGGCGTACTCGGCGCTGCACATCCACGGCCTGTTGCAGACTCCCGAGTACGCCCAGGCGCTGTACGCGATGCGGCGACCTGCTTTCAGCGAGGACGAGGTCGACCGCCACGTGGCCGCTCGCATGGCACGGAAGGTCGTCTTCGACCGGGCACCCCGCCCTCTGATCACCTTTGTCCAGGAAGAGATGACACTGCGGCGGCCCCTCGGGGGCAAAATGGTGCTGCGCCGCCAACTCGAACACCTGTTGGAGGTGGCCGGGTTGAGGCACGTCGAGATTCAGGTGATGCCTACGCGCAGGGACGACCACGCAGCGGTGATGGGCTCGTTCCGGCTGCTGAAGCTCCGGGACGGCAAGGCACTCGGCCACACGGAAAGCCAGCTGTACGACCGGGTGATCAGCGATCCGAGCGACGTCCAGATCCTCGATATGCGTTATGGCATGATCCGGGCGCAGGCCCTCTCGCCCCGCGATTCATTGGCCTTCATCGAGAAAGTAATGGGAGAAGAGACATGACGCCCACCCCGCTGACATGGATCAAGAGCAGCTACAGCGGAAATGACGGACCCGATTGCGTAGAGGTCGCCATATCCACGACCCAGCCCGCCGTTCTCCTCCGCGACTCCAAGAACAAGGACGGCGCGCGGCTGGCGTTCACCGGTGACGCCTGGTCCGAGTTCGTGGAGTTCGCGGCGGGGCGTTGAACGTCAGTTCTGAACAAGGGGCGTTTCAGGGGTATCGGTCGGCTCGTCGGTCTCCTCGCGCTCCTTCTTCAGGGCGAGTTCCCGCGCCAGCTTCTCCGAGTACAGCCTCATTTCCGCTTCTTTGCGCTCGTCGAACACGGACGCCTCCTCTGTGCACAGGGGTGTTGACGGGTGGGTACCACCAGGGGGAAAGGGAGAGACCGGTCAGGCGGAAACGCGCTGGAACCGGGAAACGCCGTGGCCCGGGAGCGCGTGTGCCGACTGGTGACCGGATTCATCAGGGATCGTCCGCCGCACCATCGCACACCTCCCAGAAGACAACTCGACCGAACCACAGACCTCTTGACTCGGATACTACCCGACGGGCCGGGATCGCGAAACGGCCGGATTACTTTCGCACACAGGTAATTCGCGTGGTGTTCACCCGGCGAGAAGCGGAGCCAGTACCGCGCGGTCGGTATCCGGAAGCCGTTCCAGGATCTCGGAATTGAGTTCCCGTACACGCTCCACATCCGCCCGGGCCTCTTCCCACCGCTGCGTGACGGCGTGCAGCACGGCCCGGCGGCACAGTGCCCAGACGTACCCGGGGCGCATCTCCACCGCCCGGTTCAGGTCGGCCAGTGCCTCCGCGTGGCGGCCCAGCCGGGCCAGGGACTCCCCCCGGCTCGCGTAAGCCGACACGTATGCGGGGTCCAGGGCGATCGCGATGTCCAGGTCGGCCACCGCCTCCTCGTCGCGGCCCGCGATCCGGAGAGCGTCGCCCCGTTCGCAACGGCTCCAGGGCCAGTCCGGGTTCAGGGAAACCGCGTGGTCGAGGTCGGCCATCTGGCGATCGGGGTGGCCCAGTACCCGCCACACCCGAGCCCTGCGGGTGAGCGCCCACGGATAGTCCGGTTCGAGTTCCAGGGCCTGGGTCAGGTCGGCCAGCGCCGCCTCGGGATCGCCTCGGTTGAAACGGATCGCTCCGCGTGACGCCCACGCGATGTGCGTCCCGGGGTCGAGCCGGATCGCTTCGTCGAGGTCAAGCAGAGCCTTGTCGTAGCGGTCCTCGATGCGCAGGTAGTCGCCGCGGATCGCGCGGCCGCGCGCGTCCTCGGGGTGCAGTGACAGCGCCTCGTCGAGGTCCGTCAACGCACCCTCGTAGTCGCCCAGTTCGCCCTTGGTCATGGCGCGGCTGCGGTACGCCGGGGCGAGGCCGGGGTCCAGCGCCAGCGCCCTGTCGTACTCGGCGAGCGCCTCCTCGTGCGCGCCGCCGTGCCGCAGGGCGCTGCCGCGGGCCGTATGGGCCAGGGCACGGGTCCCGGGGTCGAAGCCCGCGCGCCGCAGGAGCAGTGCCAGGGCCGCCGTGACGCCGCCGTCGGCGAGGGCCGCGGTGAGGTCGCCGCCCCAGTCGGCCGCCCCCTCGGCCTCCGCATCACGGCCGGCGTCCGTCAGGGCCTGTGCCCAGTGCCGGGCCGTCACCTCGTCGACGGCGCATGCCCGTACGCACTCCCGCAGCGCGGCCGGGACCGCCTCCCTGTCGCCCGTGCAGAGCAGGTGGTACGTCTCGGCCAGGCGCAGGTCCCGCCAGGTCCCGTCCGTCCAGGGATCGGCAACGGCCTGTTCGGCCTCCTCCCGCCAGCGCCCGAACACCTGCGCCAGTTCCCGGTGCCGCGCCGCCCAGCCGCGCGGGGAGCGGCGCCGCTCCGCCCGCAGCATCGGCGCCCGCACGACATCGTGGTAGCGCCACCGTCCGCCGTCCCGGTCGGCTACGAACGGCAGCGACCGCAGCCAGTCGCAGACCGTGTCCGCGTCCTCGTCCGGGCAGTGGGCCGCCGCCCGGAACACGTCCCCGTCCAGCCACCTCGGGAGCGCGCAGGAGAGCGCGGCGGCCCGGCGCACCGGGTCGCGCTCCCACTTCAGGAAGCGCTCCACCGCCGTCGCGCTCGGGTCGCCCACGTCGCCGGGGTCGGTGGGGCGGGACTCGGCGAGGGTGGAGACCAGGACGGGGAGGCCGCCGCTCAGGCGCAGGACCTCGGACACGACCGGTTCGGCGGTCACGCCCCTGGCGGCCAGCAGGCCGCGTGCCTCCGGCTCCGTGAAGGGGACCAGGGGCATGACGGTCACGAAGTCGGCCAAGCCGCCCCAGCGGGACCGCTCCAGGGGTGTCTGGCCCGCCGTGACCACCACCGTCGTGGCGGGCATGGCGCCGTGGCGGTCGGTCGTCATCGTCTCGTGCAGCCAGGCGTCCAGGTACGCGCCCGTACGCTCGTAGGTGTCCAGGAAAAGGGTGACCCACGGGGCCGGGGCTTCCATCAACTCGCGCAGGAGCACCGGTGTGAGTACCTGTTCGGGGGCGAGGACCAGTTGCAGGTCCTCGTGGCTGCGGAAGCGAGCGGCCAGTCCGGCGCGCAGTCGGTCCGCCGCGCGCGCGAGTTGGTCCTCGTCCAGCATCCCCGCCAGCGGGCCGACCACCGGCACCATCCCGGCGGCCACCATCCCGGCCCGTGCCGCCACCCGCCCGCCGGCCGACGGCCCGGTGGCCTCCTCCTCCGTGTCCAGCGCCGTCAGCGCGGCCAGCTCCGCTTCCTGCCGGCGTTCACGGTGAGCGGCGAGCAGCCGGTCCAGTTCCTTCAACCGCCGTCCCTGGGCCGCGAACTGACGGCTGATCTCCGCCATCATTTCCGGCACGCTGCCCGCACTGTCGTCGACGTACGCCGTCAATGCGCCCTGTTCGCGGGCGATGTGCTCGAACTCCCGCAGCAGGAAGGTCTTGCCGACGCCGGCGTTGCCCTGCACATGGATGCGGAAGCGGTGGCGTTCGTCGTGCGGGGCGGTGTCGAAGTTCGCCCGGAACACGGCTCGTTCGGCGCCCCGGCCGACGAATCCGGCCCGGGTGCGCTGCCGGATCAGCTCCTGCATCGACGGTCGCGCCTGGGCCATCGTGAAGTCCCCTCGTCTCGCGCGGTCGGCTTCGGGCTCATTCTGTCGCGTCCGCCCCGGCCGCTGGGGAGAATGATCGGCATGGCCACCTCCACACCCTCCACACCGCGCGGCGCACTGTCAGCAGCCGCCACCCTGCTCACCGCCACCGTCGCCCTCTACATGGCGCTCGTCGCCTTCGGGAACATCACCGACTTCGGGACCAACCAGCAGTTCGTCCGGCACGTGCTGGCCATGGACACCACGTTCAAGGACGAGGACCTGATGTGGCGGGCCATCACGAGCCGGGGGCTTCAGGACGCCGCCTACGTCGCGATCATCGTCTGGGAGACCGTCGCCGCGCTGGTCCTCATATACGGGACCTGGCTGTGGGCCAGGCGCGATGACCCGCGCGCGCGGCGGATGTCCACGTACGGGCTGCTGATGGTGATGCTGCTGTTCGGGGCCGGGTTCATCGGCATCGGCGGCGAGTGGTTCTCGATGTGGCAGTCGGAGGACTGGAACGGGCTGGACGCCGCGACACGGATCTTCCTGTTCAGCGGCGTCGTGCTGATCGTCAACCAGCTGCCGGCCCCGCGGGCGGAGACGCCCGCCTCCTGAGCGCTGCCGCTACTTGACGACGGTCACGGTCGTGCCGACCGTGCCGAACGCCCACAGTGCCGTGCCGTCCGCCTTCCGCATCCGGACTCCGCCCGTCTTGGTGCCGGAGGCGGCGGGCGGCGGTGAGGCCCCGTCGACCGCGTTGGAGAAGGCGACGGACACCCCGTCCTTCGCGGCGAAGTACAGGATGTGCTCGATCTGGACGCCGTCCGAGCCGGTCGTGCCCGCGTTGCGCGACGACACGGTGTAGGTGCCCGGGTCGGGGCTGACGGACCCCGGCCAGACGGTGAACGTACGGCGGGTCGCCTCGCTCGCGTCGACCAGCCACACCCGCTTCTCCCCGAGGGAGTAGACGACGCGCCGGCCGGTGCCGGAGCCGTCGGGCACCCGGGCCGGCGCCGACGCGGTGGGGGTGGGCTGCGCCGAGGCCGTGCTGCTCGGCTTGGCCGACGTGGCGGTGGGATGGGAGCCCCGGTCCGCCTGTACGCCCAGGACCGTCACCGCGGCTATCGCTCCCACGGTCAGCCCGGTCACCCAGGCCCACGAAGGAAGTCGGGCAGGCACCGGCACGCATCTCCTCAGTCACGGGACCCCGCTCGAAACGGGGTTCCGATCATCGTACTGCGCACCCGTGGCCCCTCGGCTCCCTCAGGGGGTGTCCCGGGCGGTCTTGCGGACCGGGACCGGGCCCGTGCCGGCGCCGCGGGCGGCGTAGCGCGGGGTGCGCACCGGCGCCGGGTAGGAGAGGTGCACCAGCCGGGTCTGCTCCTGGCGCATGTGCATGAGCGATTCGAGGATGTACCCCACGAGCAGCACGAGCGCCGCGATGGTCATGATGGCGGCGGCGAGGATCGCCGTGGGGACCCGGGGCACGGTGCCCGTCTCGACGAAGTCGGCGATGACGGGGATGCCGAGGATGAGGGAGACCAGGGCGAGGACGCCCGCGAGGACGGTGTGGACCAGCGAGGGGCGCTCGCGCCGCGCCAGGTCGAGGATGACGCGCAGGATGCGCCAGCCGTCCCGGTAGGTGCGCAGCTTGCTCTCGCCGCCGGCCGGCCGGACCCGGTAGTCCGTCAGGACCTCCGCGGTGGGCAGCCGGAGGTGCAGCGCGTGGATGGTCATCTCGGTCTCGGTCTCGAACTCGCGGGCGAGCGCCGGGAAGGACTTCACGAAGCGCCGCGAGAAGACCCGGTAGCCGCTGAGCATGTCGGTCACGTCGTTGCCGAAGAGGGAGCGCACCGCCCCGGTGAGCAGTTTGTTGCCGACCGCGTGCCCGGCCCGGTAGGCCCCGTCGACCGTCACCCGGCGGGCGCCGACGACCTGGTCGTACGGCCCCTCGAAGAGCAGGTCCACCAGGTCGCGGGCGCGGGAGGCGTCGTAGGTGTCGTCGCCGTCGATGATGAGCAGCGCGTCGGCGTCCACGTCGGCGAAGGCGCGGCGGATGACGTTGCCCTTGCCCTTGCGGGTCTCCTGCCGGACGACCGCACCGGCCTCCCGGGCGACCTCCACGGTGCGGTCGGTGGAGGCGTTGTCGTACACGTAGACGACGGCCTCGGGGAGGGCCGCGCGCAGGTCGCGTACCACCTTGCCGACGGCCGCTTCCTCGTTGTGGCACGGCACGACACACGCGATCGTCGGTTCCACGACCACTCCTCACTCGACCGGTTCCGCATACCGTCAGCACCTCATACATCAGCACCTCATACAGTCGGACATAGTGCGATATGAGCGCGCCTGACCGGATGGGTCCCGCCGGGTCGTTACGCTCGCCGTGTGCCGGTCCTCGACTCTGTGACGCTGCGTGCGCGTGACGCCATCAAGGGCATCTGGCGCGAGGCCGCCAAGTTCGGTGTCGTCGGGGCCCTGGCCTTCGTCGTCGACAACGGCGGCTACAACCTGCTCGTCTTCGGTCTGCCCGGTGGCGCGGAGGGCGGGGTGATGCGGACGGCTCCCGTGCAGGCGTCCGTCATCGCGACGGCCGCCGCCGCGCTCTTCAGCTGGGCCGGGAACCGCTACTGGACCTACCGCGGCCGGCACCGCGAGAAGGTGACCCAGGAACTCGTGCTGTTCCTCGTGGCGAACGGGGTCGGGCTCGCCATCACCGCGGGCACGGTCTTCGCCTCCCGGCACCTGCTCGGGCTGGACTCGGCGCTCAGCGACAACACCGCCCGCATCCTCGGCTGGGTTCTCGCGACCCTGTTCCGCTTCTACGCCTACCGGCGCTACGTCTTCGTCGCATCCTGAGCCGCTAACATCCGGCATATGGGACAAAAGACACTGCTGGCGCGTACGCAGCGCTGGGTCTGGGGTCTGGCCGCCGTCGCCGCGCTCTGCTGCCTGGCCACGGTCCTCGTCTTCGCCCCCGGGTTCCTGAGTCCCGACAGTCTCGACCAGCTCCGGCAGGCCAGGGGCGATGCTCCCCTGACCGACTGGCATCCGCCGGTGCTGAGCCTGGTGTGGCGGGCCCTCATCGCCCTGACCGGGTCGATCACGTCGATGCTCGTCCTCCAGTCCGCCGTCCTCTGGGGCGCGCTGTGGGTGCTGGCCCGGTGTGTGTGGGAGCTGACCCGGAGCCGTGGCGGGTCACTCGCCGTGCTCGGCGTGGGGCTCGCACCCTTCGTGCTGAACTTCGCCGGAGTGGTCTGGAAGGACGTGCACGCGGCGTTCGCGCTCCTCGCCGCCGTCGCGGTCGCCTTCACCGGCCTGCTGCTGCGGGACCGCGACCTGCGCCCCGCCGTCCGCTGGGGCCTGCTCTGGCTGGGCGTGCTGTTCCTCGCCTACGCGATCCTGGTGCGCAAGAACGCCGTCGTCGCCGCGGTCCCCGTCTTCGTCATGCTGGTCCTCGCCCTGTGGGGCAGGCCCGGACGCCGTACGTGGGTGGCGTGCACGGCGGCCCTCGTGGCCGGGCTCGCGGTGCCCGCCGCCGCCATCTCCCTGTTCGCCGCGCCGCTCCAGACCAAGCAGGGCGCCCAGATCATGCTCGACGACCTCGTGCACGTGCTGAGCGTGGAGGAACTGCGCTCGGCGGACGTGCCGCCCGCCCTGCGCGACCGGCTCGTGGCCTCCGCACGGGAGTGCGAGCGGGTCGGCGCCCTCTCGGACGCCTACTGGGCCTGCTACCGGCGCCCGGCCGACGGTCTGCGCGGGGACTCCGGCGCGATCACGTCACTGTGGCTGCGCGAGATGGGCGGGCACGTGCCGGGCTATCTCCAGTACCGCCTGCTGCTCTTCACGACCCTGCTGTTCGAGACCGACTACGCGTACAAGGCCGGGATCACCCGCAACGACTTGGGCATCGAAGTGGCGCACCCTCGGCTGGAGGACGCGCTCGGCACCTACGTCAAGGGCATGATCGAGGACCTGCCCTGGCTGTTCCGCGGCTGGTTCTGGCTCACGGTCGCGCTGGTGCTGGCGATCCTTCCCGGCCGGGGCCTGTTCGCCATGCCCGTGCGGGCGCTGGGCATCAGCTCGGCGGCCTACATCCTCGGCTATCTGCCGATCATGCCCGCGACGGACTTCCGTTACGTCTACTGGCCCGCACTCGCCTGCACCCTCGGCCTGCTGCTGCTCTGGCTGGGCCGCGGCAGGACCGCACCGCCCCCTGCGGCCCCCGGCGCCGCGGCCGGCCGCACCCTGCCGGTGCATCAGCCGGCGGACGCCGGGGGCCAGTAGCGCGCGTCAGTCCAGCACCGGCAGCAGCTGCGGCAGGTGCCCGTCCGACGCGGCCGCCGCCCGCTGCCGCTCCTCGGGGACGTCCCCGTACAGGGTGGTGCGGGCCCTGGCCGGGCGGCCCGCGGCATCGGCCACCGCGATGAGGTCCTTGACCGACTTGTACGAGCCGTACGACGAGCCCGCCATGCGGGAGATGGTCTCCTCCATGAGGGTCCCGCCGAGGTCGTTCGCACCCGAGCGGAGCATCTCGGCCGCGCCCTCGGTGCCCAGCTTCACCCAGCTGGTCTGGATGTTGGGGATGTACGGATGCAGCAGCAGCCGGGCCATAGCCGTGACCGCCCGGTTGTCCCGCATGGTCGGGCCCGGGCGGGCGATCCCCGCCAGATAGACCGGCGCGTTGGTGTGCACGAACGGCAGCGTCACGAACTCGGTGAAGCCGCCCGTGCGCTGCTGGATGCCGGCCAGGGTGCGCAGGTGCCCGAGCCAGTGGCGGGGCTGGTCGACATGGCCGTACATCATCGTCGAGGAGGAGCGGATGCCCAGCTCGTGGGCGGTCGTCACGACGTCGATCCAGTCGGCCGCGGGCAGTTTGCCCTTGGTGAGGATCCAGCGGACCTCGTCGTCGAGGATCTCGGCGGCCGTGCCCGGGATGGTGTCCAGGCCCGCCTCCTTGGCGGCGGCCAGCCACTCGCGGATCGACAGGCCCGTGCGGGTCGCGCCGTTGACGACCTCCATCGGCGAGAAGGCGTGCACGTGCATGCCCGGAACGCGTTCCTTCACGGCCCGCGCGATGTCGAAGTACGCCGTGCCCGGCAGGTCCGGGTGGATGCCGCCCTGCATGCAGACCTCCACCGCGCCCACGTCCCAGGCCTGCTGGGCCCGGTCGGCGACCTGGTCCAGGGAGAGGGTGTAGGCGTCGGCGTCGGTGCGGCGCTGGGCGAAGGCGCAGAAACGGCAGCCCGTGTAGCAGACGTTGGTGAAGTTGATGTTGCGGGTGACGATGTAGGTCACGTCGTCGCCGACCGCCGACTTGCGTACGTCGTCGGCGACTTGGGCGAGTGCGTCCAGCGCCGGGCCGTCCGCGTGCAGCAGGGCCAGGGCCTCGTCGTCGGTGAGCTTCGTCGGGTCGTCGGCCGCCGTGCGCAGGGCCGCGCGTACGTCGGTGTCGATGCGCTCGGGGGTCATGCCCGGGGCTGCGGCCTCGCGCAGGGCGCCCCAGTCGCCGTACACCTCGTCGAAGTCGTCGCGGCGGTCGGAGCTGCGGCCGTCCGTGTCGATGGAGGTGTGCAGGTCGGTACGGCCCGACGCGACGAAGACCTCCTCGGGCTCCTGCCAGGGCAGGCCCTGCGGGAGGGCCTCGGGGCGGGCCAGGCCGGTCTCCGGGTCGGCCAGGGCGGCCACGTGCGGGCGCAGCCGCGGGTCCAGCCAGGGCTCGCCGCGGCGCACGAACTCCGGGTAGACGCAGAGGCGTTCGCGCAGCTCGAACCCGGCTGCCCGGGACTTCTCGGCGAGCTGCTCGATCTGCGGCCAGGGGCGCTCGGGGTTGACGTGGTCGATGGTGAGCGGAGAGACCCCGCCCCAGTCGTCGATACCGGCGCCGATGAGCCGCTCGTACTCGTCGTCGACGAGGTTGGGCGGGGCCTGGATGTTGCCGCTCGGGCCCATGAGGAGCCGGGCGACGGCGACCGTGGCGACCAGTTCGTCCAGTTCCGCGTCGGGCATGCCGCGCATCGCGGTGTCCGGCTTGGCGCGGAAGTTCTGGATGATCAGCTCTTGGACGCCGTGGTAGGCCCGCGACACCTTGCGCAGCGCGAACAGCGACTCGGCGCGCTCCTCGTAGGTCTCTCCGATGCCTATGAGGATCCCGGAGGTGAAGGGGACGGAGGAGCGGCCCGCGTCCTCCAGGACCCGCAGGCGGACGGCCGGTTCCTTGTCGGGAGAGCCGTGGTGGGGGCCGCCGGGCTCCGACCAGAGGCGGGTCGCGGTGGTCTCCAGCATCATGCCCATGCTGGGCGCGACGGGCTTGAGGCGCTGGAACTCGGTCCAGGACATGACGCCCGGGTTGAGGTGGGGCAGCAGCCCCGTCTCCTCCAGGATGCGGACGGAGATGGCCCGGACGTAGGCGAGGGTGTCGTCGTAGCCGTGCGCGTCGAGCCACTCGCGCGCCTCCGGCCAGCGGTCCTCCGGCTTGTCGCCGAGGGTGATGAGGGCTTCCTTGCAGCCGAGGGCGGCGCCCTTGCGGGCGATGTCCAGCACCTCGTCCGGCGACATGAACATCCCGTGGCCCTCCCGGCGCAGCTTGCCCGGGACGGTGACGAACGTGCAGTAGTGGCACTTGTCCCGGCACAGCCGGGTCAGCGGGATGAAGACGGACTTGGAGTACGTGATGACGCCGGGCCGCCCGGCCGCCGCCAGGCCCGCGTCCCGCACCCGGGCGGCCGAGGCCGACAGGTCCTCCAGCTGCTCACCCCGCGCCTGGAGCAGCACCGCCGCCTCGGCGACGTCGAGCGAGACACCGTCCCTGGCCCGTTTCAGGGCGCGACGCATGGAGTTGTCGGTGGGTCCGGTTCCGGAGGTCGCGGAAGTCGTCATCCTTCGAGCATACGAGTGCGCTGATCAGCCGTGACAGCGGCGCCTGCGCCGACGGGTGCGGGCAGTACGTGGTTTCTCGCGCCGTTCCCCGCGCCCCTGAAGGGGCCGCAGGCCTGTCTTCAGGGGCGCGGGGAACGGCGCGACCGGCCACCGCGAACCTGCGGCCGGCCACACACCCTGCCCGGCAGACGAGACCCCGGCTACCCCACGAACGCCCCGTACCTGTCCAGCACCTCCAGCAACTCCCGCTCCCCCGCCGGAGGCAACTGCACCACGACCTCCTCGATGCCGAGGTCGGCGTAGTGGGCGAGCTTGCCCGGGGTCGGGTGAACGGCGTAGGGGACGACCTGGAGGGCCTGGGGGTCGCGGCCGGCGTCGGCCCAGGCGGCGCGCAGGACCGGCAGCGACTCGCCGAGGCCCCGGCCGCCGATCGGCAGCCAGCCGTCGGCGTACTCGCTGATGTGGGCGAACAGCTTGGGCCCGGCGGCCCCGCCGACGAGTGTGCGCGGGCCCACGACCGGACCGCGCGGCTTCTGCACGGGCTTCGGATACGCGTGACTGGCCCGGACGCCGCCGAACTCCCCGTCGTACGCGAGCGGCTCCTCCGACCACAGGGCCCGCATCAGCGCCATCCGGTCCCGGACCAGCTCGCGCCGGGTGCTCCACCGCACGCCGTGGTCGGCGGCCTCCTCGACGTTCCAGCCGAAGCCGAGCCCGAGCGTGAACCGGCCGCCGGAGAGGTGGTCGAGGGTCGCGACCTGCTTGGCCAGGTCGATCGGGTCGTGCTGGGCGACGAGCGTGATGCCCGTGCCGAGCCCGAGCCGCTCGGTGACGGCGGCAGCCTGGCCGAGGGCCACGAACGGGTCGAGGGTGCGGCCGTACTCGGGCGGCAGCTCACCGCCCGCCGGGTACGGCGTGGTCCGCTCCACGGGGATGTGGGTGTGCTCGGGCAGGTACAACCCGGCGAATCCGCGCTCCTCCAGCTCCCGGGCCAGCCGGGTCGGAGTGATCGTCTCGTCGGTGAGGAAGATCGTCACGGCGATGCGCATGACCTCTCTCTACCCGAGGGCGGCCCACCTGTCCATACCGACCGGTCGGACCATCCGCCGTTCGCTGTCCGGTTCCCCTCCCTTGCGGGCACGTTCACGACTCCGTACAAGGGTTGCGCGCACCACCCCCGCACCACCCACGCCACGTCACCGACGACACCCGGGGAGCAGCAGCATGTGCGAGGACAGCCAGGGCGGGCTCGGCCGGCGCGCTCTGTTCATGACGGGAGCGGCGGCCGCGCTTACGTTGGGAAGCGTGAGCTTCGCATCAGCGGCCGACGGGGACCAGGAGACCAGGACCGTGCGCGGCACGCTGCCGCCCGGCTCCCCGGACTTCGTGTACGTGCCCGTCGAGGTCCCGGCCGGGGTCCGGGAGCTGAAGGTCGCCTACACCTACGACCGGCCGTCCGTCCCGTCCGGCACCCTGGGCAACGCCCTCGACATCGGCGTCTTCGACGACCGCGGCACCGAGCTGGGCGGCCGGGGCTTCCGCGGCTGGTCGGGCGGGGCGCGCACGGAGTTCTTCCTCCGCGCGGACGACGCGACGCCCGGATACCTCCCGGGCCCGGTGCGCGAGGGCACCTGGCACATCGCGCTCGGCCCGTACACGGTCGCCCCGCAGGGCCTGTCGTACGAGATCACGATCACGCTGACGTACGGGGAGCCGGGCGAGGCCGCCGAGCCGGTGTATCCGCCGGAGCGGGCCAAGGGCCGGGGCCGGGCCTGGTACCGGGGCGACTGCCATCTGCACTCCTGGCACTCCGACGGCCGCCGCACCCCCGCCGAGATCGGGGAACTGGCCCGGGCGGCCGGCCTGGACTTCATCAACTCCTCCGAGCACAACACGCACGCCGCGCACGCGCACTGGGCCGACGTGGCCGGGGACGACCTGCTCGTCATGCTGGGCGAGGAGGTCACGACCAGGAACGGGCACGTGGTCGCGCTCGGCACCGACCCGGGCACCTTCGTCGACTGGCGCTACCGGGCCCGCGACAACCGCTTCGGCCGGTTCGCCCGGCAGATCCGCCGCGCCGGCGGCCTGGTCGTCCCGGCCCACCCGCACGCCACCTGCATCGGCTGCAACTGGAAGTTCGGCTTCGGCGAGGCGGACGCGGTCGAGGTGTGGAACGGCCCCTACACGCCCGACGACGAGGTGGCGCTGGCCGACTGGGACAGCATGCTGGTGGCGTCCGTACGGGACGGGCGGGACTGGATCCCGGCCATGGGCAGCAGCGACGCGCACCGCTCCCCGGACGCGGTGGGCAGCCCCCAGACGGTCGTCCTGGCCGACGACCTGACCCGGGAGGCCGTCCAGGAGGGCATCCGGGCGGGGCGCTCCTACGTCGCCGAGTCCGCGAGGGTCGCGCTGTCGCTGCGGGCGTCCGGCGGACGCGGCCGGCACGCGGGCATCGGCGAGCGGCTCACCGTCGGCCGCGACACCCCGGTCACCGTCCGCCTGGAGGTCACCGGCGCCCCGCGCTGCACGGCCCGCCTCGTCACCGACCAGGGCGTCGTCCACACCGGTCCCCCGCTGCCGGTGGCCGGCTCGGGCGTGGTCGAGTGGCGGACGACCCCGTCGTACGCGGCGTACGTCCGGGCCGAACTGCGCCACGAGGCGGCCGCGGGACCGCTCCCCGGGCCGCTGGCGGCGTTCACCAACCCCATCTTCCTGGGGCGCGACTAGGCGGTGTCGGTCCGCAGGTCCGCGACGACCGCCGCGTGGTCGGAGGGCCACACCCCGTCGACCGGGGCGTCGCAGGCCCGCCGTACGGCACGGACGTGGCCGAGTCCGCCGGGGCCGGGCGGGCCCACGTGGATGTAGTCGATGCGCACGCTGGGCTCCAGGGTGCGCGCCACGTACGGGTTGGCCGTGTCCCAGGTGGCGGCGGGGGCGGCAGGGTCGGCGTACTCCCACGCGTCGAGGAGGACCTGGCCGGGCACGGCCGGGGCGGTCTTGTAGCCGCCGAGGAGGCGGACCTCGTCGGAGTCGGGCCAGGCGTTGAGATCGCCGGTGACGACCGGCGGGAAGAGGGTGTCACCGCGGTGCCGGGCCACGAAGGCGGCGAGCGCGGCGGCCTGGTCGCAGCGGACCGCCGAAGCGGCCGGGGCGGAGGTGAAGTGGGCGGTGAAGAAGGGCACTTCGTGACGGGGGGCGGCCAGCCGGGCGTAGAGGGCGAGGCGGCCGTCGTCCGTGTCGGCCGGGGCGGGCAGCGGCAGCACGTCCTGGTCGAGAACCGGCCATCTGCTGAGCACGGCGTTGCCTATGCCGACGGTGGGGTCCCCGATCCGCCGCTGCCAGCGCTCGGGGGCGGGCGAGGCGCCCCAGGCGCAGTGCAGGCCCAGCTCGCCGGCGAGCCACTCGGCGAGGTTCTCGCCGCCGGCCGCCCACACCTCCTGGAGTCCGACGACGTCGGGCCGCAGCTCCCGCAGGGCCGTGAGGATGGCCTTCTGCCGCGTCTGCCACGGCCCGAAGCGCCACCACAGGTTCCAGCTCACGATCCGCATCCGCAGCCACCCGCTCTCCTCGTTGCCGCGTGGGGGCTCATTGAAGCAGGATCCCTTGCAGAAACCGTGAGCGCCTTGTGCGAAGGAGACCCGCTGCCGATGTCCCGCCGCACCGACCTGAGGTTCCGCGCCACCACAGCCGTCCAGCGCCGCCTCAACCCGTTGTTGCGCCGCCTGCCCCTCCAGACGGTTCTGGAGACGACGGGCCGCGTCTCGGGGCAGCCCCGCCGGACACCGGTGGGCGGGCGCCGCGTCGGCGGCTCCTTCTGGCTGGTGTCGGAGTTCGGCGAACGGTCGCAGTACGTGCGCAACATCATGGCGGATCCGCGGGTACGGGTACGGATCCGCGGGCGCTGGCACGAGGGCACCGCCCATCTGATGCCGCAGGACGATCCGGTGGCGCGGCTGCGGGGGCTGCCGCGGATCAACAGCCTGGGGGTGCGGGCCCTGGGGACGAACCTGCTGACGGTGCGGGTGGACCTGGACGGCTGAAGGGTCTTCGCACCAGGAGCGTCCGATCAGGGCGCGTGGTCTGGTGCCGTGCAACGCGGCGAGGTGCGGTGCCTGACCGCGCGCCCCGGACGGGCCTGGTGAAAGGACGTCTGAGGGGCCTCACCCGGGCCAGACGATCGCCTGCACCTCGCTGTAGGCGTGCAGCGCGTACGAGCCGACGTCCCGGCCGACGCCGCTCCTCTTGAAGCCGCCGAAGGGCGCCTCCATGTTCCGCCCGACGGTGTTCACGCCCACCCCGCCGGCCCGCAGCCGCCGGGCCACCCGGAAGGCCCGGGCCACGTCGCCCGACCAGACGTAGTCGATGAGGCCGTAGTCGGTGTCGTTGGCGAGCGCGACGGCCTCCTCCTCGTCGTCGAAGGGGACGACGGCCACCACCGGCCCGAAGATCTCCTCGCGGACCACGCGCATGTCGTTGGTGCAGCCGGCCAGGAGGGCCGGCGCGACGTAGAAGCCGCGGGGCAGGTCCGGGCGTTCGCCGCCCGCGACCACCACCGCGCCTTCCTTCCGGCCCAGTTCGACGTACGCCTCCACCCGGTCCCGGTGGGCCGCCGAGATCACCGGTCCGACCACGGTGTCCGGCTCGCGCGGGTCGCCGACCTTCAGCCGGCCCGCGTAGGCGGCCAGTTGTTCCACCAGCCGGTCGTGGATGCCGCGCTGCGCCAGGACGCGTGTCGGTGCCGTGCAGATCTGGCCGCTGTAGAAGGAGAAGGTGGTGCCGATCCCGGCGACGGCCGAGCGGAGGTCGGCGTCGTCGAAGACGAGCGCGGCGCCCTTCCCGCCCAGCTCCATCAACTGCCGTTTCATGTCGCGCCCGCACACCTCGGCGATGCGCTGCCCGACCGCCGTGGAACCGGTGAAGCTGACCATGTCGACGTCCGGTGACGCCACGGCCGCCTCACCGACCCCGGTCGACCGGCCGGACACCACGTTCACCACGCCCGGCGGCACACCCGCCTCTTCCAGCGCCCGCGCCATCCGGTAGACCGACAGCGGATCCTGCGGGGCCGGCTTCACCACCACCGTGTTGCCCATGGCCAGGGCCGGCGCGACCTTTCCGGCCGGGTTGGCCCAGGGATTGTTGTACGAGGTGACGCAGGTGACGACCCCGACCGGCTGCCGGACGGCCAGGGCGCCCATCACACCGGCCTTCCCCATCGGCCCGGCCTCGTTGATCTGGGGCGGTACCGGCCACTCGGAGGGCTCCACCCGCGCGTAGCGGCGGAAACGGGCGGCGGCGACGCCGACCTGCATGCCGCGTGCGGTGCCGAGGGTCGCTCCGGTCTCCGCCCGGGCCAGATCCGCGTACTCCGGCAGCCGGCCGCCGATGATCCCCGCCGCCCGGCCCAGCACCGCGGCCCGCTCCTCCGGTGCGGTGCGCGACCACGGCCCGAAGGCCTCGCGGGCCGCCGCGCAGGCCGCGAGCACCTGCTCCCGCGAGGCCTCCGGCGCCCACCCGACGGTCTCCTCGTTCGCCGGGTCGATCACCTCGTAGTGCCCGTCGTCCGGCTCCACCCAGGAGCCGCCGACGAACAGCGGCTGCCGTGCCGTCACCGCGTGCTCACCGTCTCCGTGTCCCGCCCGGAGCGGAGCACCCGGCCCGGTACGGCCCCGGTCACCACGTCGTCCCGGATCGCCTCGACTCCGTTGACCCACACGGCCCGCACGCCCAGCGCCCGGGAGTCCAGGCGCGGACTGCCGCCCGGCAGGTCGTGCACCAGGGTGGCCGGGCCCGCGTCGATCCGCTCCGGGTCGAGCAGGACCAGGTCGGCGTGCCAGCCCTCCCGCACCTGCCCCCGCTCGCGCAGCCCGAAGAGGCGGGCCGGGTCGTCGGTCAGCATCTTCACGGCCTGCTCCAGACCGACCAGCTTCCGGCCCCGCAGACAGTCCCCGAGGAACCGGGTGGTGTAGGGCGCCCCGCACATCCGGTCCAGGTGGGCGCCCGCGTCGGACCCGCCGAGCAGCACGTCCTCGTGCTGCCAGGTCCGGGCCCGCAGCGCCCAGGACGCCGGGTCGTTGTCGGTCGGCATCGGCCACAGCACCGTGCGCAGATCGTCGTTGGCGCAGATCTCCACCAGACAGGCGAAGGGCTCCTGCCCGCGCTCCTCGGCGATGTCCCGCACCACGCGCCCGGTGAGCCCGGCGTTCGCCTCGCTGTAGGTGTCGCCGATGACGTACCGCCCGAAGTTCGCGAGCCGCCGGAAGACGCCCGCCTCCTTGGAGTTCGCCCGTCGCAGCAGCTCGGCCCGCACGTCCGGGTCGCGCAGCTTCTCGATCCGCTCGGGGACGGGCAGTGCGAGCACCGGTCCCCACCCGGGGATGAGGTTCAGCGCGCAGAACGTCCCCAGCGACATGTTCATGGGGGTGAGGATCGGCATGGTGAGCGCCACGACCCTGCCGCCGGCCTTCCGCGCCTGCTCGCTCGCCAGCAGCTGCCGGGGCACGCGCTCGGGGACGGCCGCGTCGATGGTCAGCACGTTCCAGTTCAGCGGCCGGCCCGCCACCGCGCTCATCTCCACGAACAGGTCGATCTCCGCGTCGCTGAACTGGTCCAGACAGCCCGCGACGATCGCCTCGATCTGCGTGCCCTCGCACTCCCCCACGGCCCGGGCCAGCGCCAGCAGCTCGGCCGGCTGGGCATGCCGCGAGGCGACCGGCTGCCCGTCCCCGTCGGAGTGACTGCTCGACTGGGTCGTGGACAGCCCCCAGGCCCCGGCGTCCATGGCCTCCCGCAGCAGCCGCACCATCGCGGCGAGCTGTCCCTGGCTCGGCTGTCCGCCCACCGCGTCCGGCCCCATCACGTACCGGCGCAGCGCACAGTGCCCCACCATGAAACCGGCGTTGACGGCGATCCGCCCTTCCAGGGCGTCCAGGTACTCCCCGAACGAATGCCAGCTCCAGGGCGCCCCCTCCTCCAGCGCCACCAGCGCCATGCCCTCGACCCTGGACATCATCCGCCGCGTGTAGTCGGCGTCCTCGGGCCGATCCGGATGCAGCGGCGCCAGCGTGAACCCGCAGTTCCCGCCGGCGACGGTGGTGACCCCGTGGTTGAGCGAGGGCGTGGCGTACGGATCCCAGAAGAGCTGGGCGTCGTAGTGGGTGTGGGGGTCGACGAAGCCGGGGGTGAGGACGAGCCCGGTGGCGTCCTCGACCGACCGTGATTCCTCGGAGACCGTCCCTACCACGGAGATACGGCCGTCCCTGATGCCGACGTCCGCGGTGAAGCCGGGCGCACCGGACCCGTCGACGACGGTCGCCCCTTTGATGACGTGATCGAGCATGGGGGTTCACCTCCTGATGGGCAGCGGGATGTCCCACCTGGGGGCGCGGGGAACTGCGCGACCGGCCACAGCGCACCCGCACCCGCCGACGGCGATCAAGCGGCACTCCGGAACCGCGAAGTCCGATGCACGGGATCCGTATCGATCCTGGGAATCACGTACTCCCCGACCAGCCGGATCGTCTGGAGCGTCTCCTCCTTCGGCACCCCCACCGGCAACCCGAAACTCAGCTGATCCGCCCCGGCCTGCTCCCACCGCTTGCACTGCCGCAGCACGTCGTCGGGATCCCCGCAGATCAGCAGCTCCTCCTCGATGAGGGCCTCCACGAACTCCTCGGTGTACTCCGGCAGCGTCTCCGGCCACACCGGGAACCCTTCGGGCCGCGGGAACGTGTCGTGGTACCGGAACACCAGGGAGGGCAGATAGTGCAGCCCTCCGCTCGCCGCGATCCGCACCGCCTCCTCGTGGGTCGGCGCGCAGATCGCCGTGGTCGTCACCATCACGTTGTCGTTGACGAACGCGCCGACCGGCTCCGCGTCCACGATCGCCGTCTTGTACTGCTCCAGCACCCACTCCATGTCGGAGACCTTCTGGACGCTGAAGCCGAGCACGCCGAGCCCCTTCTTCGCGGCCATGGCGTACGACGGCGGTGACCCGGCCGCGTACCACATCGCCGGGTGCGAGCCGCCGTACGGCTTCGGCAGGACCTTCCTCGGCGGCAGCGACCAGTGCTTGCCCTGGAAGCCCTGGTACTCGTCCTGGAGCCACATCCTGGGGAACTCGGCGATGGTCTCCTCCCAGAGTTCCTTGGTGTGGTTCATGTCGGTCACCCCCGGCATGAACCCGAGGATCTCGTGGGATCCGGCGCCGCGCCCGCTGCCGAACTCGAAGCGGTTGCCGCTGAGGTGGTCGAGCATGGCGACCTTCTCCGCGACCTTCACCGGGTGGTTGACCGGGGCGAGCGGGTTGAAGATCCCCGAGCCGAGATGGATCCGCTCGGTCGCGTGCGCCAGGTACCCGAGGAAGACGTCGTTGGCGGACAGGTGCGAGTACTCGTCCAGGAAGTGGTGCTCGGAGGCCCAGGCGTACTTGAAGCCGGACTTGTCGGCCTGGATGACGTACTCGGTCTCCTCCATCAGCGCCTTGTGCTCGGCGAGCGGGTCGGTCTCGGCCCGTTTGCCGACGTATCCCTGAACGAAGATGCCGAATTCCAAGGAGGTTCACCGCCCCACGGTCAGTTCTGACGCACCGTCAGATTTATGGCTCCGACTGTTCCACCGGCCTCCGAGGCCGTCAATAGCTGATGCTCCGCCAGCTGATGCTCCGTCAGCTGTTGCCGTCAGACGACGCTGACCCCCGCCAGCCACCCGCCGTCGATCACGAACGGCTGCCCCGTGATGTACGACGAGTCCTCCGAGGTCAGGAACAGCGCGAGCCGGGCCACCTCCTCGGGCCGCCCGGCCCTGCCCAGCGGCACGAGCCTGCGGTACAGCCGGTCGAGGCCCCGTGCCGTCTCCTCCGGGTCGGCGTCCGGGTCGAGCCGGGCCGGGTTGGACATCGCCGTGTCGACGGCCCCCGGGCAGACGGCGTTGACGCGTATCCCGCGCCCGGCCAGTTCCAGGGCGGCGACCCGGGTCAGGCCGACCACGGCGTGCTTGGTCGCCGCGTAGGCGCCCACCGCGGCCATTCCGGTCAGGCCCGTGTAGGAGGCGGTGTTGACGATCGTGCCCCCGTCGGCCATCTCCGGGGCGACCGTCTTCATGCCGAGGAAGCAGCCCACCTGGTTGACCTGCACGACCTGCATGAACTCGTCGAGGGGTGTGTCGAGGAGAGAGTTGAAGCGCAGGATGCCGGCGTTGTTGACGAGCCCGTCGACGTGGCCGTACGCGTCCTTGGTGGCCGTGACGGCGGCCTGCCAGTCGTCCTCCCGCCCCACGTCCAGATGGACGTAGCGCGCGCCGATCTCCTTCGCGAGGGCCTCGCCCTGGTCGTCGAGCACGTCCGTGAGGACCACCCGGGCCCCCTCGGCCGCGAACAGCCGGGCCTCCTGCTCGCCCTGGCCGCGTGCGGCGCCGGTGACGATGACGACCCGTCCGTCGAGCTTGCCCATGGGGTCTCCTCACAGCTCGGGGGCGACCTCGGCGCCGAACGCCGCGATCTGGTCGGTGAGTTCGCTGCGGCTCCGGCTGCGGAACCGCACCTGGATCCGGTGCACTCCCATCGCCCGGTACGCCCGCAGCGACTCGGCGAGCTCCTGCGGCCCGCCGGTGAGGGTACGGCGCCCCACCTCCCACCGGGGCGTGCCGACGTACAGCGGCTCGGCTATGGCACCCACGGTGAACGGGCCCCGCGCACCGGCCTTCTCGCGCAGTTCCCTGATCCGGGCGATCTGCCCGGGCAGCCGGTCCCTCGGATCGCCCTGCGGCAGCCACCCGTCGCCCTTGAGCGCGGCCCGGCGTACGGCGGCGGGGGAGCTGCCCCCCACCCAGACGGGGATCCGGTCCTGCGCCGGCCGGGGCCGCTGCCCGAGCCCCTCGAAGTCGTACAGCTTGCCGTGGTGCTCGGGGAACTCGTCGGGCCCCAGGGCGGCGCGCAGGGCGTCGAGGCACTCGTCCAGCACGGCTCCGCGCCCGCGGAAGTCGACGCCCAGGGCCTCGAACTCCTCCTGGACGTGCCCGGCGCCGACCCCGAGGATCAGGCGACCGCTCGAAAGGTGGTCGAGGGTGGCGTACTGCTTGGCGGTGAGCAGGGGGTGCCGCAGCCCGACGATCGCGACGTGGCTGAGCAGCCGGACGCGTTCGGTGGCGGCGGCGAGGAAGGCGAGGGTGGCGACGGGGTCGTACCAGACGGTGCTCATCGCGGCGGCCAGCCGGCGGGGGATGCCGACGTGATCACAACCGGCCAGGTAGTCGAATCCGGCCCGGTCGGCGGCGCGGGCGATCTCCAGCAGGTCGTCCGGGCCGGCCTCCGCCTCCCACGCCTCGGCGTAGAGGGTGCTCTGGGACTGGACGGGGAGCTGCATCCCGTAGCGCAGGCTCACCGCGCACCACCGCCGCCGCCCGGCCACAGGCCTTCCTCCGTCAGCCCGAGCAGCTCGATGGCGTTGCCGCGCACGATCCGCTCGACCACGTCTGCCGCCAGATGCCCCATCTGCGCCTCGCCGACCTCGCGGGACTTGGGCCAGGTGGAGTCGGAGTGCGGGTAGTCGGTCTCGTAGAGGACGTTGCCGACGCCGATGGAGTCGAGGTTGCGCAGGCCGAAGGCGTCGTCGAAGAAGCAGCCGTAGACGTGCTCGGCGAAGAGTTCGGACGGCGGCCGGTGCACCTTGTCGGCGACCCCGCCCCAGCCGCGGTTCTCCTCCCACACCACGTCGGCCCGCTCCAGGATGTAGGGGATCCAGCCGATCTGGCCCTCGGCGTACATGACCTTGAGGTTCGGGAACTGCTCGAACTTGCCGCTCATCAGCCAGTCGACCATGGAGAAGCAGCAGTTGGCGTAGGTGATGGTGGAGCCGACGGCGGGCGGGGCGTCGGCGGAGGTGGACGGCATGCGGCTGCTGGAGCCGATGTGCATGGCGATGACGGTGCCGGTCTCGTCGCAGGCCTGGAGGAACGGGTCCCAGCCGTCGGTGTGGATGGAGGGCAGTCCGAGGAACGGCGGTATCTCGGAGAAGGCGACGGCACGGACCCCGCGGGCGGCGTTGCGCCGGACCTCGGCCGCCGCCAGCCCGGCGTCCCACAGCGGGACGATGGGCAGGGGGATGAGCCGCCCGTGCGCGTCCGGGCCGCACCACTCCTCCACCATCCAGTCGTTGTAGGCCCGTACGCAGAGCAGGCCCAGCTCGTGGTCCTTCGCCTCGGTGAAGGTCTGGCCGCAGAAGCGCGGGAACGTGGGGAAACAGAGGGCGGACTGGACGTGGTTGACGTCCATGTCGGCGAGCCGCTCGGTGACGTCGTAGGACCCGGGGCGCATCTGCTCGTAGGTGATGACCTCCAGCCGGATCTCGTCCCTGTCGTACCCGACGGCGGTGTCGAGCCGGGTCAGGGGCCGCCGCAGATCCTCGTAGACCCACCAGTCGCCGACGGGCCCCTCGTCACCGGGCTGCCCCATGACCGGCTTGAAACGGCCCCCGAGGAACGTCATCTCCTTCACAGGAGCCCGGACGATGCGTGGTCCGGCACCCCGGTACTTCTCCGGGAGCCGGTCCTGCCAGACGCCCGCGGGCTCCACGGTGTGGTCGTCCACGGAGATGATCAGCGGAAACGTGCTGTCGTGGGTGTCCATGGCGCTCACGGTAGCGCTGATCTGACGGCCCGTCAGCTACACGGGTGAGGGCTGTTTCCGGACGTGATGGCGTGATCCAGTCGACCTGACCGCGCGTGTGCGGAGAGACTGTGCAGACTTCATGGACTCCCGTGTGCCGCCCTGTGATCGGCGTCTCCCACGGCTGACGTATCCGCCGTCAACAAGGCAAACTGGCGTGGTTGCTCAGGATGTCTAGGGGGACTGCATGGACGGTGTACCGAACGGTGTGCCGCGCGTACCGGAGCAGCGGCGTTTCGACTCCACGCCGTCATCGCCGGAGTCGGCGGCGACGGCCGGGCCGGAGGAGCCGGAGGGACCCGCCGAGTCCCTCAGCCTGCGCTTCAGCGTGCTCGGCCCCGTGCGCGCCTGGCGCGGTGACGAGCCGGTCGCCACCGGATCCCCCCAGCAACGCGCCCTGCTCGCCGCCCTGCTGCTGCGCGAGGGCCGGACGGCCACGGCGGCGGAGCTGATCGACGCCCTGTGGGGCGAGGAATCGCCCTCGCAGGCGCTGGCGGCGGTACGGACGTACGCCTCCCGCCTGCGCAAGGTGCTGGACCAGGGCGGCGAAGGGCGCCGGCCGGGCGGCACCGCCGCCGTCCTGGTCAGCGAGTCCGGCGGCTACGCTGTCCGCGGTCTCGCCGAGGGCGCCCTGGACCTCGCCGTCGCGCAGGATCTGGCGACCGAGGCGGAGAAGGCCCGCTCCGCCGGCGACCTCTGCCACGCCCGCGACACCCTGCGCCGCGCCCTCGCCCTGTGGGACGGGGAGACCCTGGCGGGAGTGCCCGGCCCCTACGCGGAGGCCCAGCGGGTGCGCCTGGAGGAGTGGCGGCTGCAACTTCTCGAATCCCGCCTGGACATGGACCTGGAGCAGGGCTGCCACGCCGAGGCCGTCTCCGAGCTCACGGCCCTCACCGCGGCCCACCCGCTGCGCGAGCGGCTCCGCGAGCTCCTGATGCTGGCGCTCTACCGCAGCGGCCGCCAGGCCGAGGCACTGGCCGTGTACGCCGACACCCGCCGTCTGCTCGCCGACGAACTCGGTGTGGACCCGCGCCCCGGCCTGAGCGAGTTGCAGCAGCGGATCCTCCAGGCGGACCCCTCGCTGGCGGAGCCCTCCTCCCCGGCCCCCGAGCCTGCCGCGGTCCCGGTACGCCCCGCACAACTGCCCGCCACCGTCCCGGACTTCACCGGCCGCTCGGCGTTCGTCCGCGAACTCGGCGACATCCTCGCCTTCGCCGAGGGCCGGGTCATGGCCGTCTCGGCCCTGGCCGGGATCGGCGGCGTCGGCAAGACGACCCTCGCGGTGCACGTGGCCCACCAGGCACGCACGGCGTTCCCGGACGGGCAGCTCTACGTCGACCTCCAGGGCGCGGGCGCCCGGGCGGCGGAGCCGGAGACGGTCCTCGGCTCCTTCCTGCGCGCCCTCGGCACGGCCGACTCGGCGATCCCCGACTCCCTGGAGGAGCGCGCGGCCCTCTACCGCTCGGTCCTGGCCGGGCGCCGGGTGCTGGTCCTGCTGGACAACGCCCGGGACGCCGCCCAGGTCCGCCCCCTGCTGCCCGGCACGGACGGCTGCGCCGCGCTGGTCACCTCCCGCACGCGGATGGTGGACCTGGCGGGCGCCCACCTGATCGACCTGGACGTGATGTCCCCGGACGAGGCGCTGGCGCTGTTCACGAAGATCGTGGGCGAGGAGCGGGTGGCGTCCGAGCGGAAGGCCGCCCTGGACGTCGTGGCGGCCTGCGGCTTCCTGCCGCTGGCCATCCGCATCGCGGCGTCCCGGCTGGCGGCCCGCCGCACCTGGACGGTGTCCGTCCTCGCGGCGAAGCTCGCCGACGAGCGCCGCCGCCTGGACGAACTCCAGGCCGGCGACCTGGCCGTCAAGGCCACCTTCGAACTCGGCTACGGCCAGCTGGAACCCGCCCAGGCCCGCGCGTTCCGCCTGCTGGGCCTCGCGGACGGCCCCGACATCTCCCTCGCCGCAGCGGCGGCGGTCCTGGACCTGCCGGTCGAGGACACGGAGGACCTGCTGGAGTCCCTCGTGGACACCTCCCTCCTCGAATCGGCCGCCCCCGGTCGCTACCGCTTCCACGACCTGGTCCGGCTCTACGCGCGTGCCTGCGCCGAACGGGACGAACTCCCCCCGAGCGAACGGGGATCGGCACTGTCCCGGCTGCTCGACTTCTACCTGGCGTCGGCGGCGGGCGTGTACGCGATCGAACGGCCGGGAGACCGGCTGGTGGACCATCTGGAACCCACGTCGTACCCGGGGCTGCGCTTCGACGACCGGCACGCCGCGCAGGACTGGCTGTACGCGGAGGCCATCTGCCTCCTCGCGTGCGTACGGCAGTCCGCGGGACGGCCGGAGACCCTCCCCCGGGCGATCGACATGCTGTGGGCCGCGCACGACCTCTCCGAGTCGGGGGCCAATTCCAAGGAGTACGAGGCGACCGCCCAGGCGCTCGTCGGCGCGGCCCGCTCGCACGGCCTCGGGCGGGCGGAGGCACGAGCGCTGATGACGCTCGTCAACGTCCACCACGTGGGCGGCCGTTTCGAACGGGCCGAGGAGGAGGCGGAACGGGCCATCCGCCTCGCGCAGGAGTCCGACGACCTGCTCCCCGTCTGCTGGGCGCGCAACGCCCGCGGCATCATCGCGCTGTACCAGAACCGGCACACGGACGGCGAGGAGCACCTCTCCCGGGCCATCGAGCACTTCCGGGCCCTGGGCGACCGCCCGGGTGAGGCCGCCGCGCTCTGCAACCTCTCCCGGATCCACCTGGCGACCGGGCGGACCCAGAGCGCGGTCGCGCTGGCCCAGGAGGGCATCGACATCTACGACGGCATGGGCAACTCGATGCGCGGCGCGAACGCCCGCTACGCCCTCGGGCTCGCCCTCACCCAGAGCGGCGAACTGGGCAACGCGGCCGCCCGGCTCCAGGAGGCCCTGGAGGTGTTCCGCGACAGCAGGCAGCGCCTCTGGGAGGGCATGAGCCTGTTCCGGCTGGCCGAGGTGGATCTCGCCGCCCGGCGCGCGGCACGGGCGGCCGCCAACGCCGAGATGGCGCTCACCGTGCTGCGCGGGATCGGCGGGGAGTGGCGGCGGGGCAACGTCCTCACGGTGCTCGGGCGCGCGCTCAGCGGCATCGGCCAGACCGGCCGGGCCCAGGTCTGCTGGCAGGAAGCGGCCGGCATCTACGAGGAGCTGGGCTCGCCCGAGGCCGCCGAGGTGCGTGCGCTGCTGTCCCCGGTGCAGGCGGCCTGAGGCTCCGCCTGGGCGTTCATCATTCGTTTATCCCCCCACGCCATCATGGACGTAGTCGATCCGTCGCGTCGGGGGGCAGACGGGTCGCCGCACGGGTCTCGCTCCGGTTTCGGGGCGAGCGGCCCGGGCGGGCCTGCCCGGCCACCCTCGGGGGAGTGACCGGGCGGGCCCGCCGACCTCACTGCCTGTTCCACGCCAAGGGGAGTTGACGATCATGGGCGACGAGCTCAAGCCGCAGGACCTGCACGCCACGGACGAGCCGCTGGAGACCAAGGACCTGCACGCCACGGACGAGGGCGCCGTCAAGAAGCAGGACCTGCACGCCACCGGCGAGCCGCTGGAGACGAAGGACCTGCACGCCACGTCGGAGCCTTTCAAGCCGACGAAGTAAGCCACCGTTACACGGGGTTCGGCCGCGGCGGCGCGGAGGGGGAGCCGTCGCGGCCGAGGTGTGTCCGCGGGCAGGTGTCGTCACGTCACAGCGACACGACCCGCACGCCCGGCCCGCACAGCTTTCCCATGTCGTCCTCGTCGGACGTGAAGAGCACCGCGCCTGCGGGCTGCCGGCCCGCGATCACGGCCAGCGCCGCGTCGATCGCGTACCTGTGGCCGTGCAGGCCCGTTTCCTGGAGCAGGGAGACAGCGGCGTCGGCGACCTCCCGTGTCACGGGTTCCACCACGACACGCGACATCGCCCAAGCCCAGGCTTCGCGCCTCACCCGGCCGTGGTAAGCCTCGATCAGCGTCATCGAGCTGGTCACGACGCGGACGCCGGAACGGTGCGCGTCCTTGAGCCGGGCGAGCATCACCCGGTCCCCCAGGACGGTCCGGGACAACGCCTCGCAGTCCAGCACGTAGCAGGACGGCACCACTAGCTCGCCCTCCGGTCACGCTCGCCGGTCCCCGTGCCCTGCTCGGTGAAGTGGCGCTCGAACTCCCTGCGCTCGGTCTCGGCCGACGCGAGCTCGTCGTCAGTGACTGGACCGTGCTCGTTCTCCAGCCAGGCCACCAGTTCTCCGAGCCTGTCCAGCTCCCGCTGACGCTCTATGGCCCGTGTCACGTAGGAGCTGAAGCCACCGGACCCGACCTCCTGCCGGATCTCCTCGGCGAGCTCCTCCGGCAGCGTCACCGTGTACTTCTTCGTTGCCATACCACTTACCATACCGGTCCTGAGCGTGTTCGGCCCGGCGCGGTGCGGCGTCGGCCGCGGCGCGCGATAGTGGGTCCGAGATCACCCTCCCGAGCCCGAAGGCGGCCTCATGCCCGGCGAGCAGCCCCATCTCTACGAGACCCTCGACGACCGGTTCCGGACGGGCAGGTGTCAGGCGGGGGACTCACGGCTGGAGACGTTGTACGAGGGGTGCCGGTGGGCCGAGGGGCCGGTGTACGTGCCCGCCGGGCGGTATCTCGTGTGGAGCGACATCCCCAACGACCGGCTGCTGCGGTGGGACGAGACCACCGGGGCCGTCGGGGTGTTCCGCTCCCCCGCCGGGTACCCGAACGGCAGCACCCTGGACGGCCAGGGCCGTCTCATCACCTGTGAGCAGGGCAACCGGCGGGTGACCCGGACCGAGCACGACGGCTCGGTCACCGTGCTCGCCGAGCGGTTCCGGGGCAAGCGGCTCAACAGCCCGAACGACGCCGTGGTGAGGTCGGACGGGTCGGTGTGGTTCTCCGACCCCGAGTTCGGGATCGCCACCGACTACGAGGGGCATCGCGCCGAGAGCGAGATCGGGGCCCGCAACGTCTACCGCGTCGACCCCGTGACCGGTGAGGTGCGGCTGGTCGCCGACGGGTTCCAGGGGCCCAACGGACTGGTCTTCTCGCCGGACGAGCGGCAGTTGTACGTCTCGGACAGCGTCGCCAACCACATCCGCGTCTTCGACGTCGCCGAGGACGGCACCGCCCTGTCCGGCGGCGATGTCTTCGCCACGTGCGGCAACGGCAACTTCGACAACATCCGGTTCGACGACCGGGGGCGGCTCTGGGCCGCGGCGATGGCCGGGGGCGTGCACTGCTACGACCCCGACGGCACGCTGATCGGCCGCATCCTGGTGCCCGGCACCGTCGCCAACGTCCGCTTCGGCGGCGCCCGGCGCAACCGCCTGTTCATCGCGGCCGACACCACCCTGTACTCGCTGATGATGTCGGTCACCGGCACTCCGGCCCTGCCGATCGGCCGGTGACCGGGTCCCGCAGCGCGCCCTTCACGACCTTCCCGCTCGCGTTGCGCGGCAGGTCCGCGACGAAGCGGACGGTCCTGGGAACCTTGTAGTTCGCCATCTCCCTGCGGGACCAGGCGATCAGGTCGTCGGCGGTCAGCAGGGCGCCGGGGCGCCGTACGACGTAGGCCCTGCCGACCTCCCCGAGCCGGGCGTCCGGCACGCCGATCACCGCCACGTCCGCCACGTCCGGGTGAAGGCCCAGCAGCTGCTCTATCTCGGCGGGGTAGGCGTTGAAGCCGCCGACGATGAACATGTCCTTGAGGCGGTCGGTGATGCGCAGGTTGCCCGCGGCGTCCAGGACGCCGATGTCGCCGGTGCGCAGCCAGCCGTCCTCCGACAGCACCTCGGCGGTGGCCCGCTCGTCCTCGTAGTAGCCGCTCATGACGTGGAAGCCGCGCACCAGGACCTCGCCCGGCACGCCGGGTGCCAGGGGCCGGCCCTCGGGGTCCACGACCCGTATCCGCGTGCCGGGAATGGCCCGGCCCGAGGTGGAGGCGATCACCGTCGGGTCGTCGCCGCGCCGGCACATCGTGACGACACCGCTCGCTTCGGAGAGGCCGTAGGCGGTGAGGACCGTGCCGATGCCGAGTTCGGTGCGCAGCCGCTCCACCAGCCGCAGCGGCACGACCGCCGCTCCCGTCACGACCAGGCGCAGGGCCGTCAGGTCGTGGGCGTCGCGTGCGGGGTGGTCCAGCAGGGACTGGAGCAGGGTCGGAGGGCCGGGGAGCACGGAGATGCGCTCGGCGGCGATGTTGGCGAGGACCGTCGTCACGTTGAACACCGGCTGGGGGACCATCGTCGCGCCCCGCATGAGGCAGGCGATCACCCCGGCCTTGTAGCCGAAGGTGTGGAAGAAGGGGTTGACGATCAGGTAGCGGTCGCCCCGGGTGAGGCCCGCCAGGTCGCTCCAGATGCCGTACGCCCGCAGCGTCTGGCCGTGGGTGATGACGGCGCCCTTGGGCCGGCCCGTCGTACCCGAGGTGAAGATGATGTCCGAGGGCCAGGTCCCCTGGACGGCCGCGGACCTTCCGCGTACGTCGGCCGCCCCCACCCCTTCCCCCGAGGCCAGGAAGTCCTTCCAGGTCAGGAAGCCGGCCGGGGCGTCGTCCGAGAGGACGACCGCGTGCTTCAGGGCCGGCAGGCCGGGCAGCGGGCCGGCGCCGGGACCGTCTCCGGCCGCCCGTCGCAGGGACGCCACGTACGAGGTGCCGAGGAACGTGCCGGTGACGAACAGCAGCCGGGTGCCGCTGCGGCGCAGCACGTCCGCCGCCTCGGCGCCCTTGAACCGGGTGTTCAGCGGCACGAGCACCGCGCCCGCGGAGACCGCGCCCAGGGCCGCGACGATCCAGTCGAGCGAGTTCGGGGCCCAGATGCCGACCCGGTCACCCGGTTCGACCCCGGTCGCCATGCAGGCCGCCGCCGCGCGCTCGACCCGTGCGCCCAGTTCCGCGTAGGTGACGCGGGTCCGGCCCTCGACGACCGCCTCGACGTCCGCGTACTGCTCGGCCGCCGCCCTGACCAGGCCCGGAACGCTTCCCCATGCCGTATCCGCTCGCACAGCGCGCCTCCCGACGACGTAGGAGCTGACTACCCGTCAGATTATCTGTAATCTGACGGCCTGTCAGCGACCGTTCGGGCCCGGAGGTGCGCGCAGCATGGCAGCAGGATCGGGAGGCCTCAAAGACGCCACCGCCATCGTCGGCACAGGCCAGACGCCCTTCGCCAAACGGCTCCCGGAGGACGAACGCACCCTGGCCTGCCGGGCCGTCCTGGCCGCCCTCGACGACGCGGGGATCGCGCCCGGCGAGGTCGACGCCCTCGCCTCCTACACCATGGAGGAGACCGACGAGGTGGAGCTGGCGAAAGCCTGCGGCTTCGGCGACCTCACGTTCTTCAGCAAGGTCGGTTTCGGGGGCGGGGGTTCGTGCGCCACCGTCGCCCACCTCGCCGCGGCCATCACGGCCGGGCAGGCGAGCGTCGGGGTGGCCTGGCGGTCCCGCAAGCGGGGTAGCGGGCCCCGGCCCTGGACGAACACCACCGTCCAGCTCCCGACCCCGGCCCAATGGACGCGGCCGTACGGGCTGCTCAGGCCCGCCGACGAGATCGCGATGCTCACCCGCCGCTATATGCACGAGTACGGCGCCACCCGCGACCACCTGTTCAACGTCGCCCTGACCTGCCGCAACCGCGCCAACCAGAACCCCGCCGCGATCATGTACGACCGGCCCCTCACCCGCGAGATGTACATGAGCTCCCGCTGGATCAGCGAGCCGCTCTGCCTCTTCGACAACTGCCTGGAGACCGACGGGGCCCTGGCCTGTGTCGTGGTCTCCGCCGAGCGCGCCCGCGACTGCCGGCGCAGGCCCGTGTACGTCCATTCCGCCGCCCAGTCGCTCCCCGCCCAGCACCACGGCATGGTCAACTACTGGAACGACGACCCCCTCACCGGCCCCGCCTGGAGCGCCGCACGGCACCTGTGGAAACACTCCGACCTGACCCCCGAGGACGTCGACGTCGCCCAGATCTACGACGCCTTCACGCCCCTGGTCCTGCTCTCCCTGGAGGGCTACGGCTTCTGCGGGCGCGGTGAGGGCGGGGCGTTCACCGAGGGCGGGGCGCTGGAGACCGGCGGGCTGCTGCCGCTGAACACCGGCGGGGGCGGCCTGTCCGAGGCTTATGTGCACGGTTTCAACCTCATCAACGAAGGGGTCAGGCAACTGCGCGGCACGAGTACCGCGCAGGTCCCCGGCGCCTCCGCCTGTCTGGTCACGGCGGGTGAGGGAGTCCCGACCTCCGCCCTGCTGCTGAGGAACTGAGGAGTCACCGATGCTGCGTCCCGTCCCCGACGCCGACGGCGCCCCGTTCTGGGAGTACGCCGCCCAGGGCGAACTGCGCGTCCAGGCCTGCGCCGCATGCGGCGAGTTCCGCTTCCCGCCCCGGCCCTGCTGCCCGCACTGCCAGTCCTTCGAGAGCGAGTGGCGTGCGGTGTCCGGCCGGGGCCGGGTCTGGTCGTACGTCGTCGCCCATCCGCCGCTGCTGCCCGACTACGCGGCGCGGGCGCCGTACAACGTGATCGTCGTCGAGCTGGAGGAGGCGCCCCGCATCCGGCTGGTGGGCAATCTGGTCGCCGCGGCCGGGGAGCCCCTCGGCTCCCTGCCGCCGGAGCGCCTGCGCATCGGCGGCAGGGTGCGGGCCGTCTTCCACGACGGCCTTCCCCAGTGGGTCCCGGAGCGGTCATGAGCGGTGTGCTCATGCGGGCCGACCGGGACAGCGGGGTCGCCGTCGTGACGCTCGACCGGCCCGGGCGGCTCAATGCCGTCGACCTCGCCATGGCCGACGAACTGGCGTCCACCTGGCACGAGTTGCGGTTCGACGACACCGTGCGGGCGATCGTCCTCACCGGGGCCGGTGAGCGCGCCTTCTGCACCGGCATCGACCGGGACGCCGTGGTACCGCAGCCGAACTCGCCCTACGCGCAGGACGATCCGCTGCTCGGGATCGGGCCGAAGGCGAACGACCTGTGGAAACCGGTCGTCGCCGCCGTGCACGGCATGGCCTGCGGAGGGGCCTTCTACCTGCTCGGCGAGGCGGAGTTCGTCGTCGCGGACACCACCGCCACCTTCTTCGACCCGCACACCACCTACGGCATGGTCAGCGCCTACGAGTCCGTCCTCATGGCACAGCGCATGCCCTACGGCGAGGTGGCGCGGATGGCGCTGATGGGGACCGCGGAGCGGATCTCGGCGCGGCGGGCGTACGAGATCGGGCTGGTGTCGGAACTCGTGCCGGAGGGCGAGGCATTGGGGGCGGCGACCGCATGCGCCGCCGTCCTCGCCGGGTACCCGACCGAGGCCGTGCAGGGGACCGTGCGGGCACTGTGGGCCGCGAGTGCGGCGGGACGGGCGCAGGGGTTCGCACAGGCCCCGCACCTCATCGCACTCGGGAACGCGGCGGGCGAGCGGCAGGCCCGGCTGTTCACCGAGCGACGGCGGGAGTACCGGTTGCGCGAGTGAAGTCGTTTACCCCTACACCCGTATGCTCGGGGGCGTGGTTGAGCATCGGATGATCGACGTCAATGGCATACGACTGCACATCGCGGAGCAGGGCGAGGGCCCGCTCGTGGTGCTGCTGCACGGGTTCCCGGAGTCCTGGCACTCCTGGCGGCACCAGTTCGGCCCGCTGGCCGAGGCCGGTTTCCGGGTGGTCGCGCCCGACCAGCGCGGGTACGGCGGCAGCGACCGCCCCGAGGACGTGGCCGCGTACAGCATCCTCCACCTGGTGGGGGACGTGGTCGGGCTGGTCCACGCGCTGGGCGAGGAGCGGGCGTTCGTCGTCGGGCACGACTGGGGCGCGCCGGTGGCCTGGCACACTGCGCTGCTGCGGCCGGACGTGGTGCGCGGGGTGGCCGGGCTGAGCGTGCCGCCGCCGTTCCGCGGCAGCCGGCCTCCGCTTCAGACCATGCAGGAGCGGTTCGAGGGCCGCTTCTACTGGAACTACTTCAACCGGCCGGGGGCCGCGGACGCCGAGTTCGCCGCCGACACCCGCAGGACTCTGCGCAAGCTGCTGTACTCCGCCTCCGGTGACGCGCCGGACGCCGGGCGTCCCGAGCAGGCCCTGGTAGACCTGGAGCGCGGCTGGCTCACGGACGCGCCGGACCCCGAGGTGCTGCCCGGGTGGCTCACCGAGCAGGACCTCGACGTGCTCACCGAGAGCTTCGAGCCGGGCTTCACCGGCGCGCTCAACTGGTACCGCAACCTGGACCGCAACTGGGAGCTGACCGCCCCCTGGCAAGGCGCGGTCGTCACCCCGCCGGCGCTGTACGTGTACGGCGACCGCGACCTGGTCCCGGCCTTCCCGGGGACGCCGGAACTGATCGAGCGGCTGCCGGAGTTGATGCCGGACCTGCGCCGCAAGCCGCTCGTGCTGCCGGGCTGCGGCCACTGGACTCAGCAGGAGCGGCCCGCCGAGGTGAACGAGGCGCTGATCGACTTCCTGACGGAGCTGCGGGACTGACGCGCCGCGGCCGGCCGGGCCGTTGCGTGGCGACGGGCCCGTACCCGGCGTAGCGTCATGGGTGGGAGCGGTGCACGGGCCGCTCCCCGACGAGCGACGGCCGCCGTCCGGAGCACCCCTTCCGTACGCCGTGACGACGGCCGTCCCGGGAGGGTGAGGCGGGGTGCGTCAGGCGGTGCGCGCCGTGCCCGTGCCCTTCTCCGCGTCCAGTGCGTACACGCAGCGGTCCTTGCTGCACGCGTACACCACCCCGTCCCGGACGACCGGGGAGCCGGTGATCTCGCCGCCGGTGGCGAGTTTCCAGCGGAGCCGGCCGTCGTCGGCCTTCAGGGTGTAGAGCAGGTGGTCGGTGGAGCCGAAGTGGATACGGCCCTCGGCGACCGAGGGGGCGCCGACGATGTCGCCGCCCGCCTGGAAGCGCCACTTGGGCGTGCCGGTGACCGCGTCGAGGGTGTAGAGGCCCTTGCCGCTGCCCACGTGGACGTGTCCCGCGGCGACCAGGACGGGGTCGACGCAGGAGCGGGCCTCGGTGGCGATGCGCCAGCGGTCACGGCCGTCGGTGGCGTCGAGCGCGTAGACCGTGCCGAGGTAGTCGGCGAGGTAGATGCCGCCGCCGGTGACGGCAGGGCCGGGGACGAAGGTGGGCGGGCAGAGGAACACGGCCGGGGCCTCGAAGTGCCACTTCACGTGCCCGGCGGCCACGTCCAGGGCGAGGACGCGGGTGCCGGCGCAGACGTAGACGTAGCCGTCGGTGGCCGGGGTGAGCCGGATGGGGACGCCGCCGCAGGAGGCCGCGTCGCCGATCGGGTACGACCAGCGCTCGTCGCCGGTGCGGGCGTCCAGGGCGCGCAGCCGGGCGTCCTGCCACACGTACACCGTGCCGTCGTGCAGGGCGGGTCCTGCCTCGGGGGACTCGAAGTCCGACTGGCAGCCGGTGATCTCCCACAGCTTCTGGCCGCCGGAGGCCTCCCAGCCCTGGACGCCGCCGCCGCGGGTGCCGGTGACGACGGTGCCGCGGTCGGCCTTGAGCGAGTACACCCAGGCGTCCGTCTGGAGGCGCCAGAGGTCGGCGCCCTCACGGGCGTCCAGGGCGAACAGCGTGGGCCCGTCGGAGGCGTGGATACGGCCGTCCGCGACCGCCATGGACCAGGCGACGTCCCGGGTCTTGAAGCGGCGGCGGCCGGTGGCGACGTCCAGCGCGTGCACCTCGAAGGACGTGACGTAGACCAGGTCGCCGGCGACCGAGGGTGTGCCCCAGACGTCGTTGGACATGCGGAAGCGCCAGGGCCGCCAGCCGCCGGCCTGCTCGGGCGGCGCGGCAGGGGCCGGGGGCGCGGCGACGGCGGGGCCCACGGCGGGGTCCGTGCCGTTGACGCCGGGGCGCGGCTTGGACCAGGAGGCGGCGAGGGCGGCCTCCGGTGCCGGCGCCTGCACGGCGGCGGCGCGTACGTCCGCGACGCGCGGGCCGGGGCCGATGGGCACCTTGGCGCCGGCGAGGCGGACGGGGCCGGTGTCGGGACCGCCGACCGGCGCGGGCGCGGGGGCGGGCGACGGGATGACCGGGTCGTGCGCGGGCGGGGGCGGGAGGGGCGCCGGGCCCGGCGTGGGGCGTCCGCCGCCGCTGCGGCCGGCGCCGGGGGCGGGCTTGCCGGCCGGGCGGCCGTTGCGGCGGGACTCGATCAGGCCCACGGCCCGCTCGGGCAGCCACGCGGAGGCCGTGCCGCTGTCGTCGGAGCCGGAGCCGAAGAGGTGAGGGGCCAGCTGGGCCTGGAGGTCGGCCGGGTTGGGGCGGGCCGTCGGGTCCATCTGCATACAGGACTCGATGAGCGGCCGCAGCTCGTCCGGCAGGCCTTCGAGGTCGGGGCCCTCGCGCAGCAGCATGAAGACCGTCTCGACCGGGTTGGCGCCGTGGAAGGGCGGGTGGCCGGTGGCGGCGAAGACCAGCATCGAGCCCAGGGAGAAGACGTCGCTGGCGCCGGTGACGCTGCGGGAGTCCTTGGCCTGCTCGGGCGACATGTAGGCGGGCGTGCCGACGGCGACGTTCGTCATCGTCAAACGCGTGTTCGAGACGCCCGACGCGATGCCGAAGTCGATCACCCGGGGCCCGTCCTCCACGACGAGGACGTTCGACGGCTTGAGGTCCCGGTGCACCAGGCCCGCGCCGTGGATGGACTGGAGCGCCTCGGCCACGCCCGCCGCCAGCCAGCGCACCGCCTGGGCCGGCATCGGGCCGCAGTCGTTCACTATCTCTTCGAGGGAGGGTGCCGGGACGTACGCGGTGGCCAGCCACGGCACGGCGGCGCGCGGGTCGGCGTCCACGACCGCGGCCGTGTAGAAGCCGGAGACGGCGCGGGCCGCCTCCACCTCGCGCGTGAAGCGGACCCGGAACAGCTGGTCCTCGGCCAGCTCCGTCCGGACGGTCTTGATCGCCACGCGCCGGCCGGACGCCGAACGCGCGAGATAGACCAGCCCCATGCCGCCGGCACCCAGCCGTCCCAGCACCTCGAACGGCCCGATCCGCCGCGGATCGTGCTGCGTCAGCTGATCCACCACTCTGCCTGCCACCTCCCCGTACGAGCCGCGCCGAAGCCACATGTTCCACGCGACCCCGTGCAGCGTCTCACCACCGCACCGCCATGGCGGCACGCACCCTGATTCTTCCTGGCCGGAGCCCTGGTTGCGAACCCGGTGACAATTGGGATGCCTCGGAGGATAAGTGATCGAACGATGACCAAACAATGCCCGCTCAGCGGCGCAGCAGCGCGAAGGACGCCCCCTGATCGTCCGTGACGACGGCGACCTCGCCGTACGAGGTCTCGAACGGCGGGGCCTGGACCCGGCCGCCGAGCCGCGTCACGTCCTCCAGCGCGGCCGGCACGTCCTCGACGGCGAAGTGCACGAGGAAGTGGGGCGGCATCTGGGCGGGGAACACGTCCGAGACGGGGGCGCGGCCGAAGTCGGGCTCGGCGTCCGGTCCGAACAGGGCCTCCCGGAAGAGTTCGCCGTAGAAGGCGTTGGCGGCGTCGGTGTCGCGGGCGTAGAGCTCGGCCCAGGCGAAGGTGCCCGGCTCGTGCCGCTTGCCGAAGCCTGGGTGCTCCTCCGGCTGCCACAGGGCGAAGACGGCGCCCTCGGGGTCGGTGACGAGCGCGGTGACGCCCAGTTCCCCGGCCGGTACCGGCGCCGAGACGATCTGCCCGCCCGCGTCCCGGATGCGCCGGGCCAGGGCCGGTGCGTCCGGGGTCGCGAAGTACACCGTCCACACGGTGGGCAGCCGGCCGTCCACCTTGCGGACCAGCGCGGCCACGGGTTCGTCGTCCTTCAGCGCCTGCGCGAAGGAGCCGAACCAGTCCTCGAAGGTCCATCCGAAAAGTTCACCGTAGAACCGCTTGCCCGCCTCGACGTCGGGAAGCTGCGCGTCCACCCAGCAGGGGACGCCCTCTCCGTACACCGATGCCCTGTTTTCGGCCATGCCGCCAACGTAACCGCGACCGCCGCAACCCGCAGACCAGGCACACAGCCTCCGCACTCCCTTACACCCCATTTGCAGTCGGCCGAATCGCGCCCCGATCACGCCTCGGTAAGCTGACGGCATGACAGGACAAGTGCGTACCGTCGACGGCCGCGTGGCCGGTAGGCGTGGGCAGGCGACCCGGCAGAAGCTGCTCGACTGCCTCAGCGAGATGCTCAGCTCCTCCCCGTACCGGGACGTCAAAGTCATCGATGTCGCCCGGAAGGCGGGTACTTCGCCCGCGACCTTCTACCAGTACTTCCCGGACGTCGAGGGCGCCGTCCTGGAGATCGCCGAGCAAATGGCGACCGAGGGCGCCGCGTTGACGGAGCTTCTGGAGGGCCGTTCGTGGGCCGGCAAGGCCGGCTGGCAGACGGCCCAGGAACTCGTCGACGGTTTCCTGGAGTTCTGGCGCAAGAACGACGCGATCCTCCGGGTCGTCGATCTCGGTGCCGCCGAGGGCGACAAGCGCTTCTACAAGCTCCGGATGAAGATCCTCAACTCGGTGAACAACTCCCTGGCGGACGCCGTCGCCGAGCTCCAGGCCAAGGGCAGGGTCGACAAGGACGTGAACCCGGCGGCCGTCGCCGGTTCGCTCGTCGCGATGCTCGCGGCCGTCGCCTCCCACCAGAAGGGCTTCTCCTCCTGGGGCGTGAAGCAGGCCGAACTGAAACCGAACCTCGCCCTGTTGGTGCACCTGGGCGTCACCGGCCGGAAGCCGACGAAATAGCGCGGCGCAGCGGCCTCTCACGCATCCAAGTCCTGTCTGGCGGGCGGTGGTTCACGCAGGTGGACCACCGCCCGTCGCGCTTTCCCGCCTCGGCACCAGCCGGAACACCCGGATCTCCCGATCGACCCGCGCCTGATACGTGGCGTACGGCGGCCAGAACGCCAGCAGCGCCTGCCACGCCGCCGCCCGCTCCTGTCCCGCCAGCAGCCGGGCCGTGACCGGGACGTCCCGGCCCTTCCAGCTGATCTCCGCGTCGGGATGCGCGAGCAGGTTGTGGCTCCAGGCGGGGTGCCCCGGCCGTCCGAAGTTGGACCCGACGAGGATCCAGCGGCGCCCGCCGTCCTCCGGCATGCAGGCCAGGGGGGTACGGCGGGGCAGACCGCTCCTCGCCCCCGTCGAGGTCAGCACCACCCCGGGGAGCATGTGGGCGCTGAGCAGCACCTTCCCCCTGGTGAGCCGGTGGACGGCCCGGTCGAGGGCGGGCACCACGTGCGGCGCCACCCGGGCGAAGCCCTTGGTCGACGACACCTTCTGCACCACACGCGCACCCCTCATGTGCCGGCCTCCTCGAAGACGTGTGCCGCGTCGGCCGCGTGCGCCCGCAGCCGGTGCACCGGCCCGAACAGCAGCTCGTCGCCCGCGGCACGCTTGAAGTACAGGTGAGCCTCGTGCTCCCAGGTGAATCCGATGCCGCCGTGCAGCTGGATCCCCTCGGCGGCGGCGCGGCGCAGTGCTTCGAGCGCCTGGGCGAGGGCCAGAGCGCCGGCCGTCTCCGCCCCGGGGGCCGGGGCGGCGGCGGCCCAGGCCGCGTAGTAGGCCGCCGACCGGGCCGCCTGGACCTGGACGTAGGCGTCGGCCAGCCGGTGCTTGACCGCCTGGAAGGAGCCGACCGGCCTGCCGAACTGCTCGCGCTGCCCCACGTACTCGACGGTCCGCTCCAGCACCCGGCCGGCGGCCCCCACGGCCTCGGCGGCGAGACAGGCGGCGGCGGTGTCGCCGAGCCGGGCCAGGGCGGCGAGGGCGTCGGCGGCTTCGTCACCCAGCAACTCGGCTGGTGTGTCGCGCAGTTGGATCCTGCCCTGGGGGCGGGTGGCGTCCAGTGCGGTCTGCCGTACGCGGGTGAGCCCGGCGGCGCCCGCGCGCACGAGGAAGAGCAGCACCCGCGATCGGGCGAAACCCCCGGTGTGCGCGGCGACCACGAGCAGCTCGGCACTGTGCCCGTCGAGCACCTGGTCGACCTGCCCGTACACCTGCCAGCCACCCTCCACCCGCCGGGCCTGGACGCCCCCGGACCGCCCCCCGCCGGCCCACTCCCCGCGCCCGTCGTGCCCGGTGAGCGCGAGGGCGGTGGCGAGAGCGGGCCCCGGTACGGCGAGGGCGGCGGTGAGCGCGCCGGAGGCGATGCGCGGCAGGAGCCCGGCGCACTGGGCTCCGGTGCCGAGGGCGAGCAGCAGCGGGGCGGCGAGGACGGCGGTGGCCAGCAGCGGGGTGGGGGCGAGGACCCGGCCCGTCTCCTCGCAGGCCAGGGCCATCTCGGTCACCGAGCAGCCGACTCCGCCGCAGGTGGCGGGGAGGGCCAGGCCGGGCAGGCCCAGTTGTCCGGCGAGGGCGGTCCACAGGGCCCGGTCGTGCCCGACCGGGGTGTCGACGGCCGCCCGCACCTCTTGTGGACCGCACCGCTTGTCGAGCAGGTCGCGCAGGGTGCGGCGGATCTCGTCCTGTTCGTCGGTGAAGCGGGCGTCCAATGGGGCCACCTCTCTCCGCACCTCACTCACTATCTGACGGTGCGTCATATTAGGGCGGTGGAACGGGGAAGCCCAGAGCCCTGCCGCGCCCGGCCGCATCTGATGTACCGTCAGATTCATGGTGGCCCGGAGGAAAGTGGCCGTCGTCGGCGCGGCCCTGTCGGACTGCGGCCGCGTGGACGACGCGACGCCGTACGCCCTGCACGCCCAGGCGGCCCGCCGCGCCCTGGCCGACGCGGGCCTGGACCGCGCGCTCGTCGACGGCTTCGCCTCGGCGGGCCTCGGCACCCTGGCGCCCGTGGAGGTCGCCTCGCACCTGGGCCTGCGCCCCACCTGGGTCGACTCGACCTCCGTGGGCGGCTCCACCTGGGAGGTCATGGCGGCCCATGCGGCGGACGCGATCGCGGCCGGGCACGCCCGCGCGGTGCTGCTCGTCTACGGCTCGACGGCCCGCGCCGACGTCCGCGCGGGCCGCCGCACCGGGACCCTGTCCTTCGGCACGCGGGGCCCCTTGCAGTTCGAAGTCCCCTACGGCCACACCCTGATCGCCAAGTACGCCATGGCGGCCCGCCGCCACATGATCGAGTACGGCACGACGATCGAGCAGCTGGCGGAGGTGGCGGTCCAGGCCCGGGCCAACGCGGCCCTCAACCCGGAGGCGATGTTCCGCACCCCGGTCACGGTCGACGAGGTCCTGGCCGGGCCCATGATCGCCGACCCCTTCACGAAGCTGCACTGCTGTGTGCGCTCCGACGGAGGGGCCGCGGTGCTGCTGGTGGCGGAGGGGTACGTACGGGACTGCCGTACGTCACCGGTGTGGGTGCTGGGAGCCGGGGAGTGCGTCTCGCACGCGGCGATGTCCGAGTGGCCGGACTTCACGGTGTCGCCGGCGGCGGTGAGCGGGCGGCTGGCGTTCGAGCGGGCGGGGGTGCGGCCGTCGGAGATCGACTTCGCCGAGCTCTACGACGCGTTCACCTACATGACGCTGGTGACGCTGGAGGACCTCGGCTTCTGCGCGAAGGGCGAGGGCGGCGCGTTCGTGGAGAAGGGGCGGCTGCGGGTCGAGGGCGGTGAGCTGCCGGTGAACACCGACGGGGGCGGGCTGTCGGCGCAGCACCCCGGAATGCGGGGGTTGTTCCTGCTGGTGGAGGCGGTGCGGCAGCTGCGCGGGGAGTGCGGGGAACGCCAGGTGCGGCGGGGCGACGGCACGCTGCCGCGCCTGGCGGTGGCGTCGGGGACGGGGGGCTGGTTCTGCTCGTCGGGGACGGTGGTGCTGGGGGCGGAGTGAAGGGTCCGCACACTCTCCCCGGCATGCGCCATCCGGGACGTGCCGTCGGAGGGGGCCGTCGTCCCTCCGCACCGCCCCGCCGGGGACCGGTGACAATCGAGGCATGGCAACCGATCTTCACGAGCTGCTGAGGTCACTTCGGGTCTGGGACCCGGAGGTCACGGACCTGCCCGCCTTCGATCCGGCCGGCGCCCCGGCCGCTCCCCTGCCCCTGTTCACCGAGTGGTTCGCGGCGGCGGTGGCGGCCGGCCAGACGGAACCGCACACCATGTCACTGGCGACGTCGGACGAGTCGGGCCTGCCCGACGTACGGATCGTGATGCTGCACGGCGCGGACGCCGACGGCTGGTCCTTCGCGTCCCACGCCGGGAGCCGCAAGGGCCGGCACCTCGCCGGACGCCCGTACGCCGCGCTCGGCTTCTACTGGCCGGTGCTGGGCCGCCAGGTCCGGGTGCGCGGCCCCGTGACGGCGGCTCCCTCCGAGGACGCCCAGGGCGACCTGCACGCCCGCTCGACCGGGGCGCTGGCGGCGGCACTGACCGGGCGGCAGAGCGAGGTCCTCCCCTCGCTGGACGACCTGGCCCGGGCCTCGGAGTCGGCGTGGGAACGGGCGTCACGCGAGCCGGAGGCACCGGTGCCGTCCTGGACGCTGTACCGGCTGCGCGCCGAGGAGGTGGAGTTCTTCCAGGGAGACGGGCGTCGGCGGCACGTCCGGCTCCGCTACCGGCGGGAGGGGGAGCGGGACGGCGAGGCGTGGTCGCGGGAGCTGCTGTGGCCCTGAGGTGTCCGTCAACGGGCCCGAGATCACCGCGGCTTGGGGACTAGGCCATTGGTGCCGACGGGTTGGTCCTGCGGTCCGATGCCCGGGACCGCGGTGCCGGTTAGCGTCGCACCATGCGTATAGGACTCCTCGGCACCGGTCATGTCGCCCGCGCCCTGGCCCACGGCTGGAGCGCGGCGGGACACGACGTACTCCTCGGTTCGCGCAAGCCCGCGGAACGAACGGACCTGGGACTGCCCGTGGCAGGCCTGGACGAGACAGCGGCCCATGCGGAGGTACTGGTCAACGCGACCCCGGGGACCGTCTCCCTGGACCTGCTCCGCTCCCTCGGGGCCCCCGCCCTGGCGGGCACGCTGCTGATCGACGTCGGGGTCGGACTCTCCGACGACTACACGGAGCTGTCCCACCCCAACAGCAGCCTGGCCGAACAGATCCAGCGGGCCTTCCCCCAGACGCCCGTCGTCAAGACGCTGTGCACCATGGACTCGACGGCGATGACCGCGCCCGACGGCCTGGCCGGCCCGACCACCGTCTTCCTCTCCGGCGACGATCCCGAGGCCAAACAGACCACCGGCCGCCTGCTCGCCGACCTCGGCTGGCCCGCCTCGTCCCAGCTGGACATCGGCGGCATCACCACGGCCCGCGGCCAGGAGCACTTCGCCCTGCTCTTCATGGGCATCGCGAACGGCCTGGGCTCCCACACGTTCAACATCCGGGTGGTGCCGCGGGCGGCCGCCTAGGCGGCGCCCCCTCCCAGCCGATGCCAGTCGTGACCGCACCCGTCGGCGCAGTACCGCTCCCGGCGCCGCGCGTCCGCGCTGCCCAGGACGTGGACCAGCAGACGGAACGCCTTGATCCGCTCATGGCGCGGCCGCAGGGCGGCGACCTTGCCCAGCTGCTGGTCGAAGCGTCCGGCCAGGATCAGCACCGACGGGGTGTGGGTCGGCCGGAGTCCGGAGCGCCGGATGGCCTCCACGGCGTCTTCACCGGTGGCACGGGCCTGGACGCAGAACTCGCGGAGCAGCAGCAGCACCTCGTGCTGTTCGTCCTCGGCCAGGCCCTCGAACCATGCGATGCCCTCGGCCGGCGGGCGCAGGCCCTGGGCCAGCTCGTTGAGCAGAACGTCGCGCTCGTTCACGGGTCACGCCCCTTCGCTCTCCGCCACGAAGTCGTACACCTCGAAGTCCGCCACCGGACGGTACCCGATGCGCTGGTAGAGGCCGTTGCTGGTCGGGTTGGCCAGGTCCGTGAAGAGGAGGACCTCGTCCGCCCCGGCGGCCAGTGCGGCCCGGCTGACCTCGGCCGTCGCCGCGCCCGCGTAGCCACGCCCGCGGAAGCGCGGCGGGGTGTAGACCGTGGTGACGCGGACCTGACCGGCGACCCGGGGGCTCGTGCCGGCCATGGCGACGGGAGTGCCGTCGGGGGTCTCCCAGAAGGTGATGCTCCCGCTGTCGATACGCGCCTGAACCCACTCCGCGGGGTCGCGGACGGTACCTCCGCCGACGGCCTCCCCGAACTCGTCGTGCCAGCGCCCCAGCCGCTCTCGGTCGGACTCGACGGCGACCCGGGGGCGGCCGGGCGGCACGGGTCCGGGCGCGGTCAGGGTGCCGAGCCGGTAGAGCCGCTGCTGCTGGCGGAGGGCCGCCGTCGCGCCCGTGTGCCGCTGCCAGGCCGCCGCGAAGGCGGCCGCGGTGCCGGACTCCGCGTTCACCCCGGGCAGGCTCCGGCCGAGGGCGGCCAGTCGCGCGGCGAGGGCGTCGGCGTCCTCGGGGGTGAGGGCCGTGACGTTCAGCCAGTGGGGCGGGGTGCGGAAGAAGGCCGCCCGGACCTCTCCGCCCCGCTCCAGCGCGCCGAACTCCGGCGCTCCCTGGCCGTACACGCTCCGGCCGCGCGTGCGCAGGTTCTCCGTGACCGTCAACGGCACGGTGTGCAGCGCCGGCCGGGAGCGGAGGAAGGCGCCCGCGCGGGTCAGGAAGTCGTCGAGGTCATGGGTGAGGTGCCAACTGCCCGTGTCCGTGGCTGTATCGGTGTCGGTATCCATGGTTCATGGTGCCGTCCGGGGCCGCCCGGGCTCTCCTGATTTTCGGTGGCGGGCCCTCTCGCCTCACGCGCCGGCGCCCTCGGCGAGCGTGTGCGCCACCAGCGCGTTGGCGTGCCCGTGCCCCAGGCCGTGTTCGGTCTTGAGCCAGTTGACGAGCTCCATGTGCCGGGTCAGCGGCGAGCTGCGGATGAGCTCCTGCCACTCGGCGACCGGCCGGCCGTACTTCTTCTCGATGGAGGGGAAGTAGCTGGCGGGGCCCTTCACGGGTGCGGTCATGTCGGCCGGTCCCTTCTTCGCTGCGATGGTGCTGCGGTCAACGGGTATGACCCGCGGTGCGGGCCGGACTGATCGCCCGTCGGCGGTGATGCGCGTCACATTTTCGCGGCCCGCCCGTCCGGCTCTCCCCATGGGTCCGCCGGCTCCGGATCCGTGGCCAGGCGGGCGTGCAGATGGGCGTCCCGGAACGCGTCGTGCCGCTCCTCCTGGAAGATCGCGCCGCGCAGGGTCCCCTCGTACGGGAACCCGCATCTCTCGGCGATCCGGCACGACGCGTCGTGACCGACCGCGTGGTCCAGCTCCAGCCGGTGCATGCCGAGTTCCGTCAGGGCCCAGCGGGCGGCGAGCAGCAGGGCCCGGGTGGCGACGCCCTGACCGCGGGCCTCGGGGAGGACCCAGTAGCCGACCCGGGCGACCTTCAGGTGGTATTTGATCTCGTTGACGCCGATGTGCCCCAGCGGGGCGTCGGTGCGCGCGTCCGCGACCCGGAACGACACCGACGTCCCCTCCATGGCGGCCTGCGCCCGCGCGAGCAGCGACTCCCTCGCACTCGCCCGGTCCGTGACCGGCCGCAGCGGGGTGTTCCAGCGCCGGAACTCCGGATCCCGCAGCCCGCGCAACCACGTGTCGACGTCGGCACCGGACCCCGCCTCCCAGGGGCGCAGAAGCAGGCCGTGGCCGCGGAGATCCGGGTGGGGGCCGGTCATCGAGTGGTCGCGTATGGGGGCCATGGGTCCCATTCAAGCCCCTGGGGCGCGATCCCGGGGTGCCGTGAGAGGAAGAACGCGGTTGCGCCTGCGGGCCCGGGCTCCGGGACGCCGGGCTCCCGGGCGCCGGCCGCTCAGTCCCTCGGCACCGGCCGGAACACGGGGATCCCCTCCCGGAACACCACCTCCAGTTCCGCTCCGCCCGACAGGTCCGCAGCCCGCCCGGCCCGCTGGACCGCCGTCCCCACGATCTCCGTCATCATCCGCGGTCCCTCGGCGAGTTCGACCACGGCGGCGACGTACGGCACACGGTCCGCGAACGGCGGCAGGTCGTTGCGGTGGACGACGGACCAGGTGTAGAGCGTGGCGCGCCCGCTCGCCGTCTCCCAGGTCACGTCCTCGCTCCAGCAGTGGGGGCAGAACTCGCGTGGGTAGTGGTGGGCCCGGCCGCAGGTCCCGCAGCGGCGGATCAGCAGCCGGCCGCCGGCGGCCGCGTCCCAGTACGTCCGTGTGAAGGCGTCGGGCTCGGGCAGGTCGAAGCGGCCGGCCATCAGAAGAGCCCCAGCGCGCTGTCCAGCGACCAGGTCTGCCAGGACATCCCGAACAGCGCGACCACCGACATCAGCCCCATCATCGCGTTCTGCCCCTGCTCGGCGACGTCGTGGATCATGAGCGTGAAGTAGAGGGCGTTGAGGAGCAGCGCGCCGGCCAGGGCGACCGGGGTGAGGAAGCCGGTGATCAGACCGAGGCCGAGGGCCAGTTCCGCGTAGACGACGACGTACGCCATCACGCGCGGGCGCGGCGCGACGGCCACCTCGAAACCGGAACGGACGGCGCTCCAGCGGTGCTCGGCGGCTATGCCGGCCGCCCAGGCGATGCCGGCGCCCCGCTCGAACCAGGCCTTGCGGTCCTTGTGCCGCCAGCTCTCCAGCCACCACAGCCCGAGCCCGATCCGCAGCACGGCCAGCCATTCCGCTCCGGTGAGCCAGATCGTGTCCATGCGATCTGACGGTACGTCAGTTCTCGGGGACCGCAAGGGGCCGCAGACACCCTTCCTCCGATGGATCACCGAAGCCGCCCCCACCCGCCGCCCGCCACACATGATCACGACCCCGACACAACCGGGCCCGCTGCGCCACGAGCCCCACCCCCTCCCGCTACAGCCGTGATCAATCCGAAACCAATTCCGGTCTTGACCGAGACCCATCAACCGGTCCCGTGATTACGCTCCCGCTCATGGCCGACTCCACACCCCCCACACACGCCTCCGCGCAGCCCCCACCCGACCGCCCCGTCTACGTCATCGGCGGCGGCCCCGGAGGGCTCTCCGTCGCGTACGCGCTGCGCGCCCGGGGCATACGGGCCGTCGTCCTGGAGAAGTCCGACCGCGTCGGGTCGTCCTGGCGCGGCCACTACGACCGGCTGCACCTGCACACCACCCGCCGCCTCTCGGCCCTGCCCGGCCTGCCCATGCCGCGCCGGTTCGGGCGGTGGGTGTCCCGGGACGACGTGGTGCGGTACCTGGAGAAGTACGCCGAGCACCACCGTCTGGAGATCGTCACCGGCGTCGAGGTGTCCCGTGTCGAGCGCACCCCCGACGGCACGGGCTGGCTGCTGCACGCCACCGGCGGCCGGGAACTGACCGGCGCGGCGGTGGTCGTCGCCACCGGCTACAACCACACCCCGCGCGTGCCGGACTGGCCCGGCCGGTCCGCCTTCACCGGCGCGTTCCTGCACGCCCGCGACTACCGCAGCGGCACGCCCTACGCCGGCCGGGACGTCCTCGTCGTCGGGGTCGGCAACACCGGCGCCGAGATCGCCGTCGACCTGGTGGAGAGCGGCGCCTCCCGGGTCCGGCTCGCCGTGCGCACCGTCCCCCACATCGTGCGCCGTTCCACCGCCGGCTGGGCCGCCCAGTACAGCGGCGTCCTGGTCCGCCGGCTGCCGGTCGGCCTGGTCGACCGGATCTCCCGGGTGCAGGCCAGGGTGGCCCTGCCCGACCTGTCGGCCCACGGCCTGCCGCGTCCGGACACCGGGCTGTACACGCGGGTGAAGGAGGGGGCCGTCCCGGTGCAGGACGTCGGCCTGATCGACGCCGTGCGCAAGGGCAGGGTGGAGATCGTGGCCGCCGTGGACGGATTCGAGGACGGCGGCAAGATCGCCCTGGCCGACGGCACCCGGATCTCCCCGGACGCGGTGATCGCCGCCACCGGGTACGTCCGCGCCCTGGAGGGCCTGGTCGGCCACCTCGACGTGCTCGACGACCGCGGCAGGCCCGTCGTCCACGGCGCCCGCACCCCCACCGCCGCTCCCGGCCTGTACTTCACCGGCTTCACCAACCCGATCAGCGGCAACCTCCGTGAGATGGCGCTGGACGCGGTGAAGATCGCCAAGGCGGTCGCGCGCAACGGCCCCGGGAGCGTGTCCCGCCTGCCGGGCTGAGAGGCCCGGAAGGCGGCTTCGGCAACTTTGCCCGCCCACACCGTTCCTGACGTCGCATCAGTTCAGTAATCTGACAGAGCGTCAGTTAGCGGCTGTCTCACAGGAGCGGGCGGAAACGATGCTTGGATCGACCCACGGCACCCTCACCACCGACTCCCGCCGGGCCCGGGCCATCGCCTGTGGCGAGCGGTCCGGGCCCGTCGTGCACGGCAGGCCCGCCCAGGACGGCGACCTGGACGTCAGCGGACGGCCGCTGCACGCCGCCGTGCCCGACCTGGACCGCTTCTTCCGCCCCCGGTCCGTCGCCGTGATCGGCGCCTCGGACGCCGAGGGCCGCCCCAACACCGGCATCACACGGCAACTCGCCGACTGGGCGGAGCGGGTCGGTGCCCGGCTCCACCCGGTGCATCCCAGCCGTCCGTCCGTCTTCGGCATCCCCTGCTCCCCGTCCGTCGCCGACCTGCCCGAGCAGGTCGATCTGGCCGTGGTGCTGGTCGGCGACCCCCTCCCGGTGATCGAGGAACTGGCCGAGGCCAAGACGCGGTTCGCGGTCGTCTTCGCGTCCGGGTTCGCCGAGACCGGGCCGGAGGGTGAGGCCGCCCAGCGGCGACTGGCCGCCGCCGTCGAGCAGTCGGGGCTGCGGCTGCTGGGGCCCAACACCAACCTCAACGCCTTCGAGCGGTTCCGCGACGACCTTCAGGGGCCGGCGATCGCGCTGATCACCCAGTCCGGCCACCAGGGCCGCCCGGTCTTCGCCCTCCAGGAGCTCGGCATCCGCCTCTCCCACTGGGCCCCGACCGGCAACGAGGCAGACCTGGACAGTGCCGACTTCGTCTCCTGGTTCGCCGAGCAGCCCGAGGTCGGCGCCATCGCCTGTTACCTGGAAGGGCTCAAGGACGGCCGCTCCTTCCTGCTCGCCGCCGACCGGGCCGCCCGGCGTGGAGTCCCGGTCGTGGCCGTCAAGGTGGGCCGTACCGAGACCGGCGCCCGCACGGCCGCCTCCCACACCGGCAAACTCACCGGCGCGGATGCCGTGGTGGACGCGGCGCTGCGCCAGTACGGCGTGATCCGGGTCGACGGGCTGGACGAACTCCAGGACACCGCCGCCCTGCTGGCCCGGGCCCGGCCGCCGCGCGCGGACGGGGTCGTCGTCTACTCGATCTCGGGCGGCACGGGCGCGCACGTCGCCGACCTGGCGACCGCCGCCGGCCTGAGCCTGCCGGTCCTGTCCGAGGCCAGGCAGGCCGAGCTGCACCAGTGGATACCCGAGTACCTGAACGTCGCCAACCCGGTCGACAACGGCGGGCATCCGGTGGGGGACGAACGCGGCCGGAAGATCATCGACGCGATCCTCGGCGATCCGGCGGTCGGCGTGCTGATCTGCCCGGTCACCGGGCCGTTCCCGCCGCTCAGCGACCGGCTCGTCCGGGATCTGGTGGACGCGGCCGAGCAGACCGACAAGCTGGTCTGCGTGGTCTGGGGTTCGCCGGTCGGCACCGAGCCCGCCTACCGCGAGGTCCTGCTCGGTTCCTCCCGCGTGGCCACGTTCCGCACGGTCGGCAACTGTCTCACCGCCGTCCGCGCCTACCTCGCCCACCACCGCTTCACGGCCCGCTACCGCTCACCCTTCGACGAGGCCCCGCGCACCCCGTCGCCGTCCTACCGCAAGGCGCAGGCGCTGATGCAGCCCGGCCGGCAGCTCAGCGAGCACGCAGCGAAGCAGTTGCTGCGGGCGTACGGCATCCGCGTCCCGCGCGAGCAGCTGGTGACCAGCGCGGCGGCGGCCGTCCGCGCGGCCGGGCTCGTGGGCTACCCGGTGGTGATGAAGGCCTCCGGGGCGCGCATCGCCCACAAGACCGAACTGGGCCTGGTGAAGATCGGATTGACCTCGGCCAGCCAGGTCCGCGACGCCTACCGGGAGCTGACCGACATCGCCCGTTACGAGGACGTCGCCCTGGACGGCGTCCTGGTCTGCCAGATGGTGGAGCACGGTGTCGAGATGGTCGTCGGTGTCGCCCACGACGACCTGTTCGGACCGACCGTGACCGTCGGACTCGGCGGTGTGCTCGTCGAGGTGCTGCGCGACACCGCCGTGGGGGTGCCGCCCTTCGGGGAGGAGCAGGCGCGGGACATGCTCGCCGGGCTGCGCGGACGGGCCCTGCTCGACGGCGTGCGAGGACGGCCGGCGGCGGATCTGGACGCGCTGGTCGAGGTCGTCCTGCGCGTGCAGCGCATGGCCCTGGAACTCGGCGACCAGCTCGCCGAGCTGGACATCAATCCGCTGATGGTCCTGCCGCAGGGGCAGGGCGCGGTGGCGCTCGACGCGCTGGCGGTGTGCCGCTGATGCCGGCCCTCCTGCACGCGACGGCCGGCCAGGTCCTCTCCCTCACCCTCAATCGGCCCGAGGCGCTCAACGCCCTCACGCCGGACCAGCGGGACGAGATCGTCCGGCTGCTGTCCGAGGCGTCGGCGACCCCCGCGGTGCGGGCCGTCGTGATCACGGGGACGGGCCGGGCCTTCTGCTCCGGAGCGGACCTCCGGGGCACCGGGACATCCGGCGAACGCCTCCCGGGCGATGTCGCCCGCACCCTCCGCACCGGCGCCCAGCGGCTGATCGGCGCCGTGCTCGACTGCGAGAAGCCGGTGATCGCGGCGGTGAACGGCACAGCGGCCGGCCTCGGCGCGCATCTGGCGTTCGCCTGCGATCTGGTCCTCGCGGCCGAGTCCGCCCGCTTCATCGAGGTGTTCGTACGCCGCGGACTGGTCCCCGACGGCGGTGGCGCCTACCTCCTGCCCCGTCTCATCGGCCCGCAGCGCGCGAAGGAGCTGATGTTCTTCGGCGACGCGCTCAGCGCGCCGGACGCCGAACGCCTCGGGCTCGTCAACCGGGTCGTCCGCGACGAGGAGCTGGAGAAGACGACGCACGCCTGGGCCGAGCGCCTCGCCTCCGGACCGACCCGGGCTCTGGCACTGACCAAGCAGCTCGTCAACGCCTCCCTCGACACCGACCGCGCGTCCGCCTTCGCCGCCGAGGCCGCCGCGCAGGAGATCAACATGACGACGGCGGACGCACGGGACGGCGTGCGCAGCTTCGTGGAACGACGGAGCGCGGAGTTCGAAGGGCGCTGACTCTTCCTATCTGACGAAGCGTCAGTTTCAATGACGGATGTGATGGGACAAGCAGGGATGGCGGAAGCCGCCGTCCGCTACCTCAGGTCGAACCGCACACCCGCCCCGGAGCCCGTCGAAGCGATGCCGCGCCCCGATCTGCGCTGCGTCGCCGAGGACGAGCGCGCACCACTCGACCCGCGTGAGTTCCGGCGCGTCCTCGGCACCTTCGCCACGGGCGTCGCGGTCGTCACCGCACCGCCCGCCGCCGACGGCGGCTCCCCCGCCGGCTTCGCCTGCCAGTCCTTCACGTCCCTCTCCCTCACCCCGCCCCTGGTGGCCTTCATGGTCGGCCGTACGTCGACCACGTGGCCCCTGATCGCCCGCGCCGGGGTGTTCTGCGTGAACGTCCTGGCCGCCGGCCAGGGCGAGTTGTGCCGCGCGTTCGCGGTGAGCGGGGCGGACAAGTTCGCGGGCGTCGCCCACGACGCCGCGCCGGTGTCGGGCTCGCCCCGGCTGGCGGGCGCCGTGGCGTGGATCGACTGCGCGATCCACGCCGTCCACACCGGCGGCGACCACCTCATCGTGGTCGGCCGGGTGAACGCCCTCGGCACGGCGGACGACCCGTCCGAACCGCTGCTCTTCCACCGGGGGCGCTTCACCCGGCCGGCACACCCGTAGGGCCCGTCGTCCGGCTCACGCCACCGCCAGCCGCCACAGTGACGTGACCTCGGCGGCCCGTGCGGCGTGCAGCGGATCACCGGTGTCCCGCACCCGCGCGTGGCGCGGACGGGTGTCCAGCCGGCCGACGACCCGTAACCCGGCCTCTTCCACGGCGGCCATCAACTCCTCCCGGCCACGCAGCCCGAGCCGTTCGGCGAGGTCGGACAGGACGAGCCAGCCCTCACCGCCGGGTTCCAGCCGGCCGGCGAGCCCGCCCAGGAAGCCACGCAGCATCCCACCGCCCGCGTCGTAGACCCCGAGGTCGAGGTCGGAGGCGGGCCGGGCGGGCACCCAGGGCGGGTTGCAGACGACGACGCCGGCACGTCCCCCGGGGTACAGGCCGGGCCCGGTGACGCGGACCGTCGCCGCGAGCCCCAGCCGCCGCAGGTTCGCCCGGGCGCACTCCCGTGCCCGGGCGCTGACGTCCGTGGCCACCACCCGCGCGGCCCCGCGCCGGGCCAGTACGGCGGCCAGCACACCGGTGCCCGTGCCCAGGTCGAACGCCGTCCGCACGGCACCGCCGCACGGCATGGGCGCCCGCGCGACAAGATCGACGTACTCGCTCCTGGTCGGCGCGAACACCCCGTAATGCGGGTGGATCCGCGCGCCCAGGGCCGGTACGTGCACGCCCCTCTCCCGCCACTCCCGGGCGCCGATCACACCCAGCAGTTCCGTGAGGGCGACGGCGACCGGCCCCCCGGCCGGCGGCCCGTAGGCCTCGTCGCACGCCCGTCGCACATCCGGGGCGCGGCGCAGCGCCAGGGTGTGGTCGTCCTCCAGCAGGACGAGCAGCTTGCCGAGCACGCGGGCGCGGTGGGCGCGGAAGCGGCGTTGCGCGTGGAACACCTCGGCGGGAGGACCCGCCGCATCGGGCGCGCTCCGGCCGACGCGGCGGTCCAGGGCGCGCAGCAGTTGCCGGGCGTTGTGGAAATCCCCGCGCCACAGCAACGCGGTGCCCTCACAGGCCAGCCGGTGGGCGACGGCGGCCCGCATCCCGTCGTCGGCGACGACGACCCGGCGGGGCAGGGGCAGCCCGGACTCAGAGTGCCAGCGGGCGGAACGGGGTCGCACCTCGACCCAGTGGATCGTGGACACGGCAGACTCCTCGGAAGATCGAACGTGAGTGAACGCGCGACGTCACGACGATCACGTCGCCGAGGACCATGCCGAGTGTCATCGACTCACCTTTCGAGGAAGTGCGGTGGCCGCGTTCAGAATAGGCCGACCGGGCGGAGCGTCGCGTCGGACCAGGGAGGCAGAACCGTGAACGCCGAAGACAGACCACGGGAACCGGCCGAGCACGCCCGCTTCGCCGCTCACCTGGCCGAGCTGGAACAGGTCGGCGAAGCACGCGAGATGGAGCTGGTCGGCGGCGTCCTCGCCGACCCGGACCGCGTCATGGCCGAGGCAGCCGTGGTGCGGCACCTCGACCGCCGGGCCGCACAGCTGTGGCCGGAACCCGCCTGGGAGGAGTGGGCGGCGGCCGTGGGCAGGGTGGTGACCGGACGGCCCTTCCTGGTCCGTCGCCTCCAGGAGTGGTCCCTGTTCCGGGCCCTCGCCCTCCGACTCCCGTGGCGAACAGAGGACTTGCTGGCGTCGTCGGACTGGCTCCAGCTCAAGGCCGCCGCCGGACCGAGCCCTTGTGCCCTCGATGTCCTCGCCGAGAGCGGCCGGACGAAGAGGATCCGCAACGCCGCCCGGACGAGCCGCGCGCGGCGGACCGAGGGCTGAGGACCGGAAACGGCCCGGTTCAGGTCGCGACCGGCTCGCTCCCCGCCCGCCGCCGGATCACCAGCGCCATCAGCGCCGCCGCCGCGCACAGCGCCCCCGACGCGTACCAGACCACGTCGTACGACCCGAAGGCGTCCCGCGCGACGCCGCCCAGGAAGGCCACGAGGGCGGCGCCGACCTGGTGGGAGGCGAGGACCCAGCCGAACACGATCGCGCTGTCCTCGCCGTACTGCTCGCGGCACAGGGCGAGGGTGGGCGGGACGGTGGCGACCCAGTCGAGGCCGTAGAAGACGATGAAGAAGATCATCGGCGGGTGGACCGCGGGCCCCAGCAGGAGCGGGAGGAACAACAGCGACACGCCCCGCAGCGCGTAGTACACCGCTAGCAGGCGTCGCGGCTCGAAGCGGTCCGTGAACCAGCCGGAGGCGATCGTGCCGACCACGTCGAAGACGCCGATGACCGCGAGCAGGGAGGCGGCGGCCTGGACGGGCATGTGGTGGTCGTGGGCCGCGGGGATGAAGTGGGTCTGGATCAGGCCGTTCGTGGAGGCGCCGCAGATCGCGAAGGTGCCGGCGAGCAGCCAGAACGGGCCGGTGCGCACGGCCTGGAGCAGGACGGTCACGGCCCGGCGGGCGGCGCCGGGAACGGGCGGCGGCTTCGGCACGAACTCGGCGGCGCCGTACGGCTTCTGGCCCACGTCCGCGGGGTGGTCGTGCAGCAGGAGCCAGACGAACGGGACGACCGCGAGCGCGGCGAGGGCGACCGTCACGGCGGCCGGGCGCCAGTCGTACCGGTCGATGATCCAGGACAGCAGGGGCAGGAAGATCAGCTGGCCGGAGGCCGAGGCGGCGGTGAGGATGCCGCTGACCAGACCGCGCCGAGCGGTGAACCAGCGGTTGGTGACGGTCGCCGCGAAGGCCAGCGCCATGGAGCCGGAGCCGAGACCGACCAGCAGACCCCAGCAGAGCATCAGCTGCCACGCCGCGGTCATCCACACCGTGAGCCAGGAGCCGGCCGCGATCACGGTGAGCGCGACCGCGACGACCCGGCGGATGCCGAAGCGGTCCATCAGGGCCGCCGCGAACGGGGCCGTCAGACCGTACAGCGCGAGGTTCACCGAGACAGCGGCGCCGATCGTGCCGTGCGACCAGTCGAACTCCTCGTGCAACGGGTCGATGAGCAGGCCCGGCACGGAACGGAAGGCGGCGGCGCCGATGATCGTCACGAAGGTGACGGCGGCGACGAACCAGGCGCGGTGCACCCGCGCGCGACTCGGCTTCGGCGGCTGCCGCACAGCCGCTCCTTCGGTTGTCTGGGTCACGCCATAGAGCTTCCGACCTGCGGCCCGCTCCATCGAGTGGCCCGAAGGCCAGCATTCGTTAGGATCGGGCCATGAGCCGTGAGCCGGAGTTCCGCCCGCACCGGGTCGTCGTCCTCGCCCTCGACGGTCTGCTCCCCTTCGAGCTGGGCATCCCGCACCGCATCTTCGGCCGCCCGAGGGACGCCCGGGGGCGCCTGCTGTACGACGTCGTCACCTGCTCGGTCCGCCCGCCGGGCCCGGTGCGGACCGACGCCGACTTCGCCGTCCAGGTCGAGCACGGCCCCGAGATCCTGGCCACCGCCGACACCGTGATCGTCCCGGCGTCGTACGAACTCGGCCCGGTCTTCGAACAGGGCGTGCTGACCGGCGAACTGGCCGCCGCCCTGGCTCACATCCGCCCGGGCACCCGGCTCGCCTCGATCTGCACCGGCGTCTACGTCCTCGCCGCCGCGGGTCTCCTCGACGGCCGCCCCGCCACCACGCACTGGGCCGACGCCGACCGCTTCCAGCGGCTCTTCCCGCACATCCGGGTCGATCCGGACGTCCTGTTCATCGACGACGGCGACGTCCTGACCTCGGCGGGCGTCGCGGCCGGCATCGACCTGTGCCTGCACATGGTGCGCCGCGACCACGGCACGGCGGTCGCCAACGACGTGGCCCGCCGCACGGTCGTGCCGCCGCACCGCGACGGCGGTCAGGCGCAGTACATCCACCGGCCCGTGCCCGACCCGCAGCAGGCGACCACGACCTCGGCCCGCGCCTGGGCCCTGGGCCGTCTCCACGAGCCGATCCAGCTGCGCGACATGGCGGCGCAGGAGTCCATGTCGGTGCGCACCTTCACCCGCCGCTTCCGTGAGGAGACCGGCGTCAGCCCCGGCCAGTGGCTCACCCAGCAGCGCGTGGAGCGGGCCCGGCAGCTCCTGGAGTCCACCGACCGCTCCGTCGACCGGGTGGCGCGGGAGGCGGGCTTCGGCACGGCCCAGTCGATGCGCCAGCACCTCCAGTCGGCCCTCGGTGTCACGCCCACCGCCTACCGGAGCACCTTCCGGACGGAGAAGGAAACCGCCGCCGCCCTCAGAAGGTGAGCACCGCCCGCGCCACCCGCCCCGCCTCCGCGTCCGCCGCCGCCTTCTCGAAGTCCTCGACCGGATGGGTCCGGGTGACCAGTTCGTCGAGCAGGAGCCGCCCTTGGCGGTACAGCCCGGCGTACAGGGCGATGTCCCGCTGGGGGCGGGAGGAGCCGTAGCGGCAGCCCAGGACGGACTTGTCGAGGTACATCGACGAGACGCGGAAGGACGCCTCGGCCGTGGCGGGCGGGACCCCGAGCAGGATCGCCTGGCCGTGCCGGTCCAGGGAGTCGATGGCCTGCCGGATCAGCTCCACCCGGCCGACGCACTCGAAGGCGTGGTCCACGCCCGTGGGCAGCAGCTCGCGCAGGCCCTCGGTGGACGTCAGGAAGTCGGTCGCGCCGAACCGGCGTGCCGCCTCCTCCTTCGCCGGGTTGGCGTCGACGGCCACGATCCGCCCGGCGCCCGCGAGCCGGGCCCCCTGAAGCACGTTCAGGCCGATGCCGCCCGTCCCGATGACCAGGACGCTGTCGCCGCGGTCCACCCGGGCCCGGTTCAGTACGGCGCCCACCCCGGTGAGCACCCCGCACCCGATGAGCGCCGCCGAGGCCATCGGAATGTCGTCGGGGATCCGCACGGCCTGGACGGCCTTGACGACCGTGCGCTCGGCGAACGCCGAGTTGGACGCGAACTGGTGCACCGGCGAGCCGTCGTGGCGGAACGGCCGGCCCGGACGTCCGATGGCCTGCCGGCACATGGTCGGCCGGCCCCGGTCGCACTCGGCGCACGTACCGCAGTTGGCCAGGGTGGACAGCGCCACGTGGTCACCGGGCGCGACATGGGTGACGCCCCCACCCACCGCCTCCACGACCCCGGCTCCCTCATGGCCCAGCACCACGGGCACGGGGAAGGGGATGGTCCCGTCCACCACCGACAGATCGCTGTGGCACAGTCCGGCCGCCGCGATCGCGACCCGCACCTCACCCGGTCCGGGCTCGCGCACCTCCAGGTCCGTCACGACCCGGACCTGCTTGCCGTCGAAGATCACGCCTCGCATCACACGGCCCCCTTGGGCTCCCTGGGCAGGCCGAGCACGCGCTCGGCGATGATCGTGCGCTGGATCTGGTCCGAGCCGCCGTAGATCGTGTCGGCCCGGGAGAAGAGGAACAGGTGCTGCGCGGCGTCCAGTTCGTACGGCTCGCCGGCCGACCAGTCGGTGGGGCCGACGGCCGCCCCCGCGCCCCGCACCAGCACCGCCAGCTCCCCGAGCCGCTGGTGCCAGCCCGCCCACAGCAGCTTGGCCACGCTCGGGGCACCCGCGTCACCGGAACCCCCCAGCGTGCGCAGGGCGTTCCAGCGCATCGCCCGCAGCTCGGCCCACGATCGCACGAGCCGTTCCCGTACGACGGGGTCGTGCACCGCGCCCGACGCGACGGCCGCGCGCACCACGCCCGCCAGTTCCTCGGCGAACCCGATCTGCTGGGCCAGCGTGGACACCCCGCGTTCGAAGCCGAGCAGGCTCATGGCGACGCGCCAGCCGTCGCCCTCGCCGCCGACGACGTGCTCGGCGTGCGCGCCGTCGAAGAAGACCTCGTTGAAGTCGCTGGTGCCCGTCATCTGGCGGATGGGGCGGACCTCGATCCGGCCGGGCTGGTCCATGGGGACGAGGAGGAAGGTCAGCCCGTGGTGCCGTACCGAGCCGGGTTCGGTCCTGGCCAGCACGAAACACCAGTCGGCCTCGTGCGCGAGCGACGTCCAGATCTTCTGCCCGGTGACGCGGTACGCACGGCCGTCCCGCTCGCGCACGGCCGCGGTACGGATCCCGGCCAGGTCCGACCCGGCGCCGGGTTCGCTGTAGCCCTGGCACCAGAGTTCCTCGCCGGCGGCGATCGGCGGCAGGAACCGCGACTTCTGCTCGTCGGTGCCGTGGGCGAGGAGCGTGGGCGCGAACAGGTTCTCCCCGATGTGCCCGGAGCGCGGGGGCGCGGCGGATCGCGCGTACTCCTCGGCCCAGACGACCTGCTGGGTGAGGGTGGCCCTGCGGTTCCCGTACCCGTCCCCGCCCCACCCGAGCCCGATCCACCCGGCCGCACCGAGGGTGCGCTCCCAGGTACGGCGGTCCGCAACGCCGCTGACGTGCGCGGCCAGCCAGTCACGGGCTTCACTGCGAAACGCGTCGTCCTCCGGCCCGAAGTCGAAGTCCATCAGGGTGCTCCTCTCGATGCCGCACGGGCGGATTCCCCAGGGGCGCGGGGAACTGCGCGACAAGCCACAACGCACCCGCACCCGCACCCGCCGAAAGGACCGAAGTCCCCGGCTACCGGGCGTTCGGCCGCTCCCCCCGACCCGCCGCCCTCTCCATCTCCCGCACGCGCTCCAGCAACGGCATCGGATCCACCCCCACCGACCCGGGCAGGAACTCCGCGATCCGTTCCACGGTCCATCCGCCGGAGGCGTACGCCGCCCGCAGCTCCCGCGGCTGTGCCCACACCGCGATCTTCGCCCCGGCCACGGTGTACACCTGCCCGGTGATCCCCTCCCGGGAGGCGGCGTCGGACAGCAGGTACACCACCAGCGCGGCGACGTCCTCCGGCTCCCCGATCTCGGCCAGTTCCATCGGCACCCCGGCCGACATCCGGGTCCGTGCGACCGGCGCGACCGCGTTCGCGGTCACCCCGTACTTGTGCAGCCCCAGCGCCGCGCTGCGCACCAGCGAGACGATCCCGCCCTTCGCGGCGCTGTAGTTGGCCTGGGAGACGGACCCCTGGTGGTTGCCGCTGGTGAAGCCGATGAGCGTCCCGGACCGCTGCTTCCGCATGACCGCGGAGGCCGCCCGGAACACCGTGAACGTGCCCTTCAGATGGGTGGCGACGACCGGGTCCCACTCCTCCTCGGTCATGTTGAACAGCATCCGCTCGCGCAGGATCCCGGCCACGCAGACCACACCGTCCAGCCGCCCGTACGACTCCAGCGCCACATCGACGACCCGCTGTCCGCCGGTCATCGTGGAGATGTCGTCGGCGACGGCCACCGCCTCCCCGCCCGCGGCCTCGATCTCCTTGACCACGGCCCGGGCGATCTCGCTCGCCGGTGACGCGCCGTCGACCGAGACGCCGTAGTCGTTGACGACGACCTTCGCCCCCTCGGCCGCCGCCGCGAGCGCCACCGCCCTGCCGATGCCCCGCCCGGCCCCCGTGACGGCGACGACCTTGTCTGCCAAGAAGTTCCCCACGCCCGGCCCCTTCCCGTCCCACGGTTTCTGACGGACCGTTAGATTCTTGTGTGCCGAATTCTACGGCCCGTCAGATACGGGAAGACAAGCCCCGCGGAGGACTCATGTCGCTGCCGGACGTGTTCCACGACATCGCCAAGCGCGTGAACAACTGGGGCCGTTGGGGAGCCGACGACGAGATCGGCACCCTGAACCTGATCACCGACGAGGTCGTCAGGCGGGCCGCGGCGACCGTCCGCACCGGCCGGCGCGTCCCCCTCGCACTGCCCCTCCAGCAGGACGGCGTGCAGACCGGCATGATCCCCGGCCGCGTCAACCCTCTGCACACCATGGTGCAGATCAACCAGGAGATCTTCGGGCCGGGCGCGGTCGCGTGCAGCGACGACGTCGTGACCATGGGCCTCCAGGCGGCCACCCACTGGGACGCCCTGTCCCACGTCTCGCACTCCGGCCGGCTCTACAACGGCCGCCCCGCCCACACCGTCACCGCACACGGCGGTGCCGGCTTCAGCGGCATCGGCACGGTCCGGCACGTCGTCTCGCGCGGGGTACTGCTGGACGTCGCCCGGGCCCGCGGCACGGACCGGCTCGACGGCGGGTACGCCGTCACCCCCGCGGACCTGGACGCCGCCGAGGAGCTGGCCGGCACGCGGGTGCGGGCGGGGGACGTCGTGCTCGTGCGGACCGGACAGGTCCAGGCGTACCTGGGCGGGGACCGGCACGGCTACGCCTACCCCTCGCCGGGGCTGTCGATCCGGACACCGGAGTGGTTCCACGCGCGCGATGTCGCGGCCGTCGCCGACGACACCCTGACCTTCGAGGTGTTCCCGCCCGAGGTGGAGGACCTCTGGCTCCCCGTGCACGCCCTCGACCTCGTGGAGATGGGCATGCCCCAAGGCCAGAACTGGAATCTCGAAGAGTTGTCCACAGCCTGTGGAGAAGAGGGCCGGTACGTCTTCCTGCTGACCGCGACCCCGGAGCCCTTCACCGGGGCGACCGGCTCCCCGGTGGCTCCCGTCGCCGTCCTGTAGGCAGCCGGTCCGGGACCCGCCCGCCGGGCGCCCGGCGGACCGGCGCGACCGGGCCGCCATCCCCCTACAGCCGGATGGCGGCGCCGCGCTGCTCGCCCCGAGCACGGCAGCGCGCGCCGCCACCCGACTCCGGCGCTCCCGCCCCGACTCCCCGCCCCTGTAGGGAGCCGACGCCGAATCACGACCCGCACTCGCCGAGGGCTGCCGTCCGCCGAAGCCCTCGTCGTCCCCTCACGGCGAATCGCTGCCCACCAGCGTGAGCAAACGGTCACGACGCGTCAACAGGAGTCCGGAGAAATATCGCTTATGCGGCTTTTGCCGTAGGCGCGCACGGAAGCACGTCCCGGCGCATCGCCGCATGCCCTGACGGAACCAGCCGACCCGCCGTGCATCCGTGCCCCGGCCCCGCCGCACGAACCCGCGGCATGTGCCGCCGTAACCCCACGCCCGGCCGGAACGGGCGGCGGTGCTACACCGCCTCGTACGCCAGACCCTCGAAAGCCGCCCCGCCGCACGCCACCGCGCCGCCCCCGCACGACGTCGTGAGATCCGGGGACTTCGCACACCGGTCCACCTCGCACCAGATGCGCTTTCCGGTGGCCTCGACGCTCCAGCCCCAGCGGTCGGCGAGGCCGTCGACGAGCGCCAGGCCCCGGCCGCCGGTCGCGTCGTCGCCGGCGCACCGGGGCACGGGGGCCCGGCCGCTGCGGTCCGCGACCTCCAGACGGACCGTGGCCTCCTCCGTCACCACGTGCGGCAGGGACAGCCGCAGGACGGCGGGACGGCCGGTGTGCACCACCGCGTTGGTGACGAGCTCGGAGACGAGCAGGATCAGCGTCTCGGCGAGGGGTTCGTCGGCCTGTATGCCGGACCCGGCCAGGCGGGAGCGGGCCCACCGCCGGGCCCGCCCCACTTCTGCGGGGTCGGGCCGGATCTCCAGCTGCACTTGAAGCACCTGCACCGCTCACACCATCCGAACCGGCGGACACTTAGGCTCGCGCCTCACGAGGGCCACGATCGTAGCCATTTTCTGCATGGCCAGAACAACGGCCGGGACAAGGATCACGGAACGTGAATCCCTTGTGGGACAGCATGGTTGACGTACAGTCACGCCAACAAGCGCTTCGGGCATATTCCAGCGCGAAGGAGTACCCGTGCGGCATACTGTGCGACGCTCGCCGCGGGCAGTCGAACAGGCGGCGCCACGGGGTCGCACTGCGCTCGGAGCCACTCGCATCTGACACAAGGTACCGGAGCGGGCAATCGACTCCAGGCCGTTACGAGTCACACTGAGGACACAAGCCGATATCAACGCTCCGTAATTCCGGTATGCCACGATCCGTGACATCCATGGGAGCGGTCCCGCGATACCGCAGCCAGACGGCCCGTCAGACCGTCCCGGGCGTCAGAGCCGCCGCGAGCAACTCCTCACTCTCCGTTACCCCACCCGCACGCTGGGTTCGAACCCATGCGCGTTTCAGATGCAGATGGACCTCGGACTCCCAGGTGAAGCCCATCCCGCCGTGCACCTGGAGACAGTCGCGGGCGCCCCGCACGGCGGCCTCGTCGGCGAGGATCCGGGCCGCGGCGATGTCGGCCGGGTCGGCGGTCACGGCAGCCGCGTACACCGCTGCGCGGGCCGTCTCCGCACGGACCAAGATCCCCGCGCACAGATGCGCCACCGCCTGGAAGGCTCCGATGGGCCGTCCGAACTGTTCGCGCGCCCGGGCGTGTTGCGCCGCCAGTTCGCAGACGCGGCCGGCCGTGCCGAGTTGCTCGGCGGCGGTGAGCAGGACGGCGACGGGGTCGGGGGCGGGACGCGCGGCGGGCACGCGGTGCAGGGGCGTCAGCGGGTCGAGCGAGCGCAGCGGCACGGCCCCGCCGGCGTCCCCGCGCACGGCGTCCGCCTCCGCCAGCCACTCCACGAGCCCGCCGTCCACGGCAGCCACCACCGTCTCCCCGGTGGCCGCACCCGGTACGGCACCGGCCGCGAGGTGCGTGGCGACGAGCGGCCCGGGCAGCAGCGCCCGTCCCGCCTCCTCGAACACCAACACGGCCTCCACGAGCCCGAGTCCGACCCCGCCGTCCGTCTCCGGCACCCGCAGTGCGAAGAACCCGAGGTCACCGAGGGCCCGCCACAGTCCCCGGTCGAGCCGCGGCGACCCGGCCGCGCGCCCCGCCTCCGGCCCGCCGGCCCCGCCGGGTCCCCCGGAACTCCCCGCCCCGGCCTGCCCCCTGCCGCCAGGCGCCGCTGCCTCAGGGGCCACGCCCGCACCACCGCCGCCCGGCTCCCCTTCCTCGCGTACACCACCCCCGTCGGCCTCCTCCACCGCCGCCCGCAGCGCCCGGCCGTCGAACCGCCGCGCCAGCGCCTCGCGCACCCCGTCCCGCAGTGCCCGCTGGTCGTCCGTCAGCCGGAACCGCACGGCGCTCACCGTCCCTTCGGCAGGCCGAGGATGCGCTCGGCGATGATGCTGTGCTGGACCTGCGAGGTGCCGGCCGCGATGGTGTACGCCAGGGCGGAGAGCCGGTCGGGGGTCCACGGCCGGTCCAGGTCGAGGCAGTCGGGCCCCAGCACCTCGGCGGCGGCGTCGTAGAGCTCCTGGCGGGCGTGCGAGTAGCGGAGCTTGAAGACCGAGCCGCCCGCGCCCGGTACTCCGCCGCAGGCCTCCGCCGCGCTCACGTTCCACTGCGTGAGCCGCCACAGCGCCCGGAACTCCGCATCGAGCCTGCCCAGCCGGCGCCTGAGGGCCGCGTCGTCCCAGCGGCCGTTCTTGCGGGCTTCGACGGCCAGTTCGGCCAGGACCCGGCGACAGGCGACGACCTCGCCCGCGAAGGCCGTGCCCCGCTCGAAGGACAGCGTCACCAGGGTCACCCGCCAGCCGTCGTCCTCGTCCCCCACCCGGTTGGCCACCGGCACCCGCACCTCGTCCAGGAACACCTCGGCGAACTCGGCCGGCCCGGCGAGCGTGCGCAGCGGCCGTACGGTGATGCCGGGCGCGTCCATGGGCAGGGCGAGCCAGGTGATGCCCCGGTGCTTCGGGGCGGCCGGGCCGGTGCGGACCAACAGTTCGCACCAGTCGGCGACTTCGGCGTGCGAGGTCCAGATCTTGGAACCGGTCACCACGTAGTCGTCGCCGTCGCGCCACGCGCGGGTGCGCAGCGCCGCGAGGTCGGACCCGGCCTCCGGCTCGCTGAAGCCCTGGCACCAGACCTCCTCGCCGCGCAGGATCGGCGGCAGCCAGCGCGCCCGCTGTGCGTCCGTGCCCTCGGCGGCGATGGTCGGCCCGGCGTGCAGCAGGCCCACGAAGTTGGCGCCCACGTAGGGCGCTCCGGCCTTCTCGGTCTCCTCCAGGAAGATCAGGCGGACGCTCGGGGTGGCGTCCCAGTGGACGCCGGCGTATCCGGCCTCGTACAGCCTGCGCTGCCAGCCGAGGTCGTACGCCCGCCGCCCCGGCCAGTCCTCGGGGGACGGCCTGGGCGGGAGACCGGGGAGCGTGCGCGCGAGCCATTCCCGCAGCCGGGCCCGGAAGTCCTCCTCCTCGGGCGTGTACGACAGGTCCATCAGCGGTCGAGGTCCAGGTCCAGCATCCGGATGGCGTTGCCGCGCATCAGCTTGTACACCGTCTCGTCGTCGAGGCCCTTGACGTGGTCGAGGGCGACCTCCTTGGTGTGCGGGAAGGTCGAGTCGACGTGCGGGTAGTCGGTCTCGAAGGTGGCGTTGTCCCGGCCGACCACGTCGATCGACGCCACGCCGTGCCGGTCGCGGAAGAAGCAGCAGAACATCTGCCGGTAGTAGTACGTCGACGGCGGCTCGGGGATCGTGTCGCGGACACCGCCCCAGGCGCGGTGCTCCTCCCAGACGTCGTCGGCGCGCTCCAGGGCGTACGGGATCCAGCCCATCTGGCCTTCCGAGTAGGCGAGTTTGAGGTGCGGGAACTTCACCAGGACGCCGCTGAAGAGGAAGTCCATCATCGAGGCCATCGCGTTGTTGAAGCTGAGCGAGGCCTGCACGGCGGGCGGGGCGTCCGGGGAGGCGGCCGGCATCTGGGACGAGGACCCGATGTGCATGTTGACGACCGTCCCGGTCTCCTGGCAGACGGCGAAGAACGGGTCCCAGTAGCCGGAGTGGATGGACGGCAGTCCGAGGTGGGTGGGGATCTCCGAGAAGGTCACCGCCCGCACCCCGCGCGCGGCGTTGCGGCGGATCTCCGCGACGGCCAGGCCGATGTCCCACAGCGGGATCAGGCACAGCGGGATGAGCCGCCCGCCGCTGTCGCCGCACCACTCCTCGACCATCCAGTCGTTGTAGGCGCGCACGCAGGCCAGGGCGACCTCCTTGTCGTGCGCCTCGGCGAAGGTCTGGCCGCAGAACCGCGGGAAGCTGGGGAAGCAGAGGCTCGCCTCGACGTGGTTGAGATCCATGTCCTTCAGGCGTTCCTTGGGGTCCCAGCAGCCGGGCCGCATCTCCTCGCGGGTGATGCCCTCCAGGGTCATCGCGTCCCGGTCGAAGCCGACGGCGGCGATGTTGCGCTTGTACGGGAACTTCAGGTCCTCGTAGATCCACCAGTCGGTGGGCTGGCCGTCGGGGTCCATGGTGATCCGGTACTTGCCGCCGACGTAGACGAGTTCACCGATCCCGGCGGTCAGGGGCTTCGGGCCGCGCTCGCGGTACCTGGCCGGCAGCCAGGTGTCGAAGAGGTGGGCGGGCTCGATCACGTGGTCGTCGACGCTGATGATGCGGGGCAGTTCGGTCGCCATGGGTCCCCTCCGCCGGACGGTACTTATCTGATGCAGCGTCAGATAGCATCGCACCTGACGACCCGTCAGCCAAGCAGCAGGGGGCAGTCGTGAACGAGACCCCGCACGCCCTGAGTTCGTCCCGCACCCTGTGGGACCTGGTCACCCGCCGCGCGGCCCTCACGCCGGACCGCCCGCTCTTCCTCCAGGACGGCCGGACGCTGACCTTCGGGGCGCTGCGCACGCGTGCCGAGCGGGTCGCGGCCGGGCTGTACGGCATGGGCGTGCGCCCCGGCACGGTGGTCGCCTGGCAGCTGCCCACCCGGATCGAGACGGCCGTGCTGTCCTTCGCCCTGGCTCGTCTCGGCGCCGTGCAGACGCCGGTGATCCCCTTCTACCGGGACCGCGAGGTCGGCTTCGCGCTGCGCGAGTCCAAGGCGGAGTTCTTCGCGGTGCCGGGCACCTGGCGCGGCTTCGACCACGGTGGGATGGCCCGGCGGCTGGGCGCGCGGGGCGTCTTCGAGGCCTACGACGACCTCCCCGACGGCGATCCGTCCCTCCTGCCTCCTCCGCCCTCCGACGGCACCGCCGTCCGCTGGATCTACTGGACGTCCGGCACGACCTCCGACCCCAAGGGCGTGCTGCACACGGACCGTTCACTGCTCGCGGGCGGCTCCTGCCTGGCGCACGCGCTGCGCCCCTCGGCGCACGACGTGGGGTCGATCGCCTTCCCGTACGCCCACATCGGCGGACCCGACTACACGGTGATGCTGCTGCTGTACGGCTTCCCGGCGGTGCTGTTCGAGCAGTTCGCCCTGCCGGACGCCCTGGAGGCGTACCGCGCGCACGGGGTGACGATGGCGGGCGGGTCGACGGCGTTCTACTCGATGTTCCTGGCGGAGCAGCGCAAGCGGCCGGGCGAGCCGGTGGTGCCGTCGCTGCGGCTGCTGGCGGGCGGCGGCGCGCCCAAGCCGCCGGAGTTGTACCACGCCGTCGTGCGCGAGATGGGCGTGCGGCTCACCCACGGGTACGGCATGACCGAGGTGCCGATGATCACCATGGGCGACCCGGACGACACTCCCGAGCTGCTCGCGACGACCGAGGGACGGCCGCCGGAGGGGATGGAGATCCGGATCGTGGACGGGGAGGTGCGGCTGCGGGGCGAGGCCGTGTGCCGGGGGTATCTCGACCCGGGGCAGACGGCGCAGGCCTTCGACGAGGAGGGATTCCTGCGCACCGGCGACCTCGGGCGCCTGACGGAGACCGGGCACCTGGTCCTCACCGGCCGGCTCAAGGACGTGATCATCCGCAAGGGCGAGAACATCTCGGCCCAGGAGATCGAGGACCTGCTGCACCGGCATCCGGCCGTCGGGGACGTGGCGGTGATCGGGCTGCCGGACGAGGCACGCGGCGAGCTGGTGTGCGCGGTGGTGGAACAGCCCCCGGACACGGAGGTGTTGACACTCGCCGCCGTGACCGCCTTCCTGCGCGCCGAGGGACTGTCGGTGCACAAGCTGCCGGAACGGCTGGAGATCGTGGACGCCCTTCCACGGGGCGAGACCCTGCGCAAGGTACTGAAGTACAAACTCCGCGCCCGCTACGCGGCCACGTAACCCTTCAGGGGCGCGGGGAACTGCGCGAACAACCACCGACGGCCCGCAGCCGCCGCCCCCGAACAACCCCTACGGCGAAGGGGCCCTCAGGGGCGCGGGGAACTGCGCGAGCAACCACCGACACCCCGCAGCCGCCCCTCGGCAACAACCCCTACGGCGCGGACCCGTGGCACTACTCCGGCACGGTGAAGTAGCGGGCGAAGGCGGGTACGACCTCGGCCTCGCCGACCTTGCCGTCACCGTCCGCGTCGAGCGCGGCGGCGGCCGGCACGGCGAGGTCCTCGGGAACACCGAGGCACTTCAGGACGCGGCCCGCCTCCTCGACCGTCGCGGCGCCGTCCCCGTCGGTGTCGGCGACGTCCAGCGCCGCGTGCAGGAAGGGGCGGGCGATCTCGGCGAACCGGTCGGGGTTGTCGCGCAGGCGCTTGACCGCGCCGTTGACGAACTCCTCGCGCGTGATGCGCTGGTCGCCGTCGCGGTCCGCGATGCCGGCCATGCCCTGCCAGAAGGCCTCGGCACCGCCGTACAGGGCCTGCCCCTTGTCGGACCGGGCCGTCACGGCGAACTCCGTGAGCAGCGCCTTGGCGGCGCCGTAGAAGTCCTCGCGGTCGATGTAGCCGTTGCCGTCCTGGTCGAAGGTGGCGAACCGGGCGGCGATCCTGCGCTCGTACTCGCTGCTGACCATGTCTCTTTCGGGCCGCCTTACGTCGGGTGGGGTGCGTCTCGGTCGGAGCGTACGACGGAGGGAGCCGTTCGGGCGCGGGAAAACGTCACTTGTGCCAAGACCGGGGGAATTCCGGGACAACGGCGTGTCGGAACGGCAACACTCCGTCTACCGTGCGTCATCGCGACGTCACGCGGAGAGGGGTTCGCCCTCGTCGCCGAGGGCCGCGTCCACGTCGCCGTACACGTCGAACAGCCTGCGCACGCCCAGCGCGCCGAGGACCCGGTTGACGTGGGACCCGTCCGCCGCGCCCCGGGCGGGCAGCACGAGGCGCAGCCGGCCCTGGCAGGAGCGGATCAGCCGGCGGGCGGCGATGAGCACGCCGACGCCGCTGGAGTCGCAGAAGAACACCTCGGACAGATCCAGGACGAGACAGTGGTGCCCCTCGGCCACCACGTCGTGCACGCGCTGACGCAGCACCGGTGACGTCACCAGATCCAGCTCGCCCGACACCTGGAGCACGGCCCATTCGCCCTGCTCGCCGCCGGTCACTTTGAAGGTCACCACCACGCCCCTCGCTCGCCAAACCGGAAGCAGACCCTACGCTTCCTTGCAGCGCGGCTGCCCAGCGGCAGTTCCCTGAAACACAACCCGAAAAACGGATCCCCCGCGGAAGAGGCTTGTTTTAGTCGGCTTCGATCCTGTTCGATCCTCTTCAGTCAGGTCTGATCGGAGGGTGGTGGGGTAGGCGCGAGCCCAAAGGCATCCTGCGCGAGCCCCCTCGGCCCTCTACCACCTGCGGCCGGTCAGGGGGCGCACATTGCCACAAAGGGGCGTGCGCTACCGGACGTGCCGACTACATTCGAGGAGACACCGGGGACAGGCTGGACAGAGCACGGGCGCGGGACACGAGCAGGGGGTGAGGGGGCCGCATGGCGAAAAAGGACGTACCGCCTCGCTGGGACCGCAAGATGCAGCAGCGGCTCGCCCGCGGGGAAGCCGCCGCCCTCGGTGAGCTCTACGACCGGTTCGCCTCCCTCGTGCACGGCCTCGCCCACCGCGTGCTCGGCGACGAACGCGCCGCCGACGGCATCACGCGCGAGGTCTTCGTCCACGTCTGGGAGCATCCCGACTCCTACGACCCCAAGCAGGGTCCGCTGCGCACCTGGGTCGCCACACTGACCCACCGGCTGGCGGTGCAGCGGCTGCGCGCCACCGAGACCGCCGCCCTCGCCCGCGACGGCGCCGGCACCACGGAGGAACTGGAGCACAGGGTGCGCCGCGCCTCGGTCGCCGCCCGCGCCGACTACATCGTGCAGTCCATGCCGGTCCCGCTGCGCTCGGCCCTGGAACGGGCCTACTTCCAGCGCCGCGACTACCGCCAGACCGCCGCCGACCTCGGCATCACCGAGGACGAGGCCCGCCGCCGGCTGCGCCTGGGCCTGCAACTGCTCTCCACCGCCCACGACACCGAGGCACCGGGCGCACCGCCCGGGTACGGGGGTGCGGTGTGAACGGGCCGGAACGGTTCGAGGCGCACGACGGCGACGACGGGGAGAACGGCCACGAGGCGGAGAACGGCCCGGAGGGGAAGGACGACACCCCGGCGCCCGGGGGCCCGCCGCGGATACCCCTGCCCCGCGCCTCCGTCGAGGACGGCGGGCTGCCGCTGCCCCCGCCGGCGGACCTCGGCGTCACGGCACCGCCGCCCGCCCCGCCCGTCCTCGAACACCCCGTGCTGAAGGCCCTGCTCGGCGCCTGGGCGCTGGCCGCCTGCTCGGCCGAGGAGGCCACGGCCGTCGAGGAGCACCTCGGCGACTGCGGCTCCTGCGCCGACGAGGCCCGGCGACTGCGCGAGGCGGTCGGCCTGCTGCAACGCCCCGAGAGCCTCGACCTGGACCCGGGGCTGCGCACCCGTGTCCTGGACACCTGCCTGGAACGGCGCCGGCCGCACATCCCGGTACCGGACTGGGCCGCCGCGTACGACGCCGAGACCGCGCGTCTGGACGCCCTGCTCCAGGACTTCGGCGAGGCCGAGTGGCACGCGCCGGTACGGCTGCGCTGGTTCCGCTCCGACGCGGCGACGAGCCGCCGCACCACCGTCGCCGGCGTCATCGCGCACCTGCTCAGTGTCGACGGCCTGGTGGCGGTCGCGCTCGGCCTGGACGATCCGCTGGGCGACGTCCCGTCCCGGAAGCCGACCCCGGCGGCCCGCACCGAGGCGTTCTGGCGCGCCTCGCACTTCCCGCCCACCCGGTTCGTCCGCGCGCCCTGGCGGGAGCAGAGCCACGGTCTCGTGCGCACGGTGTCCTTCACGGGCGGCGGCGCGGAGAAGACGCCGGTGTCGTACGGCGACTTCGAACTGCCCCTGCACGACGCGATGCTCGACCGCGCCTTCGAGTGCTGGGTGCACGCGGAGGACATCGCCGACGCGGTCGACTACCCCTACGACCCGCCCTCGCCCCGCCATCTGCACCGCATGATCGACCTGGCGGCCCGGATGCTGCCGACGGCGCTGGCCCACCGCCGCCGGGCCAGCCTGGCCTCCCCCGCCCGCCATCGCCATCTGGTCGCGGCGGGCGAACCGGGCCGCAGCCTCCGCCTGGAGATCGAGGGCTCGGGCGGCGGCGAGTGGCTGATCCCCCTCGACTCCCCCGCGGCGAAGGGCTCCGCCGAGCACGAGGTGGCCCACGTGGCCCTGGACGGCGTCGAGTTCTGCCGCCTGGCCGCCGGCCATGTGCCCCCGCAGGAGGCGGCGGCAGGCCAGGTGGGAGACAGGGAGGCGATCAGAGATGTCCTCTTCGCGGCTGCTTCACTGAGCCGGATGTGAGGTTTTTTGGGGGCGCGGGGCTCTGTCTGACATGCGGCTCCGCCGCGTGGGCGCGAACAACCACACACAACCCGCACCCGCCATAAAAGGGGACAACTCGGGCTACTAGGCGAAAATCACCGTCCGCCGCCCATTGAGCAGAATCCGCCGCTCCGCATGCCACTTCACGGCCCGCGCCAGCGCCTGGCACTCCACGTCCCGCCCGATCGCGACCAACCCCTCGGGCGTCACGTCGTGCCCGACCCGCTCGACCTCCTGCTCGATGATCGGCCCCTCGTCGAGATCGGCCGTCACGTAATGAGCGGTCGCACCGATCAGCTTCACACCCCGGGCATGCGCCTGGTGATACGGCTTCGCGCCCTTGAAGCTCGGCAGGAACGAGTGGTGGATGTTGATGATCCGCCCGGAGAGCGCCTTGCACAGGTCGTCCGACAGCACCTGCATGTACCGGGCGAGCACCACCAGCTCCACGCCCTCGTCCCGCACGATCCCCAGCAGCTGCGCCTCGGCCTCGGCCTTCGTGTCCTTCGTCACCGGAATGTGGTGGAAGGGGATGTTGTAAGACGCCACCAGCTCGGCGAAGTCCGTGTGGTTCGACACCACTCCGGCGATCTCCACCGGCAGCGCGCCGGTGCGGGCACGGAACAGCAGGTCGTTCAGGCAGTGCCCGAACTTGCTGACCATCAGCAGGATGCGCATCTTCTGGTCGCCCCGGTGGATCTGCCAGTCCATCTGGAACGAGTCGCCGATGGCCGCGAAGCTGGCCCGCAGCTTGTCCACGGTCACCGGCGCGTCCGCCGAGAAGTGGACGCGCATGAAGAACAGCCCCGTGTCGTGGTCGCCGAACTGCTGGCTGTCCTCGATGTTGCAGCCGGTCATGAACAGATAGCTCGACACGGCGTGCACGATGCCCTTCCTGTCCGGGCAGGAGAGGGTGAGGACGTACTGGTCGGCCGGGACCGCGGCGCTGGTGGACTGCTCGTTCATGCAGGACAGGGTCCCACAGGGGGCGACACCACCGGCAATCGTCCCGCTGTGCGGACCGGCGAGGACAGGCCTTAGGCCGACCTCGTCATGATCTGGAGCACGTCCAGGCTGCGCGGCGCCGTGTCCGGCTCCTCACCGTCACCGGCCGCGAGCCGCACATGGGCCTCCCGGGCGGCCCGGACCGCCTCCGGCCACGCCTCGTGCTCCAGGTACGCGGCGACCGGGGCGTCCGGCCCGACCTGGTGCATGATCCGCAGCACGCGCAGCACCGCGGTGTCGACGAGGGCCGCCTCCTGAGCGTCACGGAAGATCGTGCCGACGTACTTCTCGGCGGACCAGTGGTCCAGCCAGGTGTCCTCGACCAGCCGGTACACCGCGTCGGTCACGTCGCCGTAGCCGTCCACACCGGCCAGCCAGACGTCCCGCTGGAACCCGGGATCGGAGAGCATGTGCAGGGCCGAGCGCACGTTGCTGCGCCAGCGCCACCACGGCATGTCGTTGACAGGCATGCCGCCCATGGTGGATGAGCGACGGCCACGACGGGAAGAGTTCTCCGAAGCTTGCACGGTCATCGATCGTACGTTCCCCTCCACATCGGTCACACCGGCCCCCGCAATTCACCTGTGCGTCACCAATTGTTGACCCGAGATCACTCACGGGTTAGCCGTGTGGCGGAATCGTGCAGGACCATGACCGGCAGGCGACGCACCCGCAGCACATTCCTCCCCGGCCTCCTCACCCGTCACGCCAGAAAAGGCGCCATCGCCGCGGGCACGGCGGTCGCGTGCGCGTCGCTCCTCGCCGGATGCGGTGTCGTCCCCGGCACCACGGGGGATGCCGGGGACGACACCATCACCGTCATGACCTGGGCCCCGCAGAGCACCAAGGCCACCAACAAGCCCGGCATGCCCGCCTTCGCCCACGCCTACGCCCGCTGGATCAACGCCAAGGGCGGGATCAACGGCCGCAAGCTCAACGTGCTGACCTGCAACGACCACAACGACAGCGTGGCCGCCGCCAAGTGCGCCCGGCGGGCCGCCAAGGAGAACGTGGTCGCAGTCGTCGGATCCTACAGCCAGTACGCGGACTCCTTCTTCCCGTCGCTGGAGGGCGCCGGCATCCCCTACATCGGCGGCTACGGCGCCACCAACGCCGAGTTCACCAGCCCCCTGTCCTACCCCGTCAACGGCGGCCAGCCCGCGCTGCTGGCCGGGCTCGGCAGCGCCCTCGCCGAGTGCGGGCCCGTCGCGCTGATCCGGCCCGACACCATCGCGGGCGACCAGCTGCCCCCGCTGCTCGACTCCGGTCTCAAGGCAGGCGGGCACCGGGCCTCGAACGACCAGCGGGCGGCGGAGGACGCCACCGAGTACGACGGCCAGGCCGCGCGAGCCCTGCGCACGACGGGCACCGACGCGACGGACCAGGGGTGTGTGGTGCCCGCCCTGGGGGACCGCAACGGCACCTTCATGGACTCCTTCCGGCGCGCCCGCGAGGACTACCCCGAGGTGCGGACGGCCACCGTGCTGGGCAGCGTCGACCAGACGGTGATCGACGCCACCGGCGGGGCGTCGGGCCCCTACGAGGGCTCGTACATCACCGGCTGGTACCCGGTGGCGAACGATCCGCGCTGGGACGGGATGAAGCGGGTGATCCGCGAGCAGGCCTTCGGCGACAACCGCATCGACCCCGCGGACGCCGGAGTGCAGACCACGTGGATCGCCTACACGGTGTTCCGGCAGGTCGTCGAGTCGCTCGGCGACGGCGAGGTGTCCGCCGACACGGTGGCAGGGGCCCTGGACGACGGCCTGAAGGTCACCACGGGCGGCCTCACGCCGACGCTGCGATGGCGGTTCCAGGACAAGCTCGCCGCCGTGGGCTTCCCGCGCCTGGTCAATGCGAACGTGACCCTCCAGGTGGTGCGGGAGGGGCGGCTGGTCTCGGCGCGCAAGGGCTTCGTCGACACGACCGGGACGCTGGAGAACGCCGACGTGAACTACTGAGCGCCGCCGCCCGGCCGTTCACGTCCCGCTCGGACCGCCCCCGTCACAGCTGCGTCGGCTGCCGCTCGGTCAGGCCGTACTTCTTCGCGATGCCGTTCCACAGGCCGGCCGCCTTGGCCTTCTCCGTGCTGGCGACGCCGCTGGCCCGGTTGCCGGCCTGGGTCTGGCCGGTGGGCCGGGCCTGCCCCTTCTTGCAGCCCTTCTTGCCGGCCGTCTGGTCGGCCCAGGCCGCGTAGTGGTTGTCGGCCGAGGCGGAGGCCTGCCAGGCCTTGGTGAGGGCGGTGGTCAGCGCGGCGTGACCGGGCAGCCGGTCGACCTCGATGCCGGAGAGCCGGGTGACCAGCCCGGTGCGCTGCTTGGCCGCGTCACGCAGGTCCTTGGCGGCCTGGGCGAGGTTGTCGCAGCCCTTGACGTCGGCGACGGCTCTGATCACCGTGGAGCGGCTGTTGCCGCTGTCGGCGAGGAGCTTGTCCAGTTCGACCGCCTGGGCCCGGGCCGGGTCGGCGGACGGGGAGGCGGAGCCGTCCGACGCGGGTGCGGAGGCGGCCACCGTCTTGTTGTCACCGCCGTCGTCGTCACCGCCGCCTCCGCCACCGGCGAGCAGCGCGCCCGCGCCGACGCCGAGGACGGCGATGCCGATGCCGACGGCGGCGATGACGGGGACGCGCGAGCCGGTACGGCCACCGCGCGACCGGCCTCCGGCGGGCGGGTCCTGGGGCGTGTGGGGAGCGGCGTACGAGGGCTGCGGGCGGGGCTGCTCGACGCGGGGCATCTGCTGCGTGGCCCCGGCGGGGCTCTCGGCGCCGCCCTGGCTGCGGAAGAGGTTGTCGAACTCGGCGGGCGGCTGTTTGTCCCCGCCGGGCACCGGCGGGATGACCTGCGTCGCATCGGCGTCCGGATGCGAGGCGCCCGGATGCGAGGCGGCCGGCAGCGGCCCGGCTCCCGCCCCGGGCCGGGGCCCGGTGCCGAGGAACCGCGTCGCCTCGGGGTCCTCCCCGGAAGGCATCTCGGGCGGCAGCGCCCCCGGGCCCACCGGGGGTATGTACTGCGTCGCCCCCTCGTCGGCGGACGGCGCGACGGGCGGCAGGTACTGCGTGGCCGCGGCGGCCGCGTCCCCGGGGACGGGCGGTATGTACTGGGTGGCCCCCTCGTCGGCGGGCGCGGGCAGCGGGGCGCCCCCGCCGGTGGCCCCGTACGCACCGGAGACCGGCGGCAGACCGCCGCCGTACACATCGGCGCCCGGCTGCGGCTGAGCTCCTCCGCCCGGGGCGCCGTAGGCGTCGGCGGCAGCCGGCAGTCCGGCACCGTACGCACCGGCGCCCGGCTGCGGCTGAGCTCCACCCTGCGGATACCCGTACCCGGAGCCACCCTGGGCCCCCTGCCCGCCGGCCCCCGGCTGCGGCTGGGCCGCACCACCGGCGGAGGCGCCATGGCCGCCCACGGCAGGCGGCAGACCGGCACCGTACGCACCGGCCCCCGGCTGCGGCTGGGCTCCACCCTGCGGATACCCGTACCCGGAGCCTCCGTGAGCCCCCTGCCCGCCGGCCCCCGGCTGCGGCTGGGCTGTGCCGCCGGCCGAGGCGCCATAGGCGGCGGTGCCCTGCGGCACGGCGCCGGAGCCCTCCGGAGGCAGCGGGGCTCCCGCGCCGGTGGCGCCGTACGGGTCGTAGCCGGTGTGGCTCGCGGGCGGCTGGGCCGTGCCGTACGGGCCGGGCTCGGCCGGTACGCCGGTGTAGGGGTCAGGCTGCCGGCCGCCCTCCTGCGGGAGTGCGCCCGGAGCGTGCGCGTCCCACGCGGGCGGCTCCGGCGCGCTCCACTGCTGGGGCTGGGACTGCTGGGGCTGGGACTGCTGGGGCTGGGACTGCCAGGTCCGGCCCGGCGGCGGGGGCGGGGTCTGCTGCTCGCCGGGGCCCCACGGCAGGCCCCAGGTCTGGCCCTCCGCGGGGGCCGAGGCCTGCGGCTCGCCCGCAGGGGGCGGGCCGGACCGGCGGCCCTGGGCGTCGCCCGGTCCGCCCGTCATGCCCGGCAGCAGGGGTTCGCCACCGTCGGAGGGCAGCACGATGCCTTCGCGCGCGGGGCGCGCCGAGGGCTCCTCGCCCTGTCCACTCTGCGTCACCGGGACTCCTACTTATGGGGGACCTTGTGAATCGTCGGGTCACGCTACCGGGTCCCCAGAGCCCCGTGCCACGCAGCACAGGGCCCGACCTCCTGCCCTGTGAGCGCGGTAACACCGGCGGATCACAGGGCGTTGCTCATGTCACCTCCTGCACACCCCGTGGCCGTTTCCCGCACGTTCACGCATCCGCAGACCGTGTGTTCACGCAGCCGCCTGAAGGTCGAGCCGTGCCCCGAACTCCCTTACCACCGCCTCGTCCCGGTACGGCTCCAGCCGCTGCTGGAAGTCCTCCAGGTACTCGGCGCCCCGGTTGGAGCGCAGCCCCTCCAGCAGTTCCACGGCCTTCATGCCGGTGCTGCACGCCTCTTCGATCTCCCGCTGCTGCACCTGCGCCGTGGCCAACAGCACATAGCCGATCGCCCGGCGGCGCGCCCGTGTCTCGGGATGCCCCGCCAGCGACTCCTGCGCGCACCGGGCCGCCGCCTCCGCCTGCCCCAGGTCCCGGTGGCAGTGGGCCAACTCGTCAGCGAGGTAGGCCTCGTCGAAGTGCGCGATCCACACCGGGTCGTCCCCGGCCGCCGGGTCGGCCGCCTCCAGGGCGCTGACCGCGCGCCCCGCCGAGGACTGGGCGGCGCGCACGTCGCCCATGAGGGCGTGCCCGCGCGCCTCCGCCGCCAGGAACATCGACTCCGCCCGCGGCGACACGCGCCCCCGCGCCCCCTCCTGCGCCGCCCGCGCCAACTGCGCGATCTCCCGCGGGTTTCCGAGCTGCGCGGCGAGATGGCTCATGGAGGCCGCGAGGACGTACCCGCCGTAGCCGCGGTCCCCGGCGGCCTGCGCCAACCGCAGTGCCTGGATGTAGTAGCGCTGGGCCAGGCCGGGCTGGCCGGTGTCGACGGCCATGTACCCGGCGAGCTCCGTCAGCCGCGCCACCGCGGCGAACAGGTCCCGCCCCACCGCCTCCCGGTACGACCCCGCGAGCAGCCCCGAGACCACGCTGTTGAGGTAGTGCACGACGACCGGCCGCACATGCCCGCTGCCGTACTGGTGGTCGAGATCCACCAGCGCCTGCGTCATGGCCTGGACCGCCTGCACGTCGGACTGCCCCACCCGGGGCCCGGCCGAGCGCGAGACCTGCGCGTCGGGCGCCGAGATCAGCCAGTCCCTGCTGGGCTCGACGAGCGCGGACGCGGCGACGGAGGAGCCGGACAGGAAGTCCCGCCGCCCCACGTCACTGCGCCACAGCTCGCAGACCTGCTCGATGGCCCCCAGCACCGTCGGCGAGAACTGGAGGCCCACGCCCGAGGCGAGGTTCTTGCCGTTGGCCATGCCGATCTCGTCGATGGTGACCGTACGGCCGAGTTTGCGGCCCAGCGCCTCGGCGATGATCGCCGGGGCCCGGCCCCGCGGCTGCTGACCGCGCAGCCAGCGCGCCACCGACGTCTTGTCGTAGCGCAGGTCGAGGCCGTGCTCGGCACCGCACATGTTGACCCGGCGGGCCAGGCCGGCGTTGGAGCATCCGGCTTCCTGGATGAGCGCCTGCAACCGTTCGTTCGGCTGCCGGGCGACGAGCGGCCTTGCGGCCATGGCGTACCCCCTGAGGCTGCGGTGCCTGCCCACGCACCGAGTTGACGTGTCTTCCGCGGCCGAACCCCTCACGTCCCGGCGAAAAGATCCGGCCGTGAAGATCAATGCCCCGCCGACCAGGCGAAAATGCGAGGCATGTGAGGAATGCCGGGGTAACGGCTGTTGCCGGCCCCCCTCGTGGCTACCCAGCTCCGCGACGGATCCTCCTGCGCGCCCCCGCACATGCACCCATGCGCCCCGCGAACAGGGGCGATGCTCTCCCCCGCGCACACGGGTGGGCGTAACCCCTGGTGACGACCAGAGTTGTGTTCATCGTGGAAGAGACGATCGCCGGCACCGAAGCCGCTCAGATCCCGAAGCAGCGCGGGGAATCGCTGCTGGAGACCGCTGTTCGCTACGCCGAGGAGCGCCACTGGGACGTGTTCCCCGGCACCTGGCTGGAAGCCGTCGACGGCAGCCAGCGCTGTTCCTGCGGTGACGCGGCGTGTCCGGCGCCCGGGTCGCACCCGGCGCGCCCGGACTGGGCGACGCAGGCGACGGGCAGTGCGACGGTCGCGCGACGGATGTGGCAGAAGCAGCCGACCGCGTCGATCCTGCTGCCGACGGGGCGGACGTTCGACGCGATCTCCGTGCCGGAGACGGCCGGGTTCCTGGCGCTCGCGCGCATGGAGCGGATGGAGCTGACGCTCGGGCCGGTGACGCTCACGCCGGACCGGCGGATGGAGTTCTTCGTGCTGCCGGGGGCCGGGGTGAAGGTGCCCGACCTGGTGCGGAAGCTGGGGTGGTCGGTTTCGTCGCTGGATCTGACCGTGCTGGGCGAGGGGGCGTACGTGGCGGCGCCGCCCACGCGGTTCGGGTCCCGGGGGGCCGTGCAGTGGGCCTGCCGGCCGACTCCGGCGAATCGGTGGCTGCCGGATGCGGAGGAGTTGATCTCGCCGTTGGCCTATGCGTGCGGGCGGGATCGGTAGCGCCTGATCGTCTGCCTGGTTGCCTTGATCGGCGGCTGCGGGCCGGTTGTGGTTGTTCGCGCAGTTCCCCGCGCCCCTGAGAAGCCACCGTAGGGTGCAAGGTGACGGAGGGAGGCGCGGTGGGATCCAGCGCTGTGCGGGTGCGGGGGCTCTGGAAGCGGTTCGGGCAGCAGGTCGCTGTCGCCGGGGTCGATCTCGACTTGCCCGCGGGCAAGTTCATCGGGCTCGTCGGACCGAACGGGGCCGGGAAGACCACCACCTTGTCGATGGTGACCGGGCTGCTCAGGCCCGATCACGGGACCGTCGAGGTGGTCGGGCACGACGTGTGGCAGGACCCCGTCGAGGTGAAGGCGCGGATCGGGGTGCTGCCGGAGGGACTGCGGCTCTTCGAGCGGCTCTCCGGGCGGGAACTACTGGCGTACAGCGGGCGGTTGCGCGGGCTGCCCGGTGCCGAGGTCGACAAGCGGGCCACGCAGCTCCTCGACGTCCTCGATCTGGCCGGGGCCCAGCACAAGCTGGTCGTCGACTACTCGACCGGCATGCGCAAGAAGATCGGGCTGGCCAGCGCTCTCCTCCACAATCCCGAAGTGCTGTTCCTGGACGAGCCGTTCGAGGGGGTCGACCCCGTCTCCGCGCAGACCATCCGAGGCGTCCTGGAACGGTACACGGCCTCGGGCGCCACGGTCGTGTTCTCTTCCCACGTCATGGAGCTCGTCGAGTCGCTGTGCGACTGGGTCGCCGTCATGGCCGCCGGGCGGATCCGCGCCACCGGCACGCTCGCCGAGGTACGCGGGGACGCGCCCTCGTTGCAGCGGGCGTTCCTCGAACTCGTCGGCGCGCAGAGCCGGGACGCCGGGTCGGATCTCGACTGGCTGGGCGGCGGTGCCCGGTGAGCGCCGCCGCGATCACCCCCGTCTTCGTACGGCTGAAGCTGTCGCTGCTGCGCAACGGGCTGCGGCAGTCCGGCGGGCGGAAGGCCGCCTACATCACCTCGGCCGTCGTCGCCCTGCTGTTCGCCGCGCTCCAGCTCATCGGCCTGATCGCGCTGCGCGGCCACGCGCACGCCGAGTCGGTGGTCGTGCTGGCCGTGGCGGTGCTGGGGCTCGGGTGGGCGGTGATGCCGCTGTTCTTCCCCAGCGGGGACGAGACCCTCGACCCGACCCGGCTGGTGATGCTGCCGCTGCGGCCCCGGCCGCTGGTGCGGGCGCTGCTCACGGCCTCGCTGGTGGGCATCGGGCCGCTGTTCACGCTGTGCCTGCTGGTCGGTTCCGTGATCGCGGTGGCACGGGGCGGGGCCGCGTTCGTGGTGGGTGTGGTCGCCGTCGTGCCGGCGCTGCTGGTGTGCGTGGCCCTCGCGCGGGCCGTCGCCGCGGCCAACGTACGGCTGTTGACCAGCCGCAAGGGGCGGGACCTCGCGGTGCTCAGCGGGCTCGTCATCGCGATCGGCGCGCAGGTCGTCAACTTCGGTGCGCAGCGGCTCGGGGCGTCCGGGCTGGGCGAACTCGACCCGGCGGCCGGGGTGCTCCAGTGGGTGCCGCCGGCGTCGGCGATCGGGGCCGTGCACGCGGTCAGCGAGGGCTCGTACGGTCGCGCTGCCGCCCAACTGGCGCTCACCGCGGCAGCGCTGGTGGCGCTGCTGGCCCTCTGGTCGCGGCATCTGACCCGGCTGATGACCTCACCCGACGGATCCACCCTGCCGGGCGCCGAGTCGGCCGCCAAGGAGCGGTCCTCGACCGGGCTGGGGCGGCTGCTGCCGGCGGGCCGTACGGGCACGGTCATGGAGCGCAGCCTGCGGTACGTCTGGCGCGACCCGAAGACCAAGGCCGCCTGGGTGACGTCGCTGGCCATCGGGCTGATCGTGCCGGTGTTCAACGCCTGGCAGGGCACCGGGTCGGTGTACTTCGCGTGCTTCGCCGCCGGGATGCTCGGCATCCAGATGTACAACCAGTTCGGACAGGACACCTCGGCGTTCTGGATGGTCGCGATGACGATCTCCTCGACGCGTGACGCCTACGTCGAACTGCGCGCCCGGGCGTACGCCCTGCTGCTGATCACCCTGCCGTACGCCACGCTCGTGACCGTCCTGACGACGGCCATGCTCGGCGACTGGCGGCGGCTGTCCGAGGCGCTGGGGCTGTCCTTCGCGCTGCTCGGCGCGATGCTCGCGACCGGGGCGTGGACGTCCGCCCGTTTCCCCTACTCCATCCCGCAGGAGGGCTACAAGAACGTCGCCCCCGGGCAGACCGGGCTCGCCTGGATCTCCATCTTCGGCGGGATGATGGCGGCCGCCCTGCTGTGCGCGCCCGTCATCGCACTCACGATCTGGCTGAACGTGAGCGCCGACGGCGACGACTGGACGTGGCTGCTGCTGCCGGTGGGCACGGCGTACGGGGCGGGGCTCGCGGCGGCGGGGCTGAAACTGGCCGCACCACGGACGGCCCGGCGGCTGCCGGAGATCCTGGCGGCGGTCAGCAAGGGGTGACGGACCGCCGCCTCCTCACCGGCCGCCGACCAGGGGCGGGGCTCCGGAGGCCTGCCGCCGGCGATGGGTGACACACCCGGCGGAGGACTGCCGCAGGCCAGGGGGGATGCGCCCGGCCGAGCACTGCCGTCGACACGGAGACGCGCCCGGCCGAGCACTGCCGTCGCCACGGAGACGCGCCCGGCCGAGCACTGCCGCCTGCAGGGGGGGCGCCCAGCCGAGCACTCCCGCCGACAAGGAGACGCGCCCAGCCGAGCACTCCCGCCCGCAAGGGACGCATCCGGCCGAGCACTCCCGCCTGCACGGGACGTGCCCAGCCGAGGACTGCCGCCCGCAAGGGACGCGCCCAGCCGAGCACTCCCACCCGCAAGGGGACGCGACCGGCCGAGCACTGACGTCGACAAGGGACGCGCCCGGCCGGGGACTGCCCGTCAGTTGTCGCCCAGCGAGTCCAGGAACGGCTCGATCGCGGCGCGCCAGGCCTCCGGCTGGTCGTAGTGCACCAGGTGGCCGGCGTCGGCGACCTCCGCGTACTGGCCGCGCGGCAGGACCCGGACCATCTCCTGGGCCTCGGCGCGGCCCAGCTCGCCGTCCAGGCCGCGCACGACCAGGGCGGGGCAGCGGACCTGGGTCAGCTCCTCCCAGTGCGCGTCGTACACCCATGTCTCGCGGGAGCGGAGCATCTGCTCCGGCTCGAAGACCGGGCGCCAGCCGTCCGGGGACTCGGCCATGACCTCGGCGTAGAACTCGCCGCGGGCCGGGTTGGGCCGCTCCACCCAGGGGTCGTCCTCGCCGAACCACTTGCGGACGTCGGCGAGGGTGGCGAAGGGCAACGGCCAGGCCTTGAACCACTGGCCCCACTCGCGCTGCGAGGCGGCGCCGAGCGCGGAGGCCCGCATGTCGCAGATGATCAGCCCGCGGACCAGGTCGGGACGCCTGGCGGCGAGCTGCCAGGCGGTCAGCGCACCCATGGCGTGGCCGATGAGGACGACTGGGGCGAGACCGAGCTGCTCCAGAGCGGCCTCGGCGTCGTCGACGTAGGCGTCACGCGTGAAGGAGCCCTGCGGGGGTTTGTCGCTGCGGCCGTGGCCGCGCTGGTCGAGGGCGACCGCGCGGTAGCGCGCGGAGAGCCAGCGGGCGGTGTAGGCCCAGTGTGAGGCACGGCCCATGAGGCCGTGCAGTAACAGCACACCCGGGGAGCCCTCGGGCGCGGTGTGCCCGTCGTGCGCCCCCTGCCCGGCGAGCGCCCCCTGCCCGTCCCGCGCCGGATCGGTCTTGGGCGGGTCCCCGAACTCCCAGGCCGCCAGGCGTACGCCGCCCGTCCCGGTCACGTCGATGCGTCGCGCCATGTCCTGGCACCCCCCAAGCTTCGCGCGGACCGCGGCTCCCTGAGCCGACGGTCCTGTGAACCGTGTTCTGCCTGCTGTGCCTTCTGCCGTGCTGGTTGCCGTACCTGTCGATGCCAGTGTGCCGTGCGCCGCCCGCAGACTATCGAAAGCGCATTCGAGAACGGGGGTCTCGCGGGCAACACCCCTCGTTCGAGTGACTACCCCCGGGGATTGATCGCCGCTGCCGCGGGGAGATCTTCAGCGGGAGGCGGACCGCTCGGGGAAACCGGTCCGAGGGGAATGACCCTGAGAGCTCGGGGCTCCGGGTCAGCACAGGGGAGGACAGGCCCCGGCGCCACACGGCGCCGGGGCCCTCCACGTCTCCACGGCACATCCTCCCGCCCCCTCCCCGGCCGGGCGACATCGCTGTCGAGCCCGGCCCAGAGCCCCTCAGGTCATATGCCTCACGCGACAGCGTCGCACGGGAAGCGTACGAGCGCTGCCATTCGACGGACTGGATCCCGGATTCGGTCCGGATCACGCCAACGCCACAAGAGCCCCCCGCGCAACGGGAGTTGGCACCAGCCGACCGCCCGGATCAGGACTCGCCGACCCGGGCCGGATCAGGCCGGGTCGGCTCGGACCGGACCGGATCAGGCCCGGGCCGGATCAGGGCTTGGCGACGAACACGTGGGACGCGACGTCCGACTCCAGCTCGGCCGCCTCGCCGCCGCTGCCCACCAGCACCCCGCCCGCCGACTCCGTCACGCTCACCACCGAGCCGGGCTGCACGCCCGCCCGCCGCAGCGTGTACATCAGCTGCGCGTCCGTCTGGATCGGCTCACCGATCCGGCGCACCACGACCGTCTTGCCCTCGGCGCCCGGGGCGAGACTGGCCAGCGACACCATGCCCTCGTCCAGGAAGGGGTCGGCGCCGTCCTTCTCGCCGAGCTCCTCCAGACCCGGGATCGGATTGCCGTACGGCGACTCCGTCGGGTGCCGCAGCAGCTCCAGGACACGGCGCTCCACGGCCTCGCTCATCACGTGCTCCCAGCGGCACGCCTCGGCGTGGACCTGCTCCCACTCCAGACCGATCACGTCGACGAGCAGACACTCCGCGAGGCGGTGCTTGCGCATCACACGCGTGGCCAGCCGGCGGCCCTCGTCGGTCAGCTCCAGGTGCCGGTCGCTGGCGACGGACACCAGGCCGTCGCGCTCCATGCGCGCCACGGTCTGGCTGACGGTCGGCCCGCTCTGGTCCAGCCGCTCGGCGATACGGGCGCGCATGGGGACCACACCCTCTTCCTCCAGCTCGAGGATGGTGCGGAGATACATCTCCGTGGTGTCGATCAGTCCGGACATACGTGCCCCTCGAATGAGATCTGCCGGAGGCTGGACGGCTCACCGGCGTGTGCGCTGGCCCTGCACCCAATTCTGCCGGATACCACCGACAACCGTGCCGCGGGAGGGAAAGCCGGAGATTACCCGGCCGTCCGCCAGGGTACGGACTTCCCTTTCGGGCGCTTCCCGGCACTCGGCCCACGCCCCCCACGGCCGTATTGACACCGCACTGGTCCAGACCGCACCGTGATGCGCGACACGAGCCGCGAGGCCAGCCTGAAGGGACCCCGTATGAGCGACCGCGCGCCGGCCGGCCAGTTCATCGACGCCGCGATCGGCCTGCTGCGGCGGCTGCGCGACGAGGAGGCCGAAGGCATCGCCGCCGCCGGGACGCTCCTCGCCGACACCGTCGCCGACGGCGGCCGGCTCTTCGCCTTCGGCGCCGGACACTCCTCCCTCGCCGCGCAGGACCTCGTCTACCGCGCCGGCGGCCTCGCCCTGATGAACCTGCTCGTCGTCCCGGGCGTCGTCGGCGTCGACGTCATGCCCGCACCCCTCGGCTCCGCCCTGGAACGCGTCGACGGCCTCGCGAGCGCCGTCCTCGACAGCAGTCCGCTCCGCGCGGGTGACGCCCTCCTGATCATCTCCCTGTCGGGGCGCAACACCCTGCCCGTCGAGATGGCCATGAACGCGCGCGCCCTGGGCGTCAAGGTCATCGGCGTGACCTCGGTGGCCTACGCCTCGCAGACGAAGTCCCGGCACGCCTCCGGGACGTACCTCAAGGACCACTGCGACCTCGTCCTCGACTCGAAGATCGCGGTCGGCGACGCGGAACTGACCCACGACGACATCCCCGCCCCCTTCGCCCCCGCCTCGACGGTCGTCACCTCGGCCCTCCTCCAGGCCGTCATGGCGGCGGCCGCCACCACCCTCGCCGACCGCGGCATCGAGCCGCCCCTGCTGCGCTCCGGGAACGTCGACGGCGGCCACGACTGGAACGCCCGGGTGATGGAGCAGTACCGCGACCGGATCTTCTACCGGCACTGACGGGCCGGCGGACCGGGTCCGCGACCTCGGCACCGGCACCGAACAGGCCGGCACAAGCGGGTGCGCCCGCCCCGCACTCACCGGATCCGCGCCGGGCGCCCCTCACTCACTCGCCCGACAGCCCCGCCAGATCCAGCGCCGCAGCGATCCGGACCGCCACGTCCTCCGCGTACATCGCGTCGGACCGCTCGAAGGCACTGCGGCCGGCGCCCCGCAGGAACGTCACGACGCCCAGCGTCCGGCCCCGGCTGCGCAGCACCGCGCACAGGGCGTGCACCGCGTCCGGGGGCCACTGGCGGGCCAGCGCCCACTCGCGGGCCGCCTCCGGCGGGGCGGCGCCCGCACTCGCCCGCAGGGCTCCCACCCGCTCCACGCACTGCACGGCCGGATGCCCCTCGGCGTAGCGAACGGGCAGCCCCGCCTGACCGGCCAGCCTGCTCGGGCCCGGCGCTCCGGACGGAGTGGCGGCGACCCGGACCAGCCGGACCGGCCCCTCGGCCTCCGCGTCGGTGAGCGCACCGCCGGCGACCCGGTCGATCAAACCGTGGTCGGCGAAACCGGCCAGGGCGAAGTCCAGATGGACCGTCGCCGCCTCCGCCGGGTCCTCGCACTCGGCGGCGGCCCGCGAAGCGCGGTGCAGCTGCTGCGCACGGAAGCGCAGCAGGGACGCCTCCTGCTCGGCCTGCTTGGCCTCCGTCACATCCTGGAACAACCAGCCCACACCCAGCGGAACCGGCTCCTCCGCCAGCGGCGAGGCCAGCCGCAGGAAGCCGCTGCGCCAGCACCGCCGCTGCTCGCCCTCCTTGGCGCGCACGCTCACCCACACCTCGGCGGGCGCGGGCGGCGCGCCCTCCGCCAGCACATGCTGGAGCGCGCTCTCCAGCTCCTCCACACCGTGCGACAGCAGCTCCCCGAGCGGCCGGCCCAGCACCGACGTACGGCCCGTGCCCAGCGCGCGGGCCGCGTGCGCGTTCACCACCGCCGGCCGCAGATCGACGTCCACCAGCACGACACCCCAGCTGGCATCCTCGAACAGGGCCTCGCTCAGCGCGATCGAGCGCTCCAGATCGATCTGCGCGTGCACCTCGCTGAACGCGCAGTACACCCCCGCCGGCTTGCCGTCGGGCCCGCGCACCGCCGCCGACTGCGTACGGACGAGCACCCGCCCGCCGTCCTTCGTCAGCAGGGCGAACTCGTGCACCTGCCGCCCCGGCGCGTGCATCACCGACAGCAGCCGCCCCTCGACCTCCTCGGCGTCCGCACTGCGCACGGCCCACCCGGCCAGCCCGCGTCGCCCCACGGCCTCGTCCGCGCCCCAGCCCAGAATCCGCTCGGCCTCACGGTTCCAGTGCGTCACGACTCCATCGGCGTCGAACGCGCACAGCGCCGCGTCCATGCCGTCCAGCAAAGCGGCAAGCAGATCCGAACCATCCGAACTCTCCCGCTCGGGCTCGTCCGGCCCCAGCTCGTCGGTGGTCCCACTACGCCGGGAAGCACTCACCTGGACCCCCTGCAGGCTGCGTCCGCACGTACGGCACGTCGGTTCGCTCCTTGCAATCATTCAACTGGAACGTGACCCAGCGCACACCGAGTTCCCACAACATTGAAGGAATCGTTGTACGGCGGCAATCCCCACGTCAACGGCCCGGAGACGGCCCGCGACGCAGGCCCCCACTCCCGTTCCCCCAAAAAAGCGGTTGATCCGGAGCCGAACGCTTTCCTAGGGTTCCAGGTACACGAGAGAGGAGGTGGTTCGGCAGATGTATGGAAACCGGACGCGTGAGGTGGCTGCGGGCTAGCGGCCCGTCACCACACTCAGTGCGGTGCCGAGCCAGCGCGTGAGCGAGCGTGCAGCCGGCCCAATCTCAGGCAGTCACCCGACCCGCGAGTCGCCGGTACGTCCGGCCGGCTCCTCCCCAGGAGGAACCAGACTCGCGGGTCGTCTGCGTTTTTCGGCGTCTTCCGGGGGGCGATGACCGTGGGTGCGTGGCGCGAGGACCGGATCGGGAGCGCCCTGAGGGGTGAGAACCCGGCCGTGATGCGGCGGCTGGAGGATTCTCGGGAACGCCGACGGGTTTCTCCACGCTCATATGTGGCCGCGGTACGACTGGGAGCCCGCAGAGCTCGTGCGGCGGCCCGTGTGGCTCTACCCGCGGGGGATGTGGGGCGAGGAGCGGTACGCGCTCGGGGCTCGGCACGGCCCTCTGCGGGAGGCCATCGGGGAGGAGCTGGACCGGCTCTCGGAGCGAGACGGGCGGACGGCCTCACCCGGGGGTGGGTGAGGCCGTCCGGGTGGGGAGGGTCAGTGGGCGATGTCCCCGTAGCCCTCGATGTCGTGCGGGTCGCGGGTGCCCGGGCCGATGTAGCGGGCCGAGGGGCGGACCAGGCGGCCGGTGCGCTTCTGCTCCAGGATGTGGGCGGACCAGCCGGCCGTGCGGGCGCAGGTGAACATGGACGTGAACATGTGCGCCGGGACCTCGGCGAAGTCCAGGACGATGGCCGCCCAGAACTCGACGTTGGTGGCGAGGACGCGGTCGGGGCGGCGGGCGTGGAGTTCCGCGAGGGCCGCCTTCTCCAGGGCCTCGGCGACCTCGAAGCGGGGGGCTCCCAGCTCGCGGGCGGTGCGGCGCAGGACCCTGGCCCGCGGGTCCTCGGCGCGGTAGACGCGGTGGCCGAAGCCCATGAGGCGTTCGCCCTTGTCGAGGGCGTTTTTGACGTAGGCCTCCGCGTCGCCCGTGCGTTCGATCTCCTCGATCATGCCGAGGACGCGGGAGGGGGCGCCGCCGTGCAGCGGGCCGGACATCGCGCCCACGGCGCCGGAGAGCGCTGCTGCCACGTCCGCGCCGGTCGAGGCGATGACCCTCGCCGTGAACGTGGACGCGTTCATGCCGTGCTCCGCGGCGCTCGTCCAGTACGCGTCCACCGCCGCCACGTGCTTGGGGTCCGGCTCGCCACGCCAGCGGATCATGAAGCGTTCGACGACGGACTGCGCCTTGTCGATCTCCCGCTGCGGAACCATCGGCAGGCCCTGCCCGCGGGCGGACTGGGCGACGTAGGACAGAGCCATGACGGCCGCGCGGGCCAGGTCCTCGCGGGCCTCCTCGGCGTCGATGTCGAGGAGGGGTTTGAGGCCCCAGACGGGCGCGAGCATGGCCAGGGCGGACTGGACGTCCACGCGGATGTCGCCGGAGTGCACGGGGATGGGGAAGGGCTCGGCGGGCGGCAGACCGGGGTTGAACGCGCCGTCGACGAGCAGGCCCCAGACGTTGCCGAACGAGACGTGGCCGACGAGGTCCTCGATGTCGACGCCCCGGTACCGGAGTGCGCCGCCCTCCTTGTCCGGTTCGGCGATCTCCGTCTCGAACGCGACGACTCCTTCGAGCCCGGGTACGAAGTCGGACATCAGGCGGCTCCTCGTGGTGGAAGTGACAGATGGTGTGATGTGGGGTGGGACTGCGAACCATGTGTCAGTCGGCTTGCGAAGCGGGCGGCCGTCCGGTGGATCCACGGTCGTGTGCGGCGACTCGCGGTCCTGGCCGGTTGCCCCTGTGATGCCCCGTCCGGCCGACGGTCACCCAACCGGAACGGCACGGAAACGATAACTCCGAGTGCCACGGTTGGGGAGGGTTCGCGGCACTCAGTGCCAGGCAGTGACGAAGGACACCGTCCGTACGGCAAGATGACCGGGTGACCGACCGCGACGACGTTCCCTTCGATCTGGCCTCGATGCGCAAGCAGTACCGGGCCGAGGGGCTCTCCGAGACCGAGCTCGCCGCCACCCCCGTCGAGCAGTTCGCGCGCTGGTTCAAGCAGGCGGCGACGGACGGCGGGCTGTTCGAGCCGAACGCCATGATCGTCTCGACGGCCGACGCCGAGGGGCGGTCGAGTGCCCGCACGGTGCTGTTGAAGCACTTCGACGAGCAGGGCTTCGTCTTCTACACGAACTACGACTCCCGCAAGGCCCGTGACCTGGCGGAGAACCCTTTCGTCTCGCTGCTGTTCCCGTGGCACCCCATGGCCCGGCAGGTCATCGTGAGCGGGATCGCCCGGCGTACCGGCCGGGACGAGACGGCGGCCTACTTCCGCACCCGCCCGCACGGCTCACAGCTGGGGGCGTGGGCCAGCGCCCAGTCCTCGGTGGTCTCCACCCGGGCGGACATCGACGGCGCGTACGCGGAGCTGGCCGCGCGCTACCCGGAGGGCGAGCAGGTGCCGGTGCCCCCGCACTGGGGCGGCTTCCGGGTGGCGCCGCAGTCGGTGGAGTTCTGGCAGGGCCGCGAGAACCGGCTGCACGACCGGTTGCGGTACGTGGAGCAGCCGGACGGGAGCTGGCGGGTGGAGCGGCTCAGTCCGTGAGTTTCAGATGCCGATGAGCCGGACTCGGTCGCCGCACAGCCGCGCCATGTCGTCGACATCGGACGTCAGCACGGCCACCGGGCCCGGCTGCCGCAGTGCCACCTCGGCGACGGTCGCGTCGATCGCGTACTTGTGGCCGTGCAGCCCGGCGGCCTTCAGCAGTTCCGCGGATGCTCTCGCGGCGGCCTCGGTCACCGGCTCGACCTTGACCCGCGAAAGCGCCCACCGCAGCCGGGGCATGTTCACCCGCGCATGGCTGACTTCCACGATGGTGTTGGCGCCGATGACGAAATCGGCGCCCATGGCGTGCAGCACCTGGAACATCGCCAGGATCTTGCGGTCCTGGGCGATCCAGGCGGAGAGCCCCTGAGAGTCCAGGACGGCCGTCTCGACGTGCTCCATCACGCAGCACCCGCCGATCCGCCGGTATCCGTCGTGCCGAAGATCCTGGAGCGGGCCTCGGCCAGTTCCTCCTCGGTGAAGGCCCCGTGCTCCTCCTGGTGGCGCATCAGGTCGGCGCCGAGCAGCTGATGCCGCAGCTGGCGTGCCACCGCCTCGGCGACATAGCCGGAGACGTTGTCGGTGAGCTTCCTGAGTTCGGCGACCTGATCGGTCGGCAGGGTCACCGTGATGCGTGTCGTGTCCGCCATACTCCGAGCATACTGCGGTATGCGCAGCCCGCGTCCGCGCTGACACCTGCCCCCTCAGCCCAGCGTCTCCTCCAGCAGCCCGGCCCACTGGGCCACCACCCGCTCGCGGCGGGCCGCGTCGTCCGTGAGGAGGTTGGCGAGGCCCAGGCCGCGGGCCATGTCGAGGAGGCCCTGGACGGTTTCGCGGACGCCGGGGAGGGATTCGTCGGCGGCGAGGAGGTCGACGGCTATGCGGTGGGTCTCGCGGCCGACGCGGGATTCGAGCTCGGTGACGCGGGGCCGCAGCTGCTCCTCGTTGGAGGCGGCGACCCAGAGGTGGAGGGCGGCGCGGAACAACGGCCCCGTGTAGAGGTCGACCAGGGCGGCGACGACGGCGTGCCGGTCGCCTGCCGCGCCCTCGGGGAACAGGGCGCGCAGGGCCGTGGAGCGTTCCTCGGCGACGTATTCGACGGCCGCCGTGAAGAGGTCCTCGCGGGTCGGGAAGTGGTGCTGGGCGGCGCCGCGGGAGACGCCGGCGCGTTCGGCGACGACGGAGACGGTGGATCCCGCCCAGCCGTGTTCGGCGAGGCAGGACACGGCGGCTTCGAGGAGCCGCTGCCGGGTGGCCCGGCTGCGGTCCTGCTTGGGGACTCTCTCCGCACGGTCGGCCGTGCTCACACCACCCATGCCGCATCCCGTCGTTCGAGGAAGGCCGTCATCCCCTCGCGGGCCTGCGGGGAGGAGAAGAGCCGCGCCGAGAGCGCGGTCAGGGCGTCCGCGTCCCGGTCGAAGGCTTCCAGCACCCTAGCCGTGAGCAGCCGTTTCGTCTCGGCCAGGGCGTCGGGGGCGGAGCGGCGCAGACCGTCGAGGATGGGGTCGAGGGCCTTGTCGACATCGCTGTCACAGGTCGTGAGCAGGCCCGTTGCCACCGCCTCCGCCGCGTCGAAGCGTTCGCCGGTGAGGTAGTGGCGGGCCAGTGCGCGGGGGTCGGCGCGGGGCAGGAGCGGGAGGGAGATGACGGCTGGGGCGACTCCGATGCGGACCTCGGTGAAGGCGAAGGTGGCGTCCGTGGAGGCGGCGGCGATGTCGCAGGCGGCCAGGAGGCCGAGGCCGCCCGCGCGGACGTGGCCGGTGACCCGGGCGACGACCGGTTTGGGCAGCTCGACGATCTGCCGCAGCAGGGCGACCAGGGCCTCGGGGCGCGGCGGGTCCTTGAGGTCCGCGCCCGCGCTGAAGGTGTTGCCGGTGTGGGTGAGGACGATCGCGCGGACGCCTGGGTCCTTGCCGGCGGCGGTGAGCGCGTCGGCCAGGTCGCCGGCCAGGGCCGCCGACAGGGCGTTGCGGTTGTGCGGTGCGTCGAGGGACAGGGTTTCCACGGCTCGCGTGCGGGTGCGGGTGATCAGCGTCATGCGCTCTCCCTGAGCTGTCGGCGGAGGATCTTGCCGGAGGCCGCGCGGGGGACGCCGACGATGAAGGTGACGTGGCGTATCCGCTTGTAGGGGGCGACGCGTTCGGCGACGTACATCATGATCTCGGCCTCGGTGAGGTCGGTGGCGGACGGCTGGCGGACCACGTAGGCGTGCGGGGCCTCGTTGCCGTCGTCGTCGTACCGGCCGATGACGGCGGCGTCGGCGATGCCCGGGTGGGTGAGGAGCAGGGCCTCCAGTTCGGCGGGGGCCACCTGGAAGCCCTTGTACTTGATGAGTTCCTTGACGCGGTCGACGACGAACAGCCAGCCGTCGCCGTCCACATGCCCCACGTCGCCGGTGTGCAGCCAGCCGTCGGGGTCGATCATGGCGGTGGTGGCGTCGGGGCGGCCGAGGTAGCCCTTCATGATCTGGGGTCCGCGGATGAGGATCTCGCCGGGTTCGCCGGCGGGGAGGTCCTTGCCGGGGTCGTCGAGGGAGACGATGCGCATCTCGGTGCCGGCGATGAGTTTGCCGACGGTTCCGGGCGGGGCGTCGCTCATGGCGTCCAGGGGGACGACGTGCGTGCCGGGCGACAGTTCCGTCATGCCGTAGGCCTGGCCTACGGGCGGCAGGCCGAGGCGCTGGGAGCAGGCGAGGGCGAGCCGGGCGTCCAGGGGTGCGGCGGCGCTGACGATGTACTTCAGGGACGACAGGTCGTACTGGGCGACGGCCGGGTGCTTGGCGAGGGCCAGGACGATCGGCGGGGCCACGTACAGGGCGGTGATGCGGTGGTCCTGGACGGCCGCGAGGAACTGTTCCAGGTCGAAGCGGGGCAGGACGACGACGGTGGCGCCCTGTCGCAGGGGGGCGTTCATCAGGGCGGTGAGGCCGTAGATGTGGAAGAAGGGAAGAACCGCCAGGACTCGGTCTCCCGGGCCGGCGGGGATCGCCGGGTGGAGTTGCGCGAGGTTGGTGGCGATCTGGCGGTGGGTGAGCATCACGCCCTTGGGGGTGCCGGTGGTGCCGGAGGAGTACGGCAGGGCGGCGACGTCCTCGGCGGGGTCGATGGCGATCTGCGGTTCGGGGGCCGCCGAGGCCAGCATGTCGATCAAGGAGCGGTGGCCGCTCGCGCTGTCGCAGACGAAGATCTCGCGTACACCGCCCGCGAGTTCGGCGGCCCGGCGGGCGACGTCCAGCAGCGGTGACACGGTGACGATCCAGCGGGCCGCCGAGTCCCGCAGTTGTTTGGCGAACTCCTCGGCGGTGGCGAGCGGGTGCACGGTCGTGACGGTGGCGCCCGCGCGGGTGGCCGCGTAGAAGGCGGTCGGGAAGGCGATGGTGTTGGGGCTGTGCAGGGCGAGGACGTCGCCCTTGCGGACCCCGGCCTCGGCGAGGGCGGCGGCGACGCGCCGGTGGAAGCGGTCGACCTGCTCGTAGGTGAGGGTGGTGCCGTCGGTGCCGTCGATCAGCGCCGGGAGGTCGCCGAACTCGGCGGCCCCGGCGAGGACGGCGTCGTGGATGGGCAGGTCGACGGGCGGGACGTCTGCGTACTCGCTGCGGAACATGGCGGGTTCCTCCTCGCGGCGCGGGCCGTCTCAGGGTCCTCAGTACGACTTGGGCAGGCCCAGGGTCTGGTGGGAGACGTAGTTGAGAATCATCTCCCGGCTCACCGGCGCAATACGAGCCACGCGCGCGGCCGTTATCAGCCGGGCCAGGCCGTACTCGCGGGTGAGGCCGTTGCCGCCGAGGGTGTGCACGGCCTGGTCGACGGCCTTCACGCAGGCTTCCGCGGCGGCGTACTTGGCCATGTTGGCGGCCTCTCCGGCGCCCATGTCGTCGCCCGCGTCGTAGAGGGCGGCGGCCTTCTGCATCATCAGGCGGGCGAGTTCGAGGTCGATGTGGGCCGCGGCCAGCGGGTGGGCGATGGCCTGGTGGGCGCCGATGGGGGCGTTCCAGACGGTGCGGTCGCGGGCGTACTCGATGGCCTTGGCGAGGGCGTGGCGGCCCATGCCGATGGCGAAGGCGGCCGTCATGACGCGTTCGGGGTTGAGGCCGGCGAAGAGCTGGAGCAGGCCCGCGTCCTCGTCGCCGACCAGGGCGTCGGCCGGCAGCCGTACGTCGTCCAGGACCAGTTCGAACTGCTTCTCGGCGGCGTTCAGTTCCATGTCGATGGGGCGGCGGGTGAAGCCGGGGGTGTCGCGCGGGACGATGAAGAGGCAGGGCTTGAGGCGGCCGGTGCGGGCGTCCTCGGTGCGGCCGACGACGAGGGTCGCGTCGGCGATGTCCACGCCGGAGATGAAGACCTTGCGGCCGGTGAGGAGCCAGTCGGTGCCGTCCCTGCGTGCCGTGGTGGTGATGCGGTGGCTGTTGGAGCCGGCGTCGGGTTCGGTGATGCCGAAGGCCATCCGGCGGGTGCCGTCTGCCAGGCCCGGGAGCCAGGCTTCCTTTTGTGCGTCTGTGCCGAAGCGGGCGATCACGGTGCCGCAGATGGCCGGGGAGACGATCATCATCAGCAGGGGGTTGCCCGCGGCGCCGAGTTCTTCGAGGACGAGGGAGAGTTCGGAGATGCCGGCGCCGCCACCGCCGTATGCCTCCGGCAGGTTGACGCCGATGTAGCCGAGCTTGGCCGCGTCCAGCCAGAGTTGGGTGTTGTCGGTGTCCTGGCCGTGGCGTTTGCCGAAGGCGGAGACGGCTTCTCGTAGGGCCTTGTGGTCTTCGGTTTCCATGGGGGTCCTCCTTCGGGTGCGGGTTCGTGGTGGCTTGTCGCGCAGTTCCCCGCGCCCCTAAGGGGTCTCCTTCACCACCGCCAGGAGCGCGCCCGGGTCTACCTGTTGTCCGGGTACGGCGTGCAGCCCGGTCAGCGTTCCCGTCACCGGGGCCGTGATCTTGTGCTGCATCTTCATGGCCTCCAGCCAGAGGAGGGGCTGTCCGGCTTCCACCGCCGTTCCCTCGGTCAGGTTCTCCGCGACGCGGACGACCGTGCCCGGCATGGGGGCCAGGAGGGAGCCGGGGGCGTGCTGGGTGGTGGGGTCGGGGAAGCGGGGCAGGGCGGTCAGGGCGGTGGTGTTGACGTGGACCCGGTCTCCGTAGCGGGAGACCTCGTACGTGCGCTCCACCCCGTCCACTTCGAGTACGACCAGGCCCGTGTCGGCGTGCACCACCCGCACCCCGTCCGCCTCCAGGCCCCCGCGGCCGTGCCGGTAGCGGGCCTCGTGCTCCTCGTCCGCCATCAGGTACCGCTTGGTCTGCGGCTGGGAGGGGACGTTGCGCCAGCCGCCGAAGCGGGAGCGGCCGTGGGCGTCGGCGAGGGCGGCGGCCAGGGGGGCGTGCGGGTCGGGAGTGGGCTCGGTCAGCTCCGGCAGGTGGCGGTCGTAGAAGCCGGTGTCCATGCGGGCGGCGGTGAACTCGGGGTGCCGCAGGGAGCGGACCAGGAGGTCGCGGTTGGTGACGGGGCCGTGGATCACCGCGCGGTCCAGGGCGGCGGCCAGCTTGCGGATCGCCTCGGCGCGGGTGGGGGCGTGGGCGACGATCTTGGCGAGCATGGGGTCATAGTGGACGCCGATGTCGTCGCCGTCGGTGTAGCCGGTGTCCAGGCGTACGGCGCCGGGGACGGTGAGGCGGTGAAGTCGGCCGGCCTGCGGTGCCCAGTCCCTGGCCGGGTCCTCGGCGTAGAGGCGGGCCTCGACGGCGTGTCCCCGCGCGCGTGGGGGTTCGTCCGCGAGGGCGTGGCCCTCGGCGACGCGGAGCTGCTCGGCGACGAGATCGACCCCGAACACCGCCTCCGTCACGGGGTGTTCGACCTGGAGGCGGGTGTTCATCTCCAGGAAGTGCGCCCTCTCGCCCGCGACGAGGAACTCCACGGTTCCGGCGCCGACGTACCCCACCGCGCGGGCGGCCCGTACGGCGAGGGCGCGAAGCTCCTCGTGGAGCGCGGCGGACAGTCCGGGCGCCGGTGCCTCCTCGATCACCTTCTGGTGGCGGCGCTGGAGGGAGCAGTCGCGGGTGCCGAGCGCCCACACGGTGCCGTGGGTGTCGGCGAGGATCTGCACTTCGACGTGGCGGCCGTCGACCACGTACGGCTCGACGAAGACCTCGCCGTCGCCGAAGGCACTCGCCGCTTCGGCGCGGGCGGCGGCCAGTTCGGCGTCCAGGTCCGCCAAGTGCCGTACGACGCGCATGCCGCGGCCGCCGCCGCCCGCCGCCGCCTTGACCAGCACGGGCAGGTGGGTCTCGGTGACCTCGGTGAGGGGCTGGATGCCCATGAGCTGCTTGGCGCGGGTCTTGGACGCCATCGCCTCGATCGCCTCGGGGGGCGGGCCGATCCAGATCAGGCCCGCGTCCTGGACGGCCCGGGCGAAGGCGGCGTTCTCGGAGAGGAAGCCGTAGCCGGGGTGCACGGCGTCCGCCCCGGCGGCGACGGCGGCCTTCACGATCAGGTTTCCGCGCAGGTAGGTCTCGGCGGGCGCCGACCCCGGGAGTCGTACGCTCACGTCGGCCACGCGCGCGTGGAGGGCGCCGGCGTCGGCGTCCGAGTGCACGGCGACGGTACGGATGCCCAGGTCGTGGCAGGTGCGGAAGACGCGGCAGGCGATCTCGCCCCGGTTGGCGACCAGCACAGAAGTCATCACCGGGCACCTCCGAGGATGCCCCGGCCTTCAGGCCGGGGAGGAATCGGACTCCTGCGGAGCAGGGCAAGGAAAGAGCAATCGCCGTCAGGGCGATTGGTCGTCTGGCGGGACGTCGCCGCGACCGACCTCAAGCCGGTGCAGGATCTCGGAGTTGAGGGACCTGCGGGCGCGCTTGGCCTCGGAGACCAGCCATGCGTGAAGGTCGGCGGGCAAGCGGAGCGTGATGCGTACTTCTTCATGATCCATACTCCAAGTGTAGTGGTACAGTGGTGTCATGACGACACGACAGATGGCGGTGGAAGGTACGGGGCACGCCCGGTACACCTACCGGCTCCGCGTGTCGTCCACGGCCCGCACCGCGCTGCTCGCCGAGTGGGACCGCTGCCGCTGGATCTGGAATGAATGCGTTGCCAAGTCCCGGCACATACACGCCCACAACCGCGCGCACCCGGACGACAAGCTGACGTGTGGCCCGGCCCAGCTCGACAAGATGCTGACCGAGGCCCGCGCCAAACTCCCGTGGCTCCGCGAAGGCGCCTCGGTGCCGCAGCAGCAGACCATCCGGGACTTTGGCACGGCCCGTTCCAAGGCACTGAAGGACATCGACAAGCGCCTGCCGATCCGGCAGCGCGCGGGCATGCCCAGGATGAAGAAGAAGCGCGAGGCGCTGCCGACGCTGAACTACACCGTCCGGGGCTTCCGCTTGAAGGATGGCCGTCTGCACCTCGCGGGCGGGATCGTGCTGACAGTGGTGTGGTCGCGGGATCTGCCGTCCGTGCCGTCCTCGGTGCGTGTGTACCAAGACAGTCTCGGGCACTGGTACGCGTCGTTCGTCGCCGCCGCCGAGGTCCAGCCGCTCCCCGAGACCGGCCGTGTGCTCGGCGTGGACTGGGGCGTCAAGGAGACCGCCACCACCACATCCGACGCGCACGACCTGCCGCACGCCCAGCACGGGAAGACTGCCGGGCAGAAGCTCGCCCGCTACCAGCGGATGATGGCCCGTCGTAAGCCCGCGCGCGGGCACGCCGCATCCAAGGGCTACCGGCAAGCTCACGCGCAGGCCGCGAAGCTGCACAAGAAGGTCGCCCGGCAGCGGCAGGACACCGCCCGCAAGTGGGCCAAGCGCGTCGTCCGCGACCACGACGCCATCGCCGTCGAGGACTTCCGGCCGAAGTTCCTCGCGAAGACCACCATGGCCCGCAAAGCCGCCGACGCGGCCATCGGCGCCACCAAGACTGCCCTGATCGAGATGGGCCGCAAGCACGGGCGGGACGTCCGCCTCGTGCTTCCCGCGCACACCACCATGGACTGCGCGTTCTGCGGAGCGAGAACCAAGCACGCACTTCCTCTTTCGGAACGTACCTACACCTGCACCGCGTGCGGAGCCGTATCCTCTCGGGACAAGAACTCCGCGCGCGTGATGCTGGTCCGGGCTGGTCTCAACCCGGCTGGTGCTGAGGGCGTAGGACCCCCGGGAGCGCTGCTCCCGGAGGCAGCCTGAGCCAGGAATCCCCCTCCTTCAGGAGGGGGAGGAGTCAATGAAGGTTCCTCACATCCGGAAGACGCCGAAGCCGCCGCGCGCGCCCTCGTAGGGGGCCGTGTGGATCGCGGACAGGCACAGGCCGAGGACGGTGCGGGTGTCGCGCGGGTCGATGACGCCGTCGTCGTAGAGCCGTCCCGACAGGAACATGGGCAGCGACTCGGACTCGATCTGCTGCTCGACCATGGCGCGCAGCGCGGCGTCCGCCTCCTGGTCGTAGGGCTGGCCCTTGGCGGCGGCGGACTGGCGGGCGACGATCGACAGCACGCCCGCGAGCTGCTGCGGGCCCATGACGGCCGACTTGGCGCTGGGCCAGGCGAACAGGAAGCGGGGGTCGTAGGCGCGGCCGCACATGCCGTAGTGGCCGGCCCCGTAGGAGGCGCCCAGCAGCACCGACAGGTGCGGGACCTTCGAGTTGCCGACGGCGTTGATCATCATCGCGCCGTGCTTGATGATGCCGCCCTGTTCGTACTCCTTGCCGACCATGTAGCCGGTGGTGTTGTGCAGGAACAGCAGGGGGATGTCGCGCTGGTTGGCGAGCTGGATGAACTGGGCGGCCTTCTGGGACTCCTCGCTGAACAGCACGCCCCGGGCGTTCGCCAGGACACCCACGGGATAGCCGTGGAGCGTGGCCCAGCCGGTGGCCAGGCTCGTCCCGTACAGCGGCTTGAACTCGTCGAAGTCGGAGGCGTCGACGATCCGGGCGATGACCTCGCGCGGGTCGAAGGGGCTCTTCAGGTCGCCGGGGACGATGCCCAGCAGCTCCTCCGCGTCGTACTTGGGCGGCTCGGCGGGACCGGGGTCCCCGTACGCCTTGCGGTGGTTGAGGCGGGCGACGACGCGCCGGGCCTGCCGGAGCGCGTCCTGCTCGTCGACGGCGAAGTGGTCGGCGAGGCCGGAGACGCGGGCGTGCATCTCGGCACCACCCAGGGACTCGTCGTCGCTCTCCTCCCCGGTCGCCATCTTCACCAGCGGCGGGCCGCCGAGGAACACCTTCGCCCGCTCCTTGACCATGATCACGTGGTCGGACATGCCGGGGATGTAGGCGCCGCCGGCGGTGGAGTTGCCGAAGACGACCGCGACGGTCGGGATGCCGGCGGCCGACAGCCGGGTGAGGTCGCGGAAGATGGCACCGCCGGGGATGAAGATCTCCTTCTGCGACGGCAGATCGGCTCCGCCGGACTCCACCAGGCTGATGCAGGGCAGCCGGTTGGCGAGCGCGATGTCGTTGGCGCGCAGCGCCTTCCTCAGCGACCAGGGGTTGCTGGCGCCGCCGCGCACGGTCGGGTCGTTGGCGGTGATCAGGCATTCCACACCCTCGACGACCCCGATGCCGGTGACGAGGGACGCGCCGACGGTGTACTCACTGCCCCAGGCGGCCAGCGGCGACAGCTCCAGGAACGGCGTGTCCGGGTCGAGGAGCAGCTCGATGCGCTCGCGGGCGAGGAGCTTGCCGCGCTTTCGGTGCCGGGCGATGTACTTCTCGCCGCCGCCCGCGAGGGCCTTGGCGTGCTCGGCGTCGAGTTCGGCGAGCTTGGCGAGCATGGCCTCGCGATGGGCCCGGTGCTCCGGGTCGTTCGGGTCCAGGGCGGAGGTCAGAACGGTCACAGGAGGGCCTCCGGCAGGTCCAGGTGGCGGGAGCGCAGCCATTCGCCGAGGGCCTTGGCCTGCGGGTCGAAGCGGTGCTGCGCGGCGACGCCGGCGCCGAGGATCCCCTCGACGACGAAGTTGAGGGCGCGCAGGTTCGGCAGCGCGTGCCGTACGACGGTCAGTTCGCGGCTCTCGGGGATCAGCTCCCGGAACCGGTCGACGGTCAGCTCGTGCGCGAGCCACCGCCAGGCGGCGTCCGTGCGGGCCCACACCCCGACGTTGGCGTTGCCGCCCTTGTCCCCGCTGCGGGCGCCCGCGACGAGGCCGAGGGGCGCCCTGGTGACCGGCCCGGGCGCCAGCGGCTCGGGGAGCGGAGGCTCCGGGACTTCGTCGAGTACGCGGGTGTCGTGGGGCGGCGGCACCGCAACCCGGTCTCCGTCATAGAGGACCGCCACATGGTCGACCGCACCATGGGGGACGTACACGTCCTCGAAGACCCCATAGGGCGAGCCCTTGCCTGGTGGTGCCAGCACATGGAAGCCGGGGTAACTGGCCAGCGCCAGTTCCACGGCCGCGCCGCTCAACGCCCGCCCGACGACCTCCTGGTCGGGGTCCCGCACGACGAGCCGCAGCAGCGCGCTCGCCGTCTCCTCGCTCGGGGCGTCGGCGCGGTCGGTGCGGGCGAGTTCCCAGCGCACGTCGGCGACCTTGCCGAGGGCGGGTTCCATCTGGTCCCGTACCAGGGCGGCCTTGGCCTCGATGTCGAGGCCGGTGAGCACGAAGACGACCTCGTTGCGGAAGCCGCCGAGCCGGTTGAGCCCGACCTTGAGGGTGGGCGGCGGTGCCTCTCCGCGCACGCCCTCGATCCGCACCCGGTCGGGCCCGTCCTGGCTCAGCCGTACGGTGTCCAGCCGGGCGGTGACGTCGGGGCCCGCGTACCGGGCACCGGCCGTCTCGTACAGCAGCTGCGCGGTGACCGTGCCGGTGTCGACGAAGCCGCCGGTGCCGGGGTGCTTGGTGATGACGCAGCCGCCGTCCTCGTGCAGCTCGGCGAGCGGGAAGCCGGGGCGGCGGACGTCGCCGTCCCGGAAGAAGGCGTAGTTGCCGCCGGTGGCCTGCGCGCCGCACTCCAGGACGTGCCCGGCGACTACGGCGCCCGCGAGCCGGTCATGGTCCGTCTCGCTCCACCCGAAGTGGGCGGCGGCCGGGCCGGTGACGAGGGCGGCGTCCGTCACGCGCCCGGTGACGACGACGTCGGCGCCCGCCCGCAGGCACTGCGCGATGCCGAAGCCGCCGAGGTAGGCGTGGGCGGCGAGGGTGCCGGGGTAGGCGGCGGTGAGGTCGTCGCCCGTCACATGGGCGACGCGCACGGGGATGCCCAGCCGGCCGGCCAACCGCCGTACGGCGTCGGCGAGTCCGGCGGGGTTGAGCCCGCCCGCGTTGGTGACGATCCTGACGCCCCGTTCGTGCGCGAGGCCCAGGCAGTCCTCCAACTGCCGCAGGAACGTGCGGGCGTATCCGGCGGCCGGGTCCTTGAGGCGGTCGCGGCCGAGGATGAGCATGGTCAGCTCGGCGAGGTAGTCACCGGTGAGGACGTCGAGTTCGCCGCCGGTGAGCATCTCGCGCATCGCGTCGAACCGGTCGCCGTAGAAGCCGGAGGCGTTGCCTATGCGGAGGGTCGTCACGGGGCCGCCTTCTCGCCGCCGCGCCCGGGCGTCACGAGCCGGCCTCCTTCGGCGTGCGTCCACGGCCGGGCGGTCCCGCGAAGGCCTGCGCGATGCCGAGCCAGCGGTCGGTATCGGGGCCCTCGGCGTGCAGGGCGAGGTCGGTGCGGTGGGCGCGCCGGGTGACCAGGAGGCAGAAGTCGAGGGCGGGTCCGGTGACGCGCTGCGCGGCGTCCTCGGGGCCGTACGTCCACAGGTCGCCGGAGGGAGCGCGCAGTTCGACGCGGAAGGGGTCGGCGGGCGGGGTGAGGCCGTGCACGCCGTAGGCGAAGTCCCGGGTCCGCACCCCGAGCCATGCCACATGCCGCAGCCGGTCGGTGGGTGGGCGCACCACACCCAGGGCGTCGGCCACGTCCTGCCCGTGGGCCCAGGTCTCCATGAGCCGGGCCGTCGCCATGGAGGCGGCCGACATGGGCGGGCCGTACCAGGGGAAGCGCGCGCCGGGCGGGGCCGCCCGCAGGGCCTCCTCCAGTGCCGTACGGCCGCCGCGCCACCGGGCGAGCAGCTCGCCGGGCGGGGTTCCCGCGCCTTCTTCGGCGCCCTCGTCGACGAAGGAGCCGGGCGCGGCGAGGGCCTTCTCGACCAGTGCGTGGAAGCCGTCGGCGTCCGTGACGGCGAGCAGGGCCGAGCGGTCCGTCCAGGCGAGGTGGGCGATCTGGTGGGCCACGGTCCAGCCGGGCGCGGGCGTGGCGAGCGACCAGCGCGGCGGGGACAGCCCGGCCACGAGGCGGTCGAGTTCCTCGCTCTCCTCGCGCAGATCGTCGATCACGGAGGTCGGATCGGACACGGGCGCTCCCCTCGGGGCACGGCGGTGTGCGGGGTGGTGCGGCGTGCTGAGGAGCATGGCAGCGGCGCCGGAAACAATCAAGCGTGCTTGCATGAATTGTTGCGGCGGGCGGGAGGTCGGTGGAGCGTGCCGGGCGTCGCGGGGCGGGCGGGACCTGCGGCCCAAGCGCGGGGCGGGGGGGGGGGACCTGCGGCCCAAGCGCGGGGCGGGCGGGACCCTGCGGCCCCTCGGCTCACACGTGCGACCGCCCGGCACCTCGGCGCTCAGCCGGCCGCGCCCGCTTCTCTCGCCGCCTCCTCCAGCCTGCGCCGGTGGGCCTCCCGCCCGGCCCGGTCGCCCGGGGGCATGTTGGCCTTGCCCGGCGTCAGGCCGACCGCGCCGTCGATGAGTTCGCGGACGATGTCGGCGTGACCGGCGTGACGGCTGGTGTCGGCGATCACCCGCACGAGGATGTGGTGCAGGGTGGTCTCCCGCCGCTCTTCGGGCCACCAGGGGACGTGACCGGTCGCGTCCAGCGGCAGGGCCGTGATCGTGGCGTCCGCGTGCTCCCAGGCCCGGCGGTACAGTCCCGCGATGTCCTCGCGCGACTCGTCCGGGGTGGCCCACATGTCGGCGTTGGGTTCGGCGTCCCGCGTGTACCACCACGCCGGCGGGTTCTCGTCGAAGAAAGGCCGGCCGAAGGTGTCGCCGAAGTAGCCCAGCTCCACCCCGGCGGTGTGCTTGACCAGCCCGAGCAGATTGGTGCCGGTCGGCGTCAGGGGGCGGCGGATGTCGTACTCGGAGAGCCCGTCGAGCTTCCACAGCAGGGCGTCACGCCCGTCTTGGAGGTAGCGGAGGAGATCGGCCTTCGGGTCCGGTGTGGTCATGCGGGCAGTGTGGCACCGGGCACCGACAACCGGGCCGGACGAGCCCCCGCTCCCCGCGCGGGGCGGCTCAGCCCTCCAGGCCCGCGCTCTCCAGCGCCGCCCGCTTCCTGCGTCCGCCGCCCACCTGGGTGCGCACCGCGCCCATGCTCGCCGCGACGACGAGGGCGATCGCGGCGGCCTCGGCGGCGCTGAGGGCCTGGTCGAGGATGAGGAAGCCGGCCGTCGCGGCGATGGCCGGTTCCAGGCTCATCAGGATCGCGAAAGTGGAGGCCGGCAGGCGGCGCAGGGCGAGGAGTTCGAGCGTGTAGGGCAGCACCGAGGAGAGCAGGGCCACCGCCGCGCCCAGGCCCAGCGTCACCGGGTCGAGCAGCTTCGTCCCCGACTCGGCGATGCCCAGGGGCAGGAACAGCACCGCTCCCACCGCCATGGCCAGCGCCAGCCCGTCCGCCTGCGGGAAGCGGCGGCCCGTACGGGCGCTGAAGACGATGTAGGCCGCCCACATGGCGCCGGCCCCCAGGGCGAAGGCCGCTCCAGTGGGGTCGAGGCCGCTGAAGCCGCCCCCGCCCAGGAGGAAGACACCGGCGAGGGCCAGTGCGGCCCAGACGAAATTGATCGCGCGGCGGGAGGCGAAGACCGACAGGGCGAGCGGGCCGAGGACCTCCAGCGTGACCGCGGGGCCCAGCGGGATGCGGGCGACGGCCTGGTAGAAGAGGCCGTTCATGGCGGCCATGGTGATGCCGAAGACGACGACGGTGCCCCAGTCGGTGCGCGAGTGGCCGCGCAGCCGCGGGCGGCAGACCAGGAGCAGTACGACGGCCGCGACCAGCAGGCGCAGCGCCACGACGCCGAGGGCCCCCGCCCTCGGCATCAGCGTGACCGCCAGGGCGCCGCCGAACTGCACGGAGATCCCGCCCGCGAGCACCAGGCCCACGGGCCCGAGGGAGCCGAGCCGGCCCGGGCCGGAGGCCGGCGCGGTGGCGGCACCGGCGGCGGTCGTGGACGAGGGGGAGGTGGCGGTCTCCGGCGTGGTCACGGGCGGGTCCTGTGCTCGGAATCGGTGTCAGGGGTGCAGCGGGTGTGCGGTGCGTACACCGGAGCACACGCTACGTACAGCACGGTGCACTGCACAGTCCAGGGTAATGGACTCCGTCAGGTGCGTGAACCCCTTTTGCCTCTGTCTCGGGCTGTGAGACGTTCAGCGTCGGGCGAGGTACAGGTTCAGCGCCTTGTACAGCAGCCGGTTGAGCGGGTAGTCCCATTCGCCGAGGTACTCCACGGCCTCACCGCCGGTGCCCACCTTGAAGCGCAGCAGGCCCAGCAGGTGGCTGGACTCCTCCAGGGTGTCGGTGATGCCGCGCAGGTCGTAGACGGCGGCGCCGAGTTCGTGCGCGTCGGTCATCATGCGCCACTGCACGGCGCTGCTCGGCTGGACCTCGCGGCGGCGGCCGGTGGAGGCGCCGTAGGAGTACCAGACGTGGTCGCCGACGGTCAGCATCGTGGCCGCGGCGAGCACCTCACCGTCGTGATAGGCGAGGTAGAGCCGCATCCGGTCCGGGTGTTCGGCGGTGAGCGCGCTCCACATGCGCTGGAAGTAGGGCAGCGGGCGCGGGACGAAGCGGTCCCGCTCGGCGGTCTCGCAGTACAGCTCGTGGAAGGCCGGCAGGTCCTCCAGGTCGCCGCGCACGACCTTCACCCCGGCCTTCTCCGCCTTCTTGATGTTGCGGCGCCACTGCTGGTTCAGGCCGTTGTGGATGTCGTCCAGCGACCGGCCGGCGAAGGGCACCTGGAAGACGTAGCGGGGCTGCCCGGCGGCGAAGCCGTCCTCACCGGACGCCTCGGACTGCCGCCAGCCCATCCGGCGTAGGCTGTCCGCGACCTGGCCGGCCCGCGCTTCGTACGACGTCGCGCGCACGTCGCGCAGCCGCCGGGCGGCCGGGTGCGCGATCGCCGCCTTGACCGCGTCGGCGCTCCAGCGGCGCACCACGACCGGCGGGCCCATCCGCACCGCGAAGGCGCCCTGCCGTCTCAGGTGCGCGAGCATCGGCTCCAGCAGCCGTTCGAGGCCGGGCTCGTGCCAGTCGATCAGCGGGCCCTCGGGGAGGTAGGCCAGGTACCGCGGCAGCCCGGGCAGGCGCGGCCCGGGCAGGGGGCGCAGCAGCACCAGTCCCGCGCCGACGAGCTGCCCGCCGCCGCCGAACCAGCCGAGGCTCTCCGCCTTCCAGTCGGGCTTCACCTCGCCCCAGGACGGGACCTGGGTGTGGCTGGCGGAGGGGCGGGCCCTGACGAACGCGAGGTGCTCGTCACGGGTGATCGGCTGGACGCGGACGCTCATGCGCGGGTTCCTTCGAGCAGCGGCCCCCGAGGGGCGGTGACTGGTTCCGCGAGCCTAGGAGCGGCTTCGGCCCTCCCCCGGTTCAGACACTCGGGTCCGCCCCGCCGTGGCCCGAACGCCTCACGAGCCGTCGCGTCCGGGGTCCTCGTCCAGCGCCTCGGCCAGCACCTCCGCAAGGTGCCTGCCCCGTACGCCCGCCAGCTGCTGAAGCTGGGTGCGGCAGGAGAAACCGTCCGCCAGGACGACCGTGCCGTCCTGGGCGTCCCGTACGGACGGCAGGAGCTGTTCCTCCGCGCAGGCGGCGGACACCTCCCAGTGGCCCTTCTCGAAGCCGAAGTTCCCCGCGAGACCGCAGCAGCCGCCGCTCAGTTCGCCGGTGAGCCGGGCCGCTTCCCGCAGCCGGCGGTCGGCGGCGTCGCCGAGCACCGCGTGCTGGTGGCAGTGGGTCTGGCCGGCCACCGGGCGGTCCACGCGCGGCGGTCTCCAGCCGGGGGCGTGGCGCTCCAGCGTCTCCGCGAAGGTGAGCACCCGCCCGGCGAGGCGGGCCGCGCGCGGGTCGTCGTGCAGCAGTTCGGGGACGTCCGTGCGCAGGGCCGCGGCGCAGCTCGGCTCCAGGACCACGACCGGCGCGCCGGTCTCCAGCACCGGCTCCATCAGGTCGAGGGTGCGGCGCATGACGGCCCGGGCGCGGTCCAGCTGCCCCGTCGACACGTACGTCAGCCCGCAGCAGACCCGGCCCCGGCCCCGCAGCAGCGCCGCCGGATCGAGGGCGACGGTCCTGCCGTCGCCCACCGGCGGCTTCGCCAGGTGCACGGTCGGCGGCAGCGCCACCCGCAGCCCGGCCGCCTCCAGGACCCGTACGGCTGCCTGCCCCACGGCCGGGGAGAGGTGCTCGGTGAAGGTGTCGGGCCACAGGATGACGAGGTCACCGGCACCGGTGGTCCTCTCATCCCGCCGCCCCTCCCACCACCGGCTGAAGGTCCGCCGGGCCACCCGCGGGAGCTCCCGCTCGGGCGCGATGCCGCCCAGCCGCTTCGCCGCCCACGCGACCGGCCGTACCGCGGACAGGGCGTTGACCAGCCACGCCGTGCGCGTGCGGGCCACCGCCCGCAGCCACACCGGCAGCCGGCCCATCGAGTGGTGCGCGGCCGGCCGGCGCCGCCCGGCGTAGTGGTGGTGCAGGAACTCCGCCTTGTACGTGGCCATGTCGACCCCGACCGGGCAGTCCGACCGGCAGCCCTTGCAGGACAGGCACAGGTCCAGCGCGTCCCGGACCTCGGCCGAGCGCCAGCCGTCCGTGACCACCTCACCGGCGAGCATCTCGTGCAGCAGCCGGGCCCGCCCGCGCGTGGAGTGCTCCTCCTCGCCCGTCGCGCGGAAGGACGGGCACATGACGCCCGGGCCGGACACCGACGTCGTACGGCACTTGGCGACGCCCACGCAGCGCCGCACCGCCGCCGGGAAGTCGCCGCCGTCGGCGGGGTAACCGAAGGCCACGTCGACCGGTTCGCGGGGCAGGACGGAGAAGCGCAGGCCGCTGTCGAGCGGCGCGGGGCGCACCAGCATCCCGGGGTTGAGCAGGTCGTCCGGGTCCCACACCCCCTTGATCCGCTCGAACAGGCCGACCATCTCCGGGCCGTACATCTTCGGCAGCAGCTCCGCCCGCGCCTGCCCGTCCCCGTGCTCCCCGGACAGCGACCCGCCGTGCGCCACCACCAGCTCCGCGAGCTCCTCCGAGAAGCGGCGGAAACGGGCGACACCGGCCTTCGTGAGCAGGTCGAAGTCGATCCGGACGTGGATGCAGCCGTCCCCGAAGTGCCCGTACGGCGTGCCGCGCAGTCCGTGCGCCGCCATCAGCGCCCGGAAGTCCCGCAGGTACGCCCCCAGCCGGGCGGGCGGCACCGCGCAGTCCTCCCAGCCCGGCCACGCCTCCGTCCCGTCGGGCATGCGGGTCGCCGTACCGCTCGCGTCCTCCCGGATCCGCCACAGGGCGCGCTGCCCCGCGGGGTCCGTGACCACGAGTGCGTCCAGGACGTCGGCGGCCCGCACGATCGCCTCCGCACGCGCGCGTGCCTCCCCCGCCGACTCCCCGCCGGTCTCCACGAACAGCCAGGCCCCGCCCCGCGGCAGCGCCTCCGGTCGGGGCACCAGGTCCGCCGCCATGCCCTCCACCGTCAGCGGGCCGAGGGGCAGCAGGCCGGCCGCCGCCTCCGCCGCCGCGCTCTCGTCGGCGTAGCCCAGCACGGCCAGCGCACGCGCGCGGGGTGCCTCGACCAGGCGGACGACCGCCTCCGTCAGCACGCCGAGGGTGCCCTCCGAACCGCAGAAGGAGCGGGCGACGTCGGCACCGCGCTCGGGCAACAGCTCGTCCAGGGCGTAGCCGGAGATGCGGCGGGGCAGGTCGGGGAAGCCGGTGCGCAGGCGCGCCAGTTCCCCTTCGGCCAGGGCGCGCAGCCCGTCCGGGGCCCCGGCCCAGTCCCGCCCGAGCCGCAGCCGCTCGCCCCGGGCGGTTATGACGTCCAGCTCGCGCACGCTGTCCGCGGTCGTCCCCCACGCCACGGAGTGCGAGCCGCACGAGTTGTTGCCGATCATGCCGCCGAGCGTGCAGCGGCTGTGCGTCGACGGATCGGGCCCGAACCGCAGACCGTACGGGGCGGCGGACTCCTGGAGCCGGTCGAGCACCAGCCCCGGCTGCACGACCGCCGTGCGCCCCTCGGAGTCCAGCGACACGAGCCGGTTCATGTGCCGGGTGAAGTCCAGCACCACGCCCGTCCCCGTCGCCTGCCCGGCGATCGACGTGCCACCGCCTCTCGCGACGACCGGGACCCCCCGCTCCCGGCACAGCTCCAGCACGGCCGTCACGTCGTCCGCGTCACGCGGAGCGACCACGCCCAGCGGCACCCGCCGGTAGTTGGAGGCGTCCATGGTGAGCAGTGCCCGGGAGGTGACGTCGAACCCCACGTCACCCCGGACCGCCCGGCGCAGCTCGGCCTCCAGGGCGGCCGGATCCCCGACATCCGTCATGCGTCCAGCATGCACCCGGCCACTGACAGTGACGGACCGGGGCGCACCGGGTGGCTCAGCCCTTGACGGCGGAGCTGGCCACGCCCTCGACGAACCAGCGCTGGAAGAACGCGAAGACGATCAGCACGGGCAGCACCAGCAGCACGCCGAAGGCGAGGATCTGGCCCCAGTCCGGGGGCTGCTGGCCCTGGAAGACGCTCATCTCCAGCGGCAGGGGGCGCACGGACGGGTCGGACACCATCAGCACCGGCCACAGGAAGGAGCCCCACTGGATCAGGAAGGTGAGGATCGCGACCGAGGCGAACACCGGGCGGGACATCGGCACGATGATCGCGAAGAAGGTGCGCCAGGGCCCCGCGCCGTCCAGCCGGGCCGCCTCCTCGATGCTCGGCGGGATCTTCTTGAAGAACGTGTGGAACTGGTAGATCGCGAAGGCGTTGGCGACGAACGGCAGCGCCTGGATGAACAGGGTGTTGCGCTGGCCGTTGAACATGTAGAACAGCGGCACCGCCACCGACTCGAACGGGATCAGCATCAGCAGCAGGACGAGGGTGAACACCGCGTTCTGCCCACGCCACTTCAGCCGGGTCAGCCCGTAGGCCGCCATCGAGTTGACGATCAGGCCACCCGTCACCACCACGAACGACAGCAGCACCGACACGCCCATGAACTGCCAGAAGTAGCCGGTGCTGTCGGAGTTGAGGCTGTCGAGGACGGCTGTGTAGTTGTCGAAGGAGAGGTGGGTGGGCAGGAAGCCGGACAGGCCGTTCAGGACCTGGTCGGACGGCTTGAGGCTACCGAGGAAGAGGTAGAGCGCGGGGAGGGCGAAGACGAACGCCAGGACGCTCAGGACGGTGTAGTCGAGGACGCGGCGTACGGGGGTGCGGGCCATGGCCATGGTGGAGTCAGTCCTCGTTGTCGGGCCGGACGACGCGGCGCTGGACGATCGTCAGGGCGACGACGATCAGGAAGAACACCACCGTCACGGCCGAGGCCTGGCCGATGTTGTTCTGGTCGAAGGCCGTGGTGACGGCCTGGTACATGACCGTGCGGGTGGCGTCCTCGTCGAGGCCGCCGCCGCGGATGAGGATGTACACCTGGTCGAAGACCCGGAAGGACAGCACCGAGGTCAGCATCGCGACGAAGACGAGGGTGCCGCGGATGCCGGGCAGGGTGACGTGCCGGAACTGCTGCCAGCGCGAGGCCCGGTCCAGCTCGGAGGCCTCGTAGAGCTCGCCCGGGATCTGCTGGAGACCGGCCAGCAGGATGACCATCTGGAAGCCGACGCCCTGCCACACCGACAGCACGATGATCGAGCCCATCGCGGTGAGGCCGTCGCCGAGCCAGTCGAAGGCGCCCCAGTTGCCGAACGTGACCACGTCCAGCGCGGAGTTGAGCATGCCCTGCTCGCTGCGGGCGAGGATCAGCCGCCAGATCACGGCGACCAGCGCCATCGGGAAGACCACCGGCATGAAGAAGAAGGACCGGAACACGCCGATGGCCTTCAGCTTGCGGTTGAGCAGGATCGCCAGCGCCAGCGCGAGCCCCGTCTGGAGCGGTACGACGACCACGGCGAAGGTCAGGTTGTTCAGCAGCGCCCGCAGGAACGGGCCGGACAGGTCGGGGTCGGTGAACAGCCGCCGGTAGTGCTCCACACCGAAGAAGGCGGGCTCCAGCGGCGAGCCGAGGCGGACGTTGTAGAAGGAGAGCACGACGGCGTAGCCGAACGGGATGCCGACGAAGGCGATCAGCCCGCCGACGGCCGGAGCGGACATCAGCAGCCCGTGCAGCAGGTCACGGTTCCCGCGCGAGGGACGTGCGGGCTTCGCGGAGGGCGCGGACGAGGCGGCCTGCGCCCGGCCAGGGGGCGCGGCGTGCGCGGGTTCCACGGTTTTCACGGGAGGGTCCTTCCGGGCGGGGCGGGCGCGGTCGGTACACGGCCGCGTCTTCGCGCGGCCCTGTCACCCATCGGCCCGCCCGGGCCGATACGTCCTGCGGGTTACGGGATCTCGTAGCCGGCGTTGTCGGTGAAGTCCCGGTCGATGGCGCGGGCGGCCTTCTTCAGGGCTTCCTCGGGGTCGGCGCCGCCGTAGATCGAGTTCAGGGCCGTGTTGAACTTGGCGGTGACGGTGGGGTACCCGGCGGTCACCGGGCGGGTGACGGCGACACAGGAGGAGGTGATGTCGCTGTCGCCGCAGGGCTTGGCCAGCTGGTCGGCGAAGAGCTGGAGCGGGCCGCCCTTCTTGTACAGCTCGCTCTTGGCCAGCGCGGTCTTGGTGGCGGGCACCGCGCCGTTGGCCTTCGTCATCGCGCCGACGTTGGCGTCGTTCAGCAGGTAGTCCAGGAAGGTGCCGGCGGCCTTGCCGTTCTTGCTGTCGGCGCCGATGCCCCAGGCCCACGAACCCTGCCCGGTCTTGGGCCCGTCGCCGAAGTCCGGCAGCGGCAGCACGGCGAGGTCGTCACCGAGGGCCTTGCTGTAGGCGGGGTAGTTCCAGTGGCCGACCCAGCTCAGCGCCACCTTGCCCTGGGCGAAGGCGTTGCCGTCGGTGTTGGGGTCGACGTAGGGCTTCCAGGACTGGAAGGTCTTCATCGCGGAGACGGCCTTCGGGCTGTCGAGGGCGCCCTCGGCCTTGCCGTCCTTCAGCAGACCGCCGCCGGCCGACCAGACGATCGGGGAGAAGCCGAAGGTGCCCCACTCGGAGGCCAGGCCGTACTGCTCCGACAGGTCGAGGACCTTGCCGTCGGAGTCCTTGCCCTTCAGCGCGTCGAGGGCCTTGCCGAACTCCTCGGCCGTCCAGGCGTCGTCCAAGCTCGTCGGGTACTTCACACCGGCCGCGTCCAGCAGCTTCTTGTTGGCGTACATGCCGAGGCCTGCGTCGAACATGCCGAGGCCGTAGTGCTTGCCGTCGATCTCGCCCTGCGCCTTGATCGCGTCGGTGGCGTTGCCGAGGGTCTTGGCGGAGACGTGGCCGTCGACGGGGGCGAGCTTGCTGTTGTAGACGAAGTTCGCCATCGTCGGGCCGTCGAACTCCAGCACGTCCGGCAGTTCGGAGGCGTCGGTGGCGGTGATGGTCTTGGTGTAGTCCTTCTCCGGTATGAGCTTCAGCTCGGCCTTGACGTCGCTCTGCGAGGAGTTGAAGGACTTCACCGCGTTCTGGAGCGCCGTCGCCTCGCTCGCCTGGCCCTGGTGGGCCCAGACGCTGATGGTGCCCTTGCCGCTGCCCTGTTCGGCGGAGGTGTCGCTGCCGCCGCTCCCGCCGCCGCAGGCGGCCAGCGCGGCCAGGGGCAGCAGGGCGAGGGCCGTCAGGCCCGTACGGCGGTGTTTTGCGTGGCCGGTGATCATGGTGGTGCCTCCGAGCGGGTGTGCGGTGGGAGCGCGGGCGTGGGGAGGAGCAGGGGGAGGAGAAACGGGTGGGGAGGTACCGCTACCGGCCGGTGTGCGGCGGTGCGGTGGTCTCGCGGAGGATGAGGCGGATGGGCATCTCGACGGGGCGCGGCGACACGGCGTCCCGCCCGTCCAGACGCACCAGCAGCAGCCGGGCCGCCTCCCGGCCCTGGGCCGCGACCGGCTGGGCCACGGTGGTCAGTCCGACCACCTCGGACAGCTCGTGATCGTCGAAGCCGACCACGGACACGTCCTCGGGAACCCTCAGCCGGTGCCGGCGCAGGGCGCGCAGCGCGCCCATCGCCATCTCGTCGGACTGGGCGAACACGGCGGTCGGCGGGTGGCGCAGCGCCAGCAGCTCGGTCATGGCCCGCTCGCCGCCCTCGACCGTGTAGCCGCCGTCGGCTTCCAGGGCGGAGTCGGGCTCGATCCCGGCGTCGGCCAGCACGTCCAGGTAGCCCTGCCGGCGGTCCAGGGGTGTCGTCCAGTGCAGCGGCTCGCTGGCGCCGGAGATCATGCCGATCCGGCGGTGGCCCAGGTTCACCAGGTGCCGTACGGCGCTCTTCGCCCCGCCCCGGTCGTCGATGCCGACCACCGTGAAACCGGGCCGGGCGCCGCCGACCGTGGTCGCCAGCGGCACGCCGAGGGAGCACAGGGCGGCGGCCTCCTCCGGGTCCGGGATCAGCAGGGACAGCACGGCGTCGACCCGCTTGCGGATCGGCAGCTTGGTGAAGAAGCGCTTGCGCGCCTCCGGTGAGCCGAGGTTGTACAGCAGGACGTCGTACCCGGCGGCGGCGAAGACCTTCTCGGCCGCGTCCAGCACCGTGCCGAAGAACCAGCGGCCGACGTACGGGACGACGACGCCGATGGTGTAGGTGCGTCCGCTGGCCAGGCTGGAGGCCGAGCGCGAGGCCGTGTAGCCCAGTTCGGCGGCGGCCGCGACGATCCGGGCCCGCATCTCCTCCGACACTCCCGAACGGCCGCGCAGGGCGCGGGACACGGTGGACGCCGAGACGCCGGTGGCCTCGGCGACATCGGTGATGCTGACCGTCACGGGACGCTCCTTGATCGGGTGCACGCCGCGTGGCCGGGGGTCCTGAGCACGTCGGCGGGAGTGGGAGTGACGAGACCGTAAACCCGCTCACCTGGTTGCGCAAGCGTTTGCGTTCAGATTTACTTCGGCTGACTCTCAGAGGAGCTATCCCCAGCAAGATCACAGCGCACGCGTTTGAGTGCCGCTGTCGGCAGACAGGACCTGTCCATGCGATACGCGCCGCCCGGCCTCTGCGTGAACGACTTCGACCTCCTGCGCCACGCGGACGGCACCTACACCGTGCTGCACCTCCAGGGCCCGTGGACGGCCGAGTTCGACCACCTGCGCATGGAGACCTCCTACGGCCGGGCCACCTCCACCGACCTGGTCCACTGGGCGCCGCAGGGCACGGCCTTCGGCAACGGCCTGCCGGGCCGCTTCGACCAGCAGGCGGTGTGGACGATGCACGCCTTCCCGCACGGTCCCGGCATGGCGATGCTCTACACGGCCGTCTCCGGACTCACCCCGGAAGGCTGGCCCCTTCAGTCGATCGGCCTGGCCCGCTCCGGGCGCACCGACGGCACCGGCTGGCGCCGCCACGGCACGGGTCCGGTCGTCGAGGCGGACGGGCGCTGGTACCGCACGGGCGACCGCATGGGCTGGCGCGACCCCTTCGTCGTACGCGACGACGAGTCCGACGGCTGGGTGATGGCCGTCTGCGCCGCCGACGCCTCCCTGCCCGTCGAGGTCAGCGGCTGTGTCGCCTGGGCCACCTCCGACGACCTGGAGCACTGGACGGTCCACCCGCCGCTCATCTCCCCCGGCGACGTCGACGAACTGGAGTGCCCCGTCCTGGAACGCCTCGACGACGGGAGCTGGCTGCTGCTCGGCTCCATCGGCGCCACCCGGGGCTTCGAGGCGTGGACCGCCCCGCGCCTGCGCGGCCCGTGGACCCGCCGCGGCCCGCTCGGCCCGACCGGCGCGTACGCCCCGCGCGTCGTCGCCGCCCCCGACGGCTCCCGCGTCGTGCTGCACACCACCCCGCGCCGCGTCGGCCTCACCGACGCCGGCGAGCGGTGCCGCGGCATGCTCGCCCAGCCCAAGTCCCTTGCGGTGCCCGCGGATTCGGCGCCCCGCCTGGAGTGGTGGCCAGGCCTGGACCCCTGGCTCGGCGAGGAGACGGACGAGGCGCTGCTGCACGCGGTCGGTGACGTCGCCCTCTCCGGCCGCACCGAGATCACCCTGCGCACGCATGTCTCCGACGGGAACCGGCCCGCACTCACGGTCGGCTGCGACGGCAAGGCCGTGTGGGTCACCGGCCCCGACGGCACCCCCCTCGGCGAGACCCGGCTGCCGGAACCCGCCGCCTCGCTGCGCATCCTCGCCGTCGGTGAGTACGTCGAGGTCTACGCCGACGGCGTCTTCGTCCTCACCACCCTGTGCTACTCCGGCCGCCCCGCCCCCTGGACGGCCACCGCCGAGGGCGGGACCCGCCCCGTCGCCGTCCGCCCCCTCCGGCTGCCGGACCCGCACCGCGACGACGCCTCGGCCGTCTGGCCCGGCCCGCAGCCGCACTGACCTGTCCACACCCCGTCTCACCCGACGGACGACGTTTCGCCCAGGTTTCTGGAAACGGCTACGCTCCCCTGCGTGGCTGAGATCCAGATTCCTGCTGACATCAAGCCCGCCGACGGTCGATTCGGCGCGGGCCCCTCCAAGGTGCGGGTGGAGGCGCTGGACGCCCTGGCCGCCACCGGTACGTCCCTGCTCGGCACCTCCCACCGCCAGGCTCCCGTGAAGAACCTGGTCGGCCAGGTGCGCGAAGGCATCAGCGAGCTGTTCCAGCTCCCCGACGGCTACGAGGTGGTCCTCGGCAACGGCGGCTCGACCGCGTTCTGGGACATCGCGACGCACGGCCTGATCGAGAACAGGTCGCAGCACCTCACCTTCGGCGAGTTCTCCTCCAAGTTCGCCAAGGCCGCCAAGCTCGCGCCCTGGCTGGCCGAGCCGGACGTCATCTCCGCCGACCCGGGCACTCACCCCGAAGCGGTCGCCGAGGCGGGCGTGGACGTCTACGCGTTCACCCACAACGAGACCTCGACCGGTGTCGCCATGCCGATCAAGCGCGTGGCCGGTGCCGACGAGGGCGCGCTGGTCCTGGTGGACGCCACCTCCGGCGCGGGCGGCCTGCCGGTCGACATCGCCGAGACGGACGTCTACTACTTCGCCCCGCAGAAGTCCTTCGCCTCCGACGGCGGCCTGTGGATCGGCGTCTTCTCCCCGGCCGCGATCGAGCGCGCCGAGCGCGTCCACGCCTCCGGCCGTCACGTCCCGGAGTTCTTCTCGCTGCCGACGGCGATCGACAACTCCCGCAAGAACCAGACGTACAACACCCCGGCGCTGGCCACCCTCTTCCTGCTGAACCAGCAGCTGGAGTGGATCAACGGCCAGGGCGGCCTGGACTGGTCGGTCCGCCGCACGGCGACCTCCGCCCGCACCCTGTACGGCTGGGCCGAGGACATCAAGTACGCCAACCCGTTCGTCACCGACCCGGCCAAGCGCTCGCAGGTCATCGGCACCATCGACTTCACGGACGAGGTCGACGCGGCCGCCGTCGCCAAGGTGCTGCGCGCCAACGGCATCGTCGACACCGAGCCGTACCGCAAGCTCGGCCGCAACCAGCTGCGCGTCGCGATGTTCCCGGCGATCGACCCGGCGGACATCGAGGCGCTCACGAAGTGCGTCGACTACGTGATCGAGAAGCTCTGACCTTCTCGTATGAGTGACCTAGGGGCGCCCCGCACGTGTGGGGCGCCCCTCGCTCGTGCTCAGGCCGGTCGTGCGCCCGGCGTGTCCGGCACCGAGCGCGCCACCCGGAACCCCACGTCGTCGATCCGGAACGTCGGATGGCTCCGGCGGCGCACCGAGGCGCGGCAGCTCCAGTGTTCGTCGGACCAGCCGCCGCCGCGCAGCACCCGGTAGGAGCCGTAGACCTCGGGGTCGTAGAGGTCCCAGCACCAGTCCCAGACGTTGCCCAGCATGTCGTACAGGCCCCAGGCGTTGGACTGCTTGCCGCCCACGGGGTGGATGCGGTCGTCCGCGTTGCCGCGGTACCAGGCGATCTCGTCGAGCGGGCCGTAACGGGGGCCGGTGCCGCCGGCGCGGCAGGCGTGTTCCCACTCCGCTTCGGTGGGCAGCCGGTAGCCGTCGGCGGCGGTGTCCCAGTCGGCGCCCCCGTCCCCGGGCCGCACCTCGTACGCCGGGGTCAGGCCCTCCCGCCGGGACAGGGCGTTGCAGAACCGGATCGCGTCGCACCAGGACACGCCCTCGACGGGCAGCAGTTCACCCCGGGACGCGCTCGGACGCTCGCCGGTGACCTCGGCGTACCGGGCCTGGGTGACCTGCACCGCCGACATCCGGAACGGCGCCACCTCGACCGTCCAGCTGCGCTCGGTACGCCGGTCGGACAGCGTCACGGGCCCGGCCGGAATGGCCACCATGTCGTTCAGCACGTCGCCCCCAGCGCGTCTCGTGGTGCCCCGAGTGGCCGCCGGTCGCCCCAAGTCATGGGCGGCGTAGGGACGTTGCGAACCTATCAAGAGGACAACCTGTGGGGCGCCTGTCATGCACCGCACTGTGGTACCTGTCCGTGCCGATCGGCGTGGCCGGTTGCGCAGGCGCCGTCGTGTCCGCCGTCCTCGGGTATCCGATGGTGACCACGGGCGGGGCCCGCTGGGCTCCGGAACTCACCGCGGTGACGGTGGCGGGGTCCACGCTGCCGGCGGTCTGCGTCGGCCTCGCGGGAGGCCAGGGAGTGGTCGCCCGGGCCAGGAGCTGGCGACCGGGCGCCGACTGATCGGCCCGGGCCCACGCGCGCGAGAGGCGCCCGGGAAGCCCCGGGCGCCTCTCCCGTCTCGTCAGGCGATGCTCAGCCGGCCGACGTCACCGACCGAACCCCAGGATCCCCCGCAGGCTGTCACCGACCGCCGTGAGGGCAGGCTGCGTGCTCGGCGCCTGCTGCGTCGCAGGCTGCGGCTTCGGGTCGGGGGTCTTCTTGCACACCGCGTCGGCCACACCGCTGCCGTGCGGGACCTTGCCGTTGGTCAGATAGGTGGCGAGGTACTTGTCGAGGCAGGCGTTGCCGTTCAGCGTGATGCCGTGGTTGCCGCCGCCCTGCTCCACCACCAGGCTGGAGCCCTTCAGCAGCCGGTTCATGGTGACGCCGCCCTGATAGGGGGTGGCCGCGTCGTCCGTCGCCTGGAACAGCAGCACCGGCGGGAGCTTGCTGTTGGCGACGTTCACCGGCTTCAGCGTCTTCGTCGGCCAGAACGCGCACGGCGCGTTGTACCAGGCGTTGTTCCAGGTCATGAAGGGGGCCTTCTCGTACACCGCCCAGTTGTCCTTGCGCCACTGCTTCCAGTCGCGCGGCCAGGACGCGTCACGGCACTGCACCGAGGTGTAGACGCTGTAGCCGTTGTCGCCGGAGGCGTCGACGGCGGCGATGTCGTCGTACGCCTTGACCAGTGCGGCGGTGTCGTGGTCGTTGACGTACGCCGCGAACGTCCGGGCGAGCGTGGGCCAGTAGGCGTTGTTGTAGCCGCCGGGTATGAAGATGTCCTCCAGCTCGGAGGCGCCCACCTTGCCGCCGGCCGGCTTCTTGGCCAGGGCCGCCCGCACGGCGTACCACTTGGCCTCGATCTTCTTCGGGTCGGTGCCGAGGTGGTAGGTGGAGTCGTACTTGGCGATCCACGCCATGAACGCCTTGTGACGCTTGTCGAAGGCGTAGTCCTGCTTGATGTTGGCGTCGTACCAGACGCCCGTCGGGTCGACGATCGAGTCCAGCACCAGGCGCCGCACCCGCTCGGGGAACAGCTTGGCGTAGACCGCGCCGAGGTAGGTGCCGTACGAGTAGCCGAAGTAGTTGATCTTCGGTGCGCCGAGGGCCTTGCGGATGGAGTCCATGTCCTTCACGGCGCTGACCGTGTCGATGTACGGCAGGACGTCCTTGTACTTCGTGCCGCAGGCCTGGGCGAAGGACTTGGCGCGCGCGAGGTTGGCCTTCTCCAGCGCCGGGGTGCTGGGCACGGAGTCGGGGCGCACCGGGTCGAAGTGGCCCGGCTTGCAGTCCAGGGCGGGCTGGCTCTTGCCCACGCCGCGCGGGTCGAAGCCGATCACGTCGTACTGGGCGGCGACCTCCTTGGGCAGGGACGACGCGACGAACGGGGCCAGCGACAGACCGCTGCCACCGGGCCCGCCCGGGTTGACGAGCAGCGGGCCCTGGGACTTGGACGCGGTGTGCGGCACGCGGGACAGCGCCAGCGTGATCTGCTTCCCCCGCGGCTTCGCGTGGTCGAGCGGCACCTTCAACGACGCGCACTGGAGCGTCGGGGCGGCGTCCGTACCGCACTTCTTCCATGTGATCTTCGCCGCGGCGGTCGTCGGGGCGGCGGTGTTCGCGGAGTGTGACGTGCCGGCGTTGGCGGGGGCGGCGGCGAGCGTCCCGGTCAGGACGACCGTGACGCCGCACAGTACGGCTGCGCTTCTTCTCATGGAGTCTCTCGCAACGGTGAGGGGGGTCGGGCCCGTGAGGGACACGGGCCGTGCCGCATCGTTTCGGAAGAGCGCGCCACACACGTACGGATTCGACCAAGACTTGACTGAATCGAGTCATAGTCTGCTCTCAGATACCCCTCAGAAAAGGGGAGTTACGGCAATCCGGACAGGCAGCCCGGCATGGGTACGCCCGGCGAGCACCGGGCGCCCCACTCATTCCGCGATCACGTCGCCGTGCACGTCACACCCGTCGCACCTGCGCCCCCGGGTGCACCACCCAGACCGAAGCTCGCCGAACCTCCCACCGCCACGCTCCCGTTGTGCGCCGCGTTGAGCGCGGTGACGGTCGCCCCGTTCTGGGTGTGCGACGCGTTCCACATGTTCGTGACCTTCTGCGAGCCGCTCCACGTCCACGTCACCTTCCAGGACTTCAGCGGCAGCGTGCCCGTGTTGGTCACCTTCACCTCGGCGTTGAAGCCGCCGCCCCAGTCGCTGCCGACCGTGTAAGCGGCGGAGCAGGTGGCGTTGCCGCCTCCGGGGTCGCCGGGACCGCCCGGCCCGGGGCCGGGGTCGAAGCCCGGGGCCTTGATGGACGCCAGGTACCCGTCCTTCACGGTGTCGACCGTCTGCCAGTCGTCCTTCAGGATGCCGCCGGTGTCACCGGAGTTGGGGTTCCAGGACCAGAACGTCCAGTGGAAGCCGTCGGCCCCGTGCGCGGACGTCGAGCGCAGGTACTTCACCAGCTCGGCCAGCCACTTCTGGTCCACCGGGGGCTGGAGCGTCGTACCGAACTCGCCGAGCCACACCGGGGCGATGTTCTGCTTGAAGATGTAGCCCCAGTACTTGTCCCAGATCCCCGGCATGTTGGCCGGGAAGGACGGGTCGGAGAACCAGGACTGCTGGGCCACCGACGTCGCGTAGTCGTGCGCGGAGTACACCAGCCGGTTCGGGACGTCCAGCTGGACCGGGTGCTGGGCCACGCCCATCAGGTTGCCGCCCCACCAGCCGTTCGTGCCGTTGTACGACTGCACGCCCTCGACCATGATCAGCAGCTCGGGGTTGACCGACAGGACCGCGTTGCCCGCACGCTGGGCGGCCAGGCGCCAGTCGCGGGAGGTGTCGCCGCAGCCCCAGCAGGCGGGGTCGTGCGGCTCGTTGTGCAGGTCGATGCCGACCACGGTGGAGTTGCCCTTGTACCGCGCGGCCAGGGCCTTGAGGTTGGTGATCCATGTCGACTCGGGGACCGACGCCGTGTACCAGAGCGCCGACTGGCCCGCCGCGTCCGGCCGGTGCCGGTCCAGGACGATCTTCAGGCCGGACTGGCCCGCGTAGGCGACGATCCGGTCCAGGACCTGGAGGGACGTCAGCCCCCGCAGGTCCGTGTTCTTGCCGTCGTGACTGATGCTGTCCGGCAGGGTGCCGGGCTTGAGGATGTCGTCGCTGTAGGGCATGCGGATGGTGTTGTAGCCCAGCGACCTCATCTGGTCGATCATGCTCTTGTAGTCGCGGGCCCACAGGCCGTGGACGACGTGGTTGGCGGTCTCGAAGCCGAACCAGTTGACGCCGGCGATACGGACGGGCTGCCCGGCCGCGTCCAGGATCTGCCGGCCGCTGGTGTGCCAGTAGCCGGCGCCGGCGGCCTCGTCGGCGGCATCGGCCCGTGCCGACTGCACGCCGGCCAGCGGTAACAGGAGCGCCGCGGCAACACACAGCGCTCTGCGCAGGGTGCGGAACATGTGGCTGCTTCCTCTCGGTCCTCTGGGGACGGTGAGGCACGGCACCCGGAACTGACTGGGAGCGCTCCCATCATGCCGCGCACCTCCCAGAGAACTGACGTAGCATGAGCACGTCAAGACCCTGGGAGGTGCGCGACGACCGCTACCGCTAACGGCTCAGCTTCTTGAACCGCCGCACGGCCAGCGGCAGGAAGATCGCCGTCAGGATGACCGGCCACACCCCGGCCATCAGCAGCGCGTGCTGCTCGACCCACGTGTCGCCGCCGACCGGATTGCCGAACAGCTCGCGGGTCGCCGCCGCCGTGGAGGAGATCGGGTTCCAGACCGCCACCCAGCCGAGCCAGTCGGGCATGAGCTGCGGTGCGACGAAGATGCTGGAGATCATCGTGAAGGGGAAGGCGACCGCGAAGAGGCCGCCCGCCGCCTCCGGGTTGGGCACGATCAGACCGAGCCACACCCCGATCCAGATCAGCGAGAAGCGCAGCCACAGCAGCAGCCCGAACGCCCCGAGGAAGCCCGCGCCGCCGTCCGGCCGCCAGCCCATGGCGAGCGCGGTGAGCATCATGATCGCCAACTCGGCGCAGGCGACGATGATGTCGGTGACCCCGCGCCCGGCCACCACGGCCGAGGAGGCCATCGGCATCGAGCGGAAGCGGTCGATGACGCCCTTGGTGGAGTCGTAGACCACGACGGTCGCCGTGTTGATGAAGCCGAACGCCATGGTCATCGCGAACATGCCCGGCATCAGGAAGTCCCTGTAGTCGCCGCCGTTCGGCACCTTCATGGCGCTGCCGAAGACATAGCCGTAGAGCAGCACGGACATGATCGGGAAGCCCAGCTGCCAGGCGATGTTGACCGGCTGGCGCTGGTAGTGGGTCAGGCCGCGGCGGACGATGTTCCAGCAGTCGGCGAGCAGCCAGTAGCCGGCGCTCCGCGTGCCGGGGGTGCTCAGGTCGGTGGCGCTCATGCCGCGGACTCCTTCTCGGTGCGGTGGCCGGTCAGGCGCAGGAACACGTCGTCGAGGCTCGGCCTGCGCAGCCCGATGTCCTCGACACGGACGCCCTCGTCCTGGAGGGTCCGGGCCACCTCGGTGAGGGCGGTGACCCGGTCGGCGACCGGGGCGTGCACCCGCAACTCCGTCTCGTCCGCCTCGGGTTCGCCGTCCGAGACCCGGGCGACGACCTTCACCGCCCGCGGGATCTCGGACCGCTCGGCGACCACGACCTCGATACGGTCGCCGCCGACCCGGCTCTTCAGCCCGTCCGGGGTGTCGTCGGCGATGGCCCGCCCCTGGTCGATGACGGTGATGTGCGAGGCGAGCTTGTCGGCCTCCTCCAAGTACTGCGTGGTGAGCAGCACGGTCGTGCCGCCGGCCACCAACGCCCGCACGGACTCCCAGACTTCGCCCCGGCTGCGGGGGTCGAGACCGGTCGTCGGCTCGTCGAGGAAGAGGACGGCCGGGGCGAGGATCATGGACGCCGCGAGGTCGAGGCGGCGTCGCATGCCGCCGCTGTACTTGCCCACGCCCCGGTCGCCGGCGTCGGTCAGGTCGAACTGTTCCAGCAGCTCGGTCGCCCGCAGCCGGGCCCGCTTCCCGCCCAGGTGGAACAGGCGGCCGAACATCTCCAGGTTCTGCCGGCCGGTGAGCACCTCGTCCACCGCCGCGTACTGGCCGGTGAGCCCGATGCTGGCCCGGACCTCGCGCGACTGCCGGGCCACGTCGAGACCGGCGACCGTAGCCCTGCCCCCGTCCAGCCGGATCAGCGTGGACAGGATGCGGACGGCGGTGGTCTTGCCCGCCCCGTTCGGCCCGAGCAGGCCGTGCACCGTCCCCTCGCGCACCGCCAGGTCGAAGCCGTCGAGTGCGCGCTTCTCGCCGTACCGCTTCTCCAGCGCCTCGGCCCGCACCGCGTATCCGTCCATGCCGCCCCCTCCCTTGCGCTCGCGCCCCGTCGGCTCGAACTGAGTACAGCGTACCCGATTACGCGTACGCCGTACCCAATTTTTTCGCGGGGACCTAAGCTGGGCTCCATGACGAGCGGCACGAGTGGCACGGGCGGTACGGAGACCAGCGGCAGCGGCGACATCGCCCGCACCCTCGAACTGCTGTGGGACACCGGGCGCCGCCCCAGCCGCGGCCCCAAACCGGCCCTGACCCTGGACCGGATCGTGGAAGCGGCCGTCCGGCTGGCGGACGCCGAGGGGCTGGAGGGCCTCTCCATGCGCCGCGTCGCCGCCGAACTCGGCACCGGCACCATGTCGCTGTACCGGTACGTCCCCGGCAAGAGCGAGCTGCTCGACCTCATGCTGGACCGGGTGCAGCGCCCCTCCGAGAACCCCGCCGACCTCGGCGACGGGGGCTGGCGAGCAGCCCTGGAGGCACTGGCCCGCGAGACCCTCGCCCTCTACCGCCGTCACCCCTGGCTGCTCCAGGTGAACCAGTCCCGCCCGATCCTCGGCCCCAGCGCCCTCGACGGCATGGAGAAGGTGCTGTCCCTGATCCGCCCGATGGGACTGAGCGACCCCGAGCTGGTCTCGGCGATCATCATGATCGACGGGTACGTCGTGGGGGCCGCGCGTTCGCAGCTGTACCAGCAGGAGGCGGAGCGCCGGTCGGGCCTGACGGACGCCGAGTTCTGGCAGGCGCAGGTGCCGGTACTGGAGAAGGCCATGACGTCGGGCCGTTACCCGGTCATGGCGTCGCTCTCCGAGGACGCCTTCGGCACGGACTTCGACCACTTCGAGTTCGGACTCCAGCGGATCCTGGACGGGCTGGAGGTCCTGGTGGCGGCGCGCAAGGAGTAGGGGCTCGGGCTCTCAGGAACGGGCCGGGCCGTTGGGGCCGGAGACGGCGCCGAGCTGCGTGAGGCCGGCCAGTACGTCGGTGCAGGTCCAGTACTCGACGAACCTGCCGCCGGCGACCCGCAGGATGTCGTGGCCGCTGAAGGCGACCGGGGTGCCGACCGGGGCCGTGGCCCGGTCGAGGCCGCCCGCGTACCGGGCGCGGAGCGTCCAGCGCGCCGCGATCAGGTCGCCCTGAACGATGGGCCCCAGGTCCACGGTGACGGTGATGTCCCCGAACGCCGCCATGGTCTGCTCGATCTCGGGGAGCAGCCGGGCCGGGCCCGTCACCGCTTCCGAGTCGCTGCCGTCGGGCCGCGCCTGATGCACGACGAACCCGGGATCGAGGATCTCGCCGGCGCGGGTGAAGTCGCCACGCCATAACGCGGTCCAGTGGCCGTACAGCTCGCCCATCCGCTCGATGGACAGGGTGGTGCTCATGAGCCCTCCTTGGGTGCAGTAGCATCTGCGTCACGAAGTATCTGCGTGACGCAGTGAATTGAAGGGCGGGACGCCGCGTCGTGTCAATCGAGAATCGCGAGGCTCTGATCGACGCCGTCGCCGTGGCCGCCCGGCGGCAGCACGCCGCGTACAGCCTCTTCAACCAGGCCATGGCGGACCGGCTGGGACTGCATCCGACGGACCTGCAATGCGTGAGCCTGCTCGGTCTCGAACCCGAGCCCCTCACCACCGGGCAGATCGCCGAACTGACGGGCCTCACCTCGGGTTCGGCCACGCGGCTCGTGGACCGGCTGGAACGGGCCGGGCTGGTCGAGCGAAGGCCTGACCCTCACGACCGCAGAAGGACCCGTGTCTCCCTCACCGCCCGGCGCGCACCGGAGGCCGAAGCCGCGTGGGACGCCCCCGGCAGCGCCTTCGCCGCACTCCTCGGCGAGTTCGGCGATGAGGAACTCCGGGTGATCGAGCGCTACTTGCGCCGCTCCACGGAAGTGGGATCCGCTCAGGCCGCACGGCTGCGGGAGCGGTAGCCGGGAAGCCCGGGGATCACCGGCCCCGGCGCATCAGCCGCCGCAGGCCGAACAGGGCGATCAGCACGGCACCCGCGGCGATCGCGCCGGTCTTGAGGTTGCCGCTCAGCCCGTCTCCCCCGCCGTCGGACGTGGCCGAACTCCCGCTTCCGGAAGGCGCGTCCGACCCGCCGCCGCCCGGGGCGTCCTGCGGCTCCACCGGGCTGTCCGCCCCTTCGGCGCCGTACATCAGCTTCTTGCCGTCCGCGGTGTAGGTGACGGACTCCCCCTGCCCCAGGAACGGCACACCGAGCCGTTCCTTCTTCTTGATCTTCCCGCCGTTCCAGTCGTAGGCGATCGCGCCGAAGTAGCTGCGTACGACGAGGTGTTCGCCGTCCGGGGAGAGCGTGGCGTCGGTGGCCTCCAGGTCGGGGACGGCCGCGACGGGCTTGAACGTGTTCGATCCGGAGGGGGAGAGCCGGGCCGGGCCCTCGTACAGGTGCCCGCCCTTCTCGTTCTTGTCGACGATGTAGACGCGGCCGGTCTTCGGGTGCACGACGAGCGACTCGGCGTCCCGCGCGCCGTCGGAGTACTTCACGACGTACTGCGTGGCCTTGATCGTCTGGTCGCGCAGGTTCTTCGGCTCGGGCAGCCGGTAGATCCAGACGTACGGCCAGGTGCCGCCGAGGTTGTCGCCGATGTCGCCGACGTAGATCTGGTCGTCCGGCCCGATGGAGATGGCCTCGACGTCGCGCGGGCTGCCCACGCCGGACATGGTGACGGTGGCGACCGTCTCGCCCGTCGCGCTGTCGACGGCGTAGAGGTACGCCCCGTCGTCACTGTCGTTGTGCGTCCAGTAGATGCCGGGGTGCTGCCGCGAGGCCGCCAGGCCGCTGGACTCGGTGATGCGCGGGTCCTTGATCGTGAACTCCTCGTCGCCGTCGGCGGCGGAGGCGGGCACGGCGAGGGCGCCCGTGAGGAGGGCCGCGGCGAGAAGGGCGAACGGTCTGCGCATGCCCCAAGCCTGCCATCCCGCCCGGCGGTTCAGCGGCGGTTCACCGGGGCCGGGCGATCAAGGAGGACGGCCGGGCCCAGGGCGTGGCCCGACTCACACCCCGCCGGGCGACCTGATCGTTCATGATGAGCGGATGCTCAGGTTCATGCCCGTCGGTGACTCCATGACGATCGGGAGCACGGGTGAACACACATGGCGCTACCGGCTGTGGCAGCACCTGTGCCGTTCCTACGGCGGCCCCTTCACCCTCGTCGGGCCGCGCGAGACGCTCTACGACAAGCTCGCCGAGGCCCCGGTGTCGTACGCCTACGCCGAACCGGACTTCCCGCGCGCGCACCTGGCCGGCTGGGGCGAGGGCTGGCAGCACATGGCGCCGCTGATCGGAGACGCGGTGCGCACGTGCCGCGCGGACGTCCTCCTGGTCGGCCTGGGCCTGATCGACCTCGGCTTCTACACGAACGCCGAGCAGACCGCCGACAACGTCCGGGCCTTCGTGTCCGAGGCGCGGGCGGCGAACCGCCGGGTGGGGATGGTGTGGCTGCCGGTGACCCCGAACGTGCGCGCCCAGACGGACGCGGCCTTCGCCGGCGAGGTCGCCCGCTTCAACGAACTCCTCGCCAAGACGGCGGCCGACCTCGACGAGCCCGGCTCCCCCGTCCTCCTGGCCTCGCCCCCGCCCTCGTACGACGTCGCCACCGACACCTACGACGGCACCCACCCCAACGCGAGCGGCGAGCACAAGATCGCGGCGGCCTTCGCGGAGGCGATGCACCAGGGCTGGGACCTGGCGGGCCCCTACGACGCGGTCCCCTTCGACGCGTAGCTCTCCCCGATCACCCGGACCAGGTGCTCCGCACAGGGCCGGACGTCGAGGTCGCCCCGCTCCTCGTCCTCCTCCCCGAGGTAGACGGCCCGGGCACGGGCGAGGACCGGCCGGTGCTCGGCGGGCAGCCGGGCGGCGGCCCATGCGGCGGCGGCGTCCTTGGACCGGATGCCGCCGGTGTCGAGGGTGCTCCACACGCGGGCCAGGGTGAGCAGTACGTTCCAGGTGTCGGTCGCCAGTTCCTCCATCAGCTCGGGCACCCCGGCGACCATCGCCCGCCGCAGGTCGGCGGCCGGAACCGGGTCGAGCAGTTCGGCGGGCCCGGGCCCCAGCAGCGGAGCGTCGGCGAGCAGCACCATGGTGAGGACGGGGGCGAGGTCCGGGTTCGGCCCGGGGGCCGGGGTCCGCCCGCGCTCGAAGTCCTCCCGCAGCCATTCGCCGTACAGGAACTCGCAGACGGGCGGATACCGCCAGGGCCGTACGCCGTCCTGCGCGACGACGGTCAGCTCGACGGGCCGCAGTCCCTCCCCCACCCCCGAGACCTTCAGCAACTCCTCCACCAGCAGACGGCGTTGCTCATGAACGGTCGACTCCCGCACCACGGCCAGGACGTCCACGTCACTGTGCGGACGCAGGCCGCCGAGGGTGGCAGAGCCGTGCAGGTAGACGCCGAGCAGGGAGTCACCGAAGGTCGTCCGGAGGAGCTGGACGAGATGGTCGGTGTACGGCTGCTCGGACATGTGCCTCCCCGGCGTCGTGGTCACCGTACCGGCCCGAATTTCGTGCTTGCTTGGAGCGCACTTCAAGACGTTGGCTTGGGGACCATGAAGTACACGCAGCTCGGACGCACGGGACTCAAGGTCAGCCGGCTCGTCCTCGGCACCATGAACTTCGGCCCCCAGACCGACGAGGCCGACAGCCACGCCATCATGGACGCGGCGCTGGACGCGGGCATCAATTTCGTCGACACCGCAAATGTCTACGGCTGGGGCGAGAACAAGGGCCGCACCGAGTCGATCATCGGCAACTGGTTCGCCCAGGGCGAGGGACGGCGCGACAAGGTCGTCCTCGCCACGAAGGTCTACGGCAACATGGGCGCCGACGGCCCGGCCTGGCCCAACCACGACAAACTCTCCGCGGTCAACATCCGGCGGGCCGTGGACGCCAGCCTCAAGCGGCTCCAGACGGACTACATCGACGTCTACCAGTTCCACCACGTCGACCGGGCCACCCCCTTCGACGAGATCTGGCAGGCGATCGACGTCCTGGTCCAGCAGGGCAAGATCCTCTACGTCGGCTCGTCGAACTTCCCCGGCTACAAGATCGCCCAGGCCAACGAGATCGCCGCCCGGCGCGGCGGGACCATCGGCCTGGTCAGCGAGCAGTGCCTGTACAACCTCGCCGAGCGGCGCGCCGAGATGGAGGTCGTCCCGGCCGCGCAGGAGTACGGCCTGGGCGTCATCCCGTGGTCGCCGCTGCACGGCGGTCTGCTGGGCGGCGTCATCAAGAAGGAGGTCGAGGGCGGCCGCCGTGCCTCCGGCCGCGCGGCCGACGCGCTCGCCGACGCCGGCACCCGCGCGCAGATCCAGTCCTACGAGGACCTGCTCGACAAGCACGGCATCGAGCCTGGCGAGGCCGCCCTGGCCTGGCTGCTGACCCGCCCCGGCGTGACCGGCCCGATCGTCGGCCCGCGCACCGCCGAGCAGCTCGCCTCCGCCGTCCGCGCGTCCGAGCTGGAGCTCTCCGAGGAGCTCCTGACCGGCCTGGACGAGATCTTCCCGGGCCCGGGCCCGAGCCCGGAGGCCTTCGCCTGGTAGACACGTCCCCCTCAGGGGCGCGGAAGCATGTGGCTCCGCGCCCCTCAACGGGGTCGCGGGGGACGGCGCGCGTACCACTCATCGCCCGGGGGCAGTCGCCCCCAAGGGGCGCGGGGAACTGCGCGACCGGCCCCCACCGGCCCACAGCCGAACGACGACCGTCGGCAGCCCCACGGCCGGCCGGCGAAGCACACCGACCGCGGCCCCCGCCGCCTACCTCCCGAGCACGGAAGCCAGGGCGACGACGAGGAACATCAGCACGAGCACACCGGCCATGATCCGGTTGCGGGTTTTCGGGTCCACGACACCGAGCCTAACCGGCGCCCCCGAGTGCCCAGCGCCCGACCGCCTCGTACCGGGGCTGCTCCCCCGGAACTCCCGACGTCGGCAGATTGCTCCGTACCAGGCACAGCTCCCGCACGGTCCAGGTCCGGCCCGAGAACCCCGCGAGGACGTCCAGGAAGGGCCGCACGTCCGCCGCCTCCCGGCTCCGCGCCACGGTCAGATGGGCCTTGTACCGCCGGTGCTCCCCCATCGGCACCCCGGCCTTGCGCGCGGCAGCCTCGGACCGCTCGGCCAGCAGCCGGAGGGCCGCCAGGTCACCCTCGGCCCCCGCCCACAGCGCCCTCCCGTGCCCGAACTGCCCGCCACCCCGCACGGCCAGCGAGAACGGCTCGGTCCGGCGCGCGGCCCGCTCCAGCCGCTCCGACAGCTCCGGGACGAGACCGTCGTCGACCTCACCATAGAAGGCGAGCGTGAAGTGCCAGCCGGGACGGCCGGTCCAGCGCATGGCGTCGGCGCCCGGCAGTGCGCGCAACTCGTCCACCACACCGCCGAGTTCACGGCACACTTCGTCAGGGGGCAGCAGGGCCGCGAAGAGTCTCATGGGGCCAGCCTGGCACCATGAGGCCATGCGGATCACCATCCGGGACGGCGGGCCCGACGACATTCCCGCGATACTCGGCATGCTCGACAGCGGCGTGGAGTGGCTGGTCTCCCAGGGGCGCACGGGACAGTGGGGGACCCAGCCCCTGTCCCAGAGCCAGAAGACGGTGGAGTCGGTCCGCCGGTACATGGCGGAGGGCAGCGTGTACATGGCCGACGTCGACGGCGTCCCGGCCGGCACCCTCACCCTCACCGGCTCGGCGGGCGCCTACCTGTCCGACCTCGCGCCGCCCGGCGAACCCGAGCGCTACATCCACTGGCTCGCCTCCGACCGCCGCTTCAAGGGGCACGGCGTGGGCAGCGCCCTGATCGCGCACGCCGCCGAGGAGACCCGCCGCGCCGGGATCTCCCTCCTGCGCGTCGACTGCTACGCCGGTGACGACGGCAAGCTCGTCCGGTACTACGAGGCCAACGGCTTCACCCGCACCGAGGCCTTCACGGTCGGCGAGAACGACTGGCCGGGACAGTTGCTGGCCCGCAGGGTGTAGGCACGTCCCCCGGAGCCGGGCGTGTCCCGGTCACCGCGCGCATCGTTGTACCCGCGCGGCCGGCTCCGTAAGCGGGTGCGGCCGAGGCAGAGCGCCACGATGACCGTCCTTGACGACAGGATCGAGATGGCCGACAGCAGCGGTGAACTCACCCTCGACACGATGTTCGAGTGGGTGGAGGCGATGCCGGTCCCCGGGGGCTACAAGGTCGAGATCGTCGGAGGGCACATCTTCCTGGCGCCTCAGCGGGACACCCACTGGGACATCATCGCGAACCTCTTGGAGCACCTGCGCGCCAAATATCCGCGCAAGCGCGTGAAGTCCGACGTACGCGTCGACTACCCGGGCCACCTCAACGGCTTCGCCTCCGACATCACCGTCATGGCCGATGGCTCGGCGAAGAACGCCAGGGGCCTGTGGCGCTACCAGGACGTCGAGTTCGTCGCCGAGGTGATCTCCAGGAAGACCGGCGCCAACGACTACGGCCCCAAGAAGGACGCCTACGCTGCCGCCGGTGTGCCGGTGTACCTGATCGTGGATCCGTACACCGGCCGCTGGCATCTGCACACCAAGCCCAAGGACGGCGAGTACCGGGGCGAGCTGAGCCTGGACTTCGGGGACGAGATCGACCTGACGGGCACCGTGGTCGGGCTCGTCCTCGAGACCGGCGATTTCCCCCGGGACTGACGCCGCCCCACGCCGCCCTACGCCGCCGGGGCCAGCGCCTCCTGCTGCTCCCGGGGCACGAACCGCACCCGGGGGTGCCCCCGGTGCCAGCCCACCGACAGCCGGAGGTTGCCGACGCGGGCCAGGATCAGCCCGATCACCGCCGCGGCGAGTGCCGCCACCGCGCCGCCGGCCGCGAGGCCGACCCGGGCGCCGTAGGTGTCGGTGATCCAGCCGACTATCGGGGCACCGACGGGTGAGCCGCCGAGGAAGACCATCATGTAGAGGGCCATGACACGGCCGCGCATGGCCGGGTCCGTGGACATCTGGATGCTGGTGTTCGTCGTGACGTTGACGGTCATGCCGAACAGGCCCAGCGGGATCATGAGCAGGGCGAACATCCACAAGGTGGGTGTCGTGGCCGCCACGACCTCCAGCGTGCCGAAGACCAGCGCCGCCGCGATCAGCAGCCGCAGCCGGGCCGTGCCCCGCCGTGCCGCGAGCAGCGCACCCGCGACCGAGCCGACCGCCATCAGCGTGTTGAACATGCTGTACGCGCCCGCCCCCGCGTGGAACACGTCGTCCGCGAAGGCCGACAGGTAGACGGGGAAGTTGAAGGCGAACGTGCCGACGAAGCCGACCAGGACGATCGGCCAGATCAGTTCCGGGCGGCCGGTGACGTAGCGCACGCCTTCGCGCAGCTGCCCCTTGGCGCGCGGGGCGCGCTCCACGACGTGCAGCTCGCGGGCGCGCATCAGCAGCAGGCCGGTGAGCGGCGCGATGAAGGACAGGCCGTTGAAGAGGAAGGCGTAGCCGGTGCCGACGCCGGTGATGAGGAGGCCCGCGACGGCGGGGCCGACCAGCCGGGCGGACTGGAAGTTCGCCGAGTTCAGGCTGACGGCGTTCTGCAACTGCCCCGGGCCGACCAGCTCGGAGACGAAGGACTGCCGGGCGGGGTTGTCCACGACGGTGGCGAGACCGACGGCGAACGCGGCGACGTACACGTGCCACACCTGGACCTGGCCGGTGAGGGTGAGGACGGCCAGGGCGATCGCGGTGAGCGCCATCGAGGACTGCGTCACGAGCAGTGCGGGCCGCTTGCGCAGCCGGTCGACGAGGACACCGCCGTAGAGGCCGAAGAGCAGCATCGGCAGGAACTGAAGCGCGGTCGTTATGCCGACGGCGGCGGAGGAGCCGGTGAGGCTGAGCACCAGCCAGTCCTGGGCGATGCGCTGCATCCAGGTGCCGATGTTGGAGACGACCTGCCCCATGAAGAACAGGCGGTAGTTCCGCACCTTCAGGGAGGAGAACATCGAGGACTTGCGGGCGGGCCGGGCGGAGGCGGGTGCGTCGAGGGCGGGCGGGGAGTCGTGGGGATCAGGTGCGGGGGCGGAAGCTGCTCCGGTTCCCGAACTCAAAGGGTTCGCCTCCTTGGTGCATACGGCTTACAGGTGCGCGAGCTTCTCCAGCACGGGGGCGGCGGCGCGGAGTTTCGCCCACTCGTCCTCGTCGAGGTTCTCCACCAGCGTCGCCAGGAACGCGTTCCGCTTGGCGCGGCTCTCCTCGAGCATGGTCTCGGCCTGCTCGGTGCGCGTGACGACCTTCTGACGCCGGTCCTCGGGGTGCGGCTCCAGCCGGACCAGGCCCTTGGCCTCCAGCAGCGCCACGATGCGGGTCATCGACGGCGGCTGGACGTGCTCCTTGCGGGCGAGCTCGCCCGGCGTGGCCCTGCCGCACAGGGACAGGGTGCCGAGCACCGACATCTCGGTGGGGCTGAGCGATTCGTCGACCCGCTGGTGCTTGAGCCGACGGGACAGCCGCATCACTGCGGAGCGGAGGGAGTTCACGGCGGCTACATCGTCGCCATGGCTGAGGTCCGGCATGTTCCTTAGCGTAACTCATTACTCTCGCTAAAGACCAGCGGTAACACGCCGGACGGCCCGTGACGCCCGCCACTGAAGCGTGACATCACTCATATGGGTGATCCCTCGGCGGAACCACGCCCACCGCACCGAACGGTGCCGAGACCCTCATGCCCATGGGGACCAGCGTGCTCAGCCTGCGAATAGACCACGACCTGCTCGAACGGCTCCGGCACCATGCCGCGAAAAGCGGAATGAGCGTCCAGGACTATGTCGTCCGGACGCTCATTCGCAATGACTTCGACCAGCGGTTCCAGGCCGCCGTCGAGGAGACGGAGAGGTTCTACGGCTCGTCCGACTCCGAGGACGAGGATCAGGTCAGACCCAGCGCCGGCATCAGGTAGTAGAAGGCGAACACCGCCGCCACCGCGTACATCGCCGACGGCACCTCCCGGCCCCGCCCGGCCGCCAGCCGCAGCACCACGAAGGTGATGAAGCCCATGCCGATGCCGTTGGTGATCGAGTAGGTGAACGGCATCATCAGCATCGTCACGAAGGCCGGGACGGCGATCGTGTAGTCCGCCCAGTCGATCTCCTTGACCGATCCGGCCAGGATCAGGAAGCCGACCGCGACCAGTGCGGGCGTGGCCGCCTGGGAGGGGACCATCGTGGCGACCGGCGTCAGGAAGAGCGCGGCGGCGAAGAGGCCGCCCGTGACGACGTTGGCGAGACCGGTGCGGGCACCCTCGCCGACGCCGGCCGTGGACTCGACGAAGGCGGTCGTCGCGGAGGAGGAGCTGGCTCCGCCGGCGGCCACCGCGAGGCCGTCGACGAAGAGCACCTTGTTGATACCGGGCATCTGCCCTTCGCCGTCGGTCAGCTTCGCCTCGTCGGAGACGCCCATGATCGTGCCCATCGCGTCGAAGAAGCACGAGAGCAGCACGGTGAAGACGAAGAGCACGCCGGTGAGCATGCCGACCTTGTCGAAGCCGCCGAACAGGCTGACCTGCCCGATCAGCCCGAAGTCGGGGCTCGCGACCGGGTTGCCGGGCCACTTGGGCGTGGTCAGGCCCCAGCTCGGCACCGTGGCGACCGCGTTGATGACGACCGCGAGGACCGTCATGGCGACGATCGAGATCAGGATCGCGCCGGAGACCTTGCGCACGATGAGCGCCAGGGTCAGCAGCACGCCGAGCACGAAGACGAGGACCGGCCAGCCGTTCAGGTGCCCGTCGCCGCCCAGCTGGAGCGGGACGGTGGTCTGCGCGGCGTCCGGGATCCGGGAGACGAAGCCCGCGTCGACCAGCCCGATCAGCATGATGAACAGGCCGATACCGATGGAGATGGCCTTGCGCAGCCCGTAGGGCACGGCGTTCATGACGCGCTCGCGCAGCCCCGTCGCCACCAGCAGCATGACCACGAACCCGGCGAGGACCACCATGCCCATGGCGTCCGGCCAGGACATCCGCGGGGCGAGCTGGAGGGCGACCACGGAGTTCACGCCCAGGCCGGCGGCCAGGGCGATCGGGACGTTGCCGATGACACCCATGAGGAGGGTGGTGAGCGCGGCGGTCAGGGCCGTCGCGGTGACCAGCTGCCCGTTGTCGAGCTGGTGGCCGTACATGTCCTTGGCGCTGCCGAGGATGATCGGGTTCAGCACGATGATGTAGGCCATCGCGAAGAAGGTGGCCAGACCGCCCCGGACCTCGCGGGACAGGGTGCTGCCCCGTTCGGAGATCCGGAAGAAGCGGTCGAGTGCGCCGTACGTGCGCCCGGCTCCCGGCTGTTCAGGGGCGGGGACCTTGGCAGGAGCCGAGGAGGACATGTGTTTGGTGTTTCCTACGAAGAGAAGTGGTCAGACACAAACCGTTTCAGTATGAACATATAAGGCCTCGATCGGCCATCTCCGCGCGTAGACCCGATCTCCTCGTAAGCTGTCCCCATGGCGAAGTGGACCCCCAGACACGAGGCGCCGGAGCCCCTGGAGGGCCCCGTGGTCGCCACCATCACCGGCGGCACGATCCTGTGGTTCGTCCTCTTCCTGGTCCAGCTCCCCTTCTACGGCTGGTTCGACGACCACGGCCACACCTGGTGGGTGTGGACCTGCCTGGCCGGCGCCGGGCTGGGACTGATCGGCATCTGGTACGTCCGCAAGCGCGACGCCGCGATCAAGAGAACGGCCGCCCAGGACACGGCGGCGTCCCCGACGGCCCCGTAGCCCCGGCGACGCCCCGGCGACGCCCCGCCGCGCCACCGCCGCGCCACCGCCGCGCCACCGCCGGTCCGCAGCCGCCGTACGACGCGAGGGGCCGTGTCGGGGGGGTCCGCCCGCAGCGGTTGGCGCGTCGACGAACAATCAGTCGGCACGCAACCCCATCGCGCCGTTCCGAGGACGGACACCCCCCGGCGCGGCCCCGACCCACCACCCGGCGGCAGGCAAAGCCGCACGCACCCGCGCCCTCCGACGAGACACCCGCCCGCCCCCTCCCTACGCTCAGGAGATGGCGGCGAACGCTCGAAACCGTCGCGCGGGACCCGCCGCCGGACCGGTGAGGAGCGCAGCGATGACGATGCAGAACAGCGCGGTCGAGGCCGACCGTGCCCTGAAGTCCAAGCACCGGGCGATGTGGGCCCAGGGCGACTACCCGTCCCTGGCCGCCGAGGTCATCCCCGAGCTGGGAGCGATCCTGGTCGAGGCGTGCGGGGTGCGCCCCGGCCTGCGCGTGCTGGACGTGGGCGCCGGCTCCGGGAACGCCGCGATCCCGGCGGCCCTGACCGGCGCGGACGTGGTGGCCTCCGACCTCACCCCCGAGCTGTTCGAGGCCGGCCGGCGGGTGGCCGAGAAGCAGGGTGCCCACCTCACCTGGCAGGAGGCCGACGCCGAGGCCCTGCCCTTCGGCGACGCCGAGTTCGACACCGTGCTGTCCTGCGTGGGCGTCATGTTCGCCCCGCACCACCAGCAGGCCGCCGGTGAACTCGTCCGGGTCTGCCGCCCCGGCGGCACCATCGGGCTGCTCAGCTGGACGCCCCAGGGCTTCATCGGCCGGATGTTCGCCGCCATGAAGCCGTACGCGCCGCCGCCCCCGCCCGGGGCCCAGCCGCCCCCGCTGTGGGGGGACGAGGACCACGTCCGCGCCCTCCTCGGCGACCGGGTCACGGACGTCCGCGCCGAACGCCGCACGGTCCGGGTGGACCGCTTCGCGACGCCGGAGGCGTTCCGCGACTACTTCAAGGAGCGCTACGGCCCGACCATCAGCATTTACAAGAACATCGCCGGCGAGCCCGAACGCACCGCCGCCCTGGACGGCGCCCTGGTGGACCTCGCCCGCGACGCCGACCAGGGCACGGGCTCGGGCGGGACCGTCCTGGAGTGGGAGTACCTGCTGTTCACGGCCCGCCGGGCGGGCTGACACCGGGGCGTGGCACCGGGGTCCCACGGCGTACAACTGCCGTACGACCGCGGCACGAAGTCCGTCCTTCCCAGGTCGGATCTTCGCCACATTCAGCGGGTGAAGCGGCAAATCCGCACGTACCGTCGAATGCATGACGCATCTCGACGCGGGTGCCCGGCCCGACTCCGCACGGCCGGCGACGGTCACCTCCCGCGAGACCGGCCTGACCGGTGCTCAGGTCGCCGAACGGGTGGAGCGCGGGCAGGTCAACGACGTGCCGGTGCGCAGCAGCCGGTCCACCGTCGACATCGTCCGTGCGAACGTCTTCACCCGCTTCAACGCGATCATCGGCGTGCTGTGGCTGATCATGCTGGTGGTCGCCCCGATCCAGGACAGCCTCTTCGGGTTCGTGATCCTCGCGAACACCGGCATCGGGATCGTCCAGGAGTGGCGGGCGAAGAAGACGCTGGACTCGCTCGCGCTGATCGGCGAGGTACGGCCCACCGTCCGCCGGGACGGGGATGCCACGCAGGTCAGCACGTCCGAGATCGTGCTGGACGACCTGATCGAGATCGGCCCCGGGGACAAGGTCGTCGTCGACGGCGTCTGCGTCGAGGCCGACGGTCTGGAGATCGACGAGTCGCTGCTCACCGGCGAGGCCGACCCGGTCGTCAAGCAGCCGGGCGACCAGGTCATGTCGGGCAGCTTCGTGGTCGCGGGCGGCGGGGCCTTCCAGGCGACGAAGGTCGGCCGGGAGGCCTACGCCGCCCAGCTCGCCGAGGAGGCCTCGCGCTTCACCCTCGTCCAGTCCGAGCTGCGGTCGGGCATCTCCACCATCCTCAAGTACGTCACGTGGATGATGGTCCCGACCGCGATCGGGCTGATCATCAGCCAGCTGTTCGTGAAGGAGAACGCCTTCGACGACTCCGTCGCCCGCACGGTCGGCGGCATCGTCCCGATGGTCCCCGAGGGGCTGGTCCTGCTCACCTCGGTCGCCTTCGCCATCGGCGTGATCCGTCTCGGGCGCAAGCAGTGCCTGGTGCAGGAGCTGCCGGCGATCGAGGGGCTGGCCCGGGTCGACACGGTCTGCCTCGACAAGACCGGCACCCTCACCGAGGGCGGCATGGACGTCACCGAGCTGCGGCCGCTCCAGGGCGCGGACGAGACGTACGTACGCAAGGTGCTCGGCGCGCTGGGCGCCTCCGACCCGCGGCCCAACGCCTCCCTCAAGGCGATCATCGACACCTACCCGGCCGCCGAGGACTGGCGCTGCACCGAGTCGCTGCCGTTCTCCTCGGCACGCAAGTACAGCGGCGCCGCGTTCAGCGAGGGCGACGGACAGGCCGGCCGGTGGCTGCTGGGCGCGCCCGACGTGCTGCTGGCGGAGGACGATCCGGCCCTGGCCGAGACCGGGCGGCTGAACGAGCAGGGCCTGAGGGTGCTGCTGCTCGCCCGGGTCGCGCGGGACCTGGACGATCCCGAGGTGACGAAGGGGGCGAAGCCCACCGCCCTGGTCGTGCTGGAGCAGCGGCTGCGGCCGGACGCCGCGGACACGCTGCGCTACTTCGCCGACCAGAACGTCCGGGCCAAGGTCATCTCCGGCGACAACGCGGTCTCGGTCGGCGCGGTCGCCGCCAAGCTCGGCCTGTCCGGCACGACCGTGGACGCGCGCCGGCTGCCCGCCGAGCAGGACGGAATGGCCGAGGCCCTCGACGGCGGCACGGTGTTCGGGCGGGTCACCCCGCAACAGAAGCGGAACATGGTGGGAGCGCTTCAGTCGCGCGGGCACACGGTCGCGATGACGGGCGACGGGGTGAACGACGTGCTCGCCCTGAAGGACGCGGACATCGGCGTGGCGATGGGCTCCGGCTCGGAGGCGACCCGGGCGGTGGCGCAGATCGTGCTGCTGAACAACAGCTTCGCGACACTGCCGTCGGTGGTCGCCGAGGGGCGCCGGGTCATCGGCAACATCACGCGGGTGGCGACCCTGTTCCTCGTCAAGACGGTCTACTCCGTGCTGCTGGCCGTCCTGGTGGTGTGCTCGCAGGTGGAGTACCCGTTCCTGCCGCGCCATCTGACCCTGCTGTCGACGCTGACCATCGGCATCCCGGCGTTCTTCCTGGCGCTCGCGCCCAACAAGGAGCGGGCGAAGCCGAACTTCGTGCGGCGGGTCATGCGGTACGCGATCCCGGGCGGGGTCGTGGCGGCGGTGGCGACCTTCGCGACGTACCTCCTCGCCCGCGAGCACTACACGGGGCCGGGGGCGCTGGACGCGGAGACCAGCGCGGCGACGCTGACGCTGTTCCTCATCTCGATGTGGGTGCTGGCGATCATCGCCCGGCCCTACACCTGGTGGCGTGTCGCCCTGGTCGCCTCCATGGCGGGGGCGTTCCTGGTGGTGCTGGTCGTGCCGTGGCTCCAGCACTTCTTCGCGCTGAAGCTGGTCGGGATGACGATGCCGTGGATCGCCGTCGGCATCGCGGCGGTGGCGGCGGCCGCCCTGGAACTGTCGTGGAGGTGGGTGGACCGCCGCTTTCCCGCGTAGCCGGAGCTACTTCACGTCGACGTAGTCGCCCGTGGCGTTGACCGCCGGGGTGGTCGTCGTGCCGGCGAAGCTGAAGCGCCAGTAGCCGTCGTACTGGGCGGTGGCGGTGGCCTTCAGGTTGCCGTACTTGTCGGAGTACACCGTCTTGAGCGTGGTGTACGTGCTGGTGCCCGCCTTGCGGAACTGGAGCTTGACCGGCTGGTTGGTGTAGCCGTGGTAGGCGTTGTCCTCCCAGTTGGCGCGGGACAGCTTGCCGGTGGACGTGATCGTCTTGCCCTTGTAGACGGGCTCGGGGCCGGCGTTGACCGTCAGCTTGGAGTAGCGCTGGACCTTGGTGGTGCCCAGGCCGCCCTGCATCTTCTCCTCGTCGTTGCTGGTGACGGCGAGGGCACCGGCGCCCCAGGTGCCGGCGTCGGAGTTGTACAGGTCGCCGTCGGCCGGGCGGATGTTGATGACGCCCTTGCAGTTGAGGACGGTGGACGAGGCGGCGGTGCAGGTGGCCGGGTCGTCGCTGATGAAGAGGTTGTCCGCGTTGTCCACCGAGGAGCCGTGGTAGATCAGCGGGCCGGTGGCGAAGTTGTCGGAGCCGGTGTCGAGGTCCGCGGCGTGGGTCACGGTGTAGGTGACCGGCACGCTCACCACGTTGGTGGTGCCGACGACGATGTTCTTGCCGCTGTTGACCTTCACGTTGGAGAAGGTGACGTCGAGGGTCGACGCGGTGGTGGCCGCGCCCGCGTCGGCCGCGGCGGAGCTGAAGGCCTGCTTGCCGGACGGGGCGTCCGCGGCCTGCGCGGCCGGCACGGCGAGGGCGGAGAGGGCCAGGGCGCCGGCGACGGCGGCCACGGTGGCTCGGATGTGCATGTGTTCCCCAGGTGGAGAAGTGATCTAGGAGTCTGTTGACTCACGCGATCAGATCCACGAGCGCGTCGCGGGGTTGTAGGGCGCGGACCGGGTTTTGCCGTCTCATCCGCAACGTTTGACACATGCGTGGCATCGGCGCCCCGGAAACGGCGCCGCCGGCCCCGGCATGGCTCCGGGACCGGCGGTGTCGTCGCGTGGACGCTCGCTCGGGGCGGTGTTACCGCACGTCGACGAAGTCACCCGCGGCGTTGACCGCCGGGGTCGTCGTGGTGCCCGCGAAGGAGTAGCGGAAGTAGCCGTCCGTCGAGGCCTTGACGGTGGTCTTCAGCTCGCCCGTGGAGTTGGACTTGATGGTCTTCACCGTGGTGTAGGTGTTGGAGCTCTTCTTGCGGAACTGGAGCTTCACCGACTGGTTGGTGTAGCCGTGGTACTTGTTGTCGTCCCAGTTGGCACGGGACAGCTTGCCGGTGACCGTGATGGTCTTGCCCTTCTTCACCGGCTCGGGCGAGGCGTTGACCGTCAGCTTGGAGTAGCGCTGGAGCTTGAAGGAGTTCGTCGGGTCCTTCACCGCGACACCGACGTTGTCCAGGTTCGGGTTCTCCGGGTCCTCGCCGTTGAACGCGACCGCGAACGCGGCGGCCTTCCAGGAGCCGGCGTCCTCGTTCAGCAGCGCGTACGGGTCGATCTCGACGGTGGCCTTGCAGCTGGCGACGGTCGCGGAGGAGTCCGTGCAGGTCGCGTCGTTGCTGTCGAAGAAGAACGCCGTCTCCTCGAACGAGGCACCGCGGTACAGCTCGACACCCGCGAAGAAGTCCGCGGCGTGGATGTCCACTTCCTGACCGTGGGTCAGGGTGAAGGAGACGGGGACCTTGACCAGGTTGGTGGTGCCGACGGCGATGTTCTTGCCGTTGTTGACCTTCACGTTGGAGAAGGTCGCGTTCAGGGCGATCGCCTCGCCGTCCACGGCGCCGGCGAAGGCCGACCGGCCGGAGTCGGCGTGGAGGACCTCGCTGGCGGCGGCGATGTCCGCGGGAACCTTCGGCTCCGCGGCCTGCGCGGCCGGCACGGCGAGGGCGGAAAGGGCCAGGGCGCCGGTGACGGCGGCCACAGTGGCTCGGATACGCATGCGTTCTCCAGGTGGAGAGGGGCCCCGGTGCTCGTCGTCGGCTCTCGGGGCCCAAGTGATCGTGGAGTCTGTTGACTCACGTGATCAGATTCCTGAGGGATGCGCTTGGTTGTACGACTGGTGAAAAATTTGTGCGGAAGTTTTCATCAACGGCCGTACGCCTGCCCCGGATCGGCCGAACGGCTCAGTCGAACCACCGGTCCCGCGCCAGCTCCTCCGTCCGGGACGGGTCCTCCAGCAGGGCCGCCACCTCGAACCGCCGCGGCCACTGCCCCGCCGCCCAGGCGAGTCCCGCGGCGACGCCCTCCAGGGTGGCCGCGTGCAGGACGCCGTCGTCGGTGAGCCGCCAGTCGATCTCCACGCCGTCGACGACGAGTTCCTCGTGCTCCACGTAGGAGGACGGGGTCCGCCGGCCGAGCAGCACCCGCACCGGCTCCGGGACGTCGTGCTCGGTGCCCTCGGACGTGACCTCCCCGCTGACGGACTCGCTCAGCCGCCGCACCTGGAACAGGTCGGCCAGTTCGGCGGCACGGGACGGCGGCACGGGAAGCAGCGGCACGCCCTCGGTGAACGGCAGCAGGTCGGGCGAGTCGCACACCACGGCGTCGGCCGCGTCGACGACCTCCACCCGGCCGTCGGTGACGGCCCGCAGGTCGTCCGGCAGGGTCACCTGCTCCGGGTCCAGCTCGGCCAGCGACCCGTACAGGGCGTGCAGTTGAGCACCTGTCACCTCCCGTTCGGGGTCGGCGAGCCGGTCGAGCAGTTCGGCGGCGCCGCCGGGCTCGTCCAGCAGCGCGGCGACGGAGGTGCGCACCCCCAGCGCCCGCAGCACCTGTTCGTCCTCGAACCCGGTCGCGTCGGCCTCGTCGTAGAGCCCGCGCAGCAGTGGGTCGCCGCCGGAGGCCCGCAGGCCGGCCGGGCGGCGGCCGTCGAGGACGGGGTTCCCGCGCAGCCACCACGCCGTGTACGGCCGGACGACCTCGTGCGTGCCGTCCGGCAGCAGGATCCGCACGGGCTGCACGATGGCGTCCCGCAGGGGCGGCCGGGACAGCAGCGTCAGGGCCTGTGTCCACTTGTCCTCGTCGACGAGGTCGAGGTCCCGGACGGCGACGATCTCGGTGGCGACCGGCGGCACCGGGCTGTCCGGGAAGCGGTCGAGGATGTCCTCGCACCACACGTCGACGGCGTCCAGCAGTCCCGCGTCGTCCGGCTCGGCGAAGTCGCCGTCGCGAGGCTCCAGTTCGTCCGGGTCGAGGACGACGTCGGTGGCGCGGACGACCGCGAAGTTCACCAGGACACCGCACGCGGCGAGCGGCTGCTCGCCCCACTTCTCGGCCAGTTCGGCGTCCACGCAGGCCAGTTCACCCTCGCGCATGACCTGGGCGAACGGGCCGCCGGGGAAGACCAGTTCGCAGGCCGGGGCCGGTTCGCCGTCCTCGTCGGGCAGGGCGAGCGCGCCGAGCCAGGGCTCGTCACCGGGCTCCAGAGCGGCGTCCCGCACCAACGCGAGGACGGTGTCGGCCAGTTCCTCGGCGTCGAGGGAGTCCTCCTCCCAGTTCACCCCGCCGTCGTCGTCCAGGGACGCGGCGACGGCGGCCCGGACCTGCGGGGTGGTGAGGACGGCCCGTGGGGTCGCGGGCAGGGCGCCGAGCTTCTCCAGGAGGGGGTGGGCGGCGTCCGGGTGGGCGACCTTGAGGCCGAGCCGGGCCAGCACCTCGGGGTCGATCCGCCCGGTCTCCGTGCCGGGCAGCAGGATCTGCCGGGGCCCGATGGTCGTCCGGCCGTCGGCCAGCGGGACCGGGAGGCCCGACAGGCGGTCCGGGTCGATCCCGGCCAGGCTGTCGTAGAGCCGCCGCCACCAGCCGGGGTCCTTCTCCAGCCCGGCGAGGCGGTCGATCGCGTCGGTCAGCGGGACGCGGGCGACGCCCAGGGTGCGCAGCTCGGCGCGCCGTTCCAGCCCGGCGGGCAGGAGGGTGGGCAGCACCTCGGCGAGCACCCGCACGGTGTCCGCGCCGGCACCCTCGACGATCTCGGCGTCCCGGGGCCGCAGCGACTCGGGCACCTCCTCGCCGTCCTCCGTGTGCGGCTCGACGGCGGGCGGGAGGAACGCGGTGCGCGGCAGCCGCTCCAGGATCGCCTGGCGCAGGGCGCCGTCCAGCTCGCCCCGGCCGAGCGGGCCGGGCACGAGGTCGATGATCCCGGTGGTCACCGGCCGCCAGGCGCCGAGGAGTTCGGCGTAGGAGTCGGCCGCGCGTCGGACGAGGAAGTCGGTCAGCGGGCCGGGGGCGGCGTGCCGGCGGGTGGAGTCCAGCGGGAACGAGGCGATGAGCAGCGCCGGGACGCCGAGCGGTTCGTCGCTCGGGGTGGGGGCGTGCACGACCGCGCTGGTGCGGGGCCTGGCCGGGCTGCCGTCGCTGTCCACGGGCACGGCCCAGGTGACGGACCAGTGGGGCCGCAGCCGCTCCTCGACGGGCCGGCCGGCGAGGAGGTCGGGGGTGAGAGGGCCGTGGGCGGCGGCGGTGCGCCAGTGGGTGACGCCGTGGGCGGAGTCGTCGACGACGGTGAAGGCACCGTCGGTGCGGCGGGTGAGGGTCCGCGGGCTCTCCCCGTTGATCTCGACGACGAGCTCTTCGAGTCCGGGGAGGGTGAGCAGCAGGGCGTCGTCGACGGCCCGCAGGAGCCGCTCGGCGAGATCGGCGGCGGCCGCGTCCCGCAGCGGCAGGATGACGGCGGTGTCGTACGGGGCGGGGGCGGTGCCCTCGGCGGCGTACGGCAGCCGCAGCAGGGGCACGTGGCCGTCGCGCCGCCGGACCTCGTCCCCGAGGCCGGGGCTGTGCCGGGCGGTCTCGGCGGCCAGTGCCCTGGCCTCGGCGAGGGACCACCGGACACCGCCGTGCCGGCCGACGACGGCGGGCTCGTCGGTGACGGAGAGCACGGCGGCGAAGCCGACACCGAACCGCCCCACGGAAGACGTGTCGCGTGGGTCCCGCTTGGCCGAGGCCCGCAGCGTGGACAGCGACTCGACGCCGGCCGCGTCCAGCGGGGCGCCGGTGTTGGCGGCGACGAGGACCCCGTCGCGCAGGGTGAGCCGCAACCGCCCCGACGCCCCGGCGCGGGCCGCGGCGTCGGCGGCGTTCTGGGCGAGTTCCACGACGAGCCGGTCGCGGTAGCCGCCGAGGACGAGGTCCTCCTCGGCGTTGGCGTCCTCACGGAACCGGGCGGGGCTGGTGGCCCAGGCGTCGAGGACACCGCGCCGCAGACGGGCGGTACCGAACGGATCGGCCCCCTCGGCGGCGGGCCGCACGAACTTGCTGCTCACGTTCCGTTCCTTCTCCTCGTGGACGTGAGGACGAAGGTACCGCCTGGGAAGCCCCCACCGTGCCCCCGCCCGACGCGGACGGCCGAGGGCGACCGGACCCCTGCCCGGGCGACCGCGGACGACTCGGCCGCGCACGCCCCCAGCCGCGAGCGCCCCCCGACGACCCAGCGGCACCCGGCCCTCACCCGAGCGAACCCCCACGGGTCGGCGACCGGCGGACCCCGCTGCCGGGCCAACCGCCTCGACGGCCCGGCCGGGCACTGACCCCGAAACCGTGCGGGCCGCAACGGCCCGGCAGCGCACGGGACGCCGCCCGCACGAACCGCCCGATCACTCAACGGCGCACGGCACCCCACCCGAGCGAACCCCGATGGACCGGCGGCGTGTGGACCCCGCTGCCGGGCCAACCGCCTCGACGGCCCGGCCGGGCACTGACCCCGAAACCGGGCGGACCGCCTCCGGCCCGGCAGCGCACGGGACGCAGTGCCGGGCGGGCCGCCTACGGCCCGGCAGCGTACGAAACCCGCTGTCGCCGGGCCGGTCGTCGGTGGGACTACGAGTGCCCCAGTTCCTCCGTGTCCTGGTCCGCCGTCGGCGTCACCGAGCCCGAGTCCGGGGCCGGGCGCAGCGGGAAGGGATCGACCCGGGTCTCGTCGATGACCGGGGCGGGCGGCTGGGGCGGCCGGGGCATGACGGCGGCCTCGGAATGGCCGCCGCAGCCGTAGGCGAGGGAGACCAGACGGCCGTCGGCCGGGGAGAACTCGTTGGCGCAGGCGCCGAAGGCCTGGCCGAGGGAGCCGCCGATGGGGACGAGGAAGCCGCAGCTGACGCAGGCGGCGGGGGCCGACTGGGCCATGGGCGTCTTGGGGCCGAACGCCTCTTCCCAGCGGTCGGCCGCGGTGTGCAGGCCGTAGCGGGACAGGACGCGGGCCCGGCGCATGCCCAGTTCCTCGGCGACCGCCGGGATCGAGCCCCGGGAGGGGGCGAGGCTGAAGCCGGACGGGGGGCCCGCGGTGAGGTCCGCGTCCTCCGCCTCGACCAGGTCGGCCATCTCGTGCGACACGGGGGACTTGGGTGCCGGCTCGTCCTCGCCCGTGTAGCCCGGCTCCAGCCGGAGGTCCTCGGCGTCGGTGGGCAGCAGATCGCCCGGCCCCATGTCGCCGGGACGCAGCCGCTCGCTCCACGGCACCCACTCGGGGGCCAGCACCGCGTCCGGGCCGGGCAGCAGGGCCGCCTCGTCCACCGTGACGATCTTCGCGCGGGACGCCCTGGCCACCGTCACGGCCCAGCGCCAGCCGCGGTAGCCGAGCTCCAGGCACTGGAAGAAGTGGGTGACCACGCGGTCCCCCTCGGAGACCACGCCCACGTGTTCCCCGACGATTCCCGGCGCGGCGGCCTCCTCGGCTGCGGCGCGCGCGAGGTCGACGGCCTCGGCGCACAGGCGGTCAGGGGTGCGGCTTCGCGTTGTCGCTGCGCTCACAGGTATCGCTTCTCTCCATACGCCGTCTCACGAGTGCGCCACTCCCAGCGCGGGGGCGGACGGAGCGGACCGGGGGACCGCGTCGACATCCTTCATCCATTTTGCGGGATGGCTGAGATACGCACGCTACCCTTCCGCCCCACGTCGCGTACACCGACGGTCCTGTTGCGCCGTCCGCCGGACCGCGAGCCGGCGCCCCGGACAGTCACCCCACAGGCCCTATACAAGCGGTAATGGCACTACCCACAGCCTTATCGGGGCACTATGACGACGTGGCAGCCGCGAAGACACCCCCGGGCGCCACCGGGACCGGTGGGTCGAAAGGGGTCAAGGGAAGCAGCCGACTGAACGGACCGGGCCGTCTGGGCGGCTCCCTCCGTGCGGTCGGCCGTGCCCTGCACTTCCCCGTGACCGGCACCGCCCGCGGCATCCGCAAGGCGACCCACGCGCACGGCGCCGGCGAGTCCGGCCTCGGCAAGCTGATCGAACTGCACGGCGTGAACGGCGCCGGCGACGTCATGATCACGGTCGCCCTCGCCTCCACCGTCTTCTTCTCCGTGCCCACCGACGAGGCCCGCGGCCGCGTCGCCCTGTACCTCGCCATCACCATGGCGCCCTTCACCCTCCTCGCGCCCGTGATCGGCCCGCTCCTCGACCGTGTCCCGCACGGCCGCCGCGCCGCGATGGCCGGCGCGATGCTGGCCCGGGCGCTGCTCGCGATCGTCCTGTCCGGCGCGGTCGTCAGCGGCGGCCTGGAGCTGTACCCGGCCGCGCTCGGCGTCCTCGTCTCCTCGAAGGCGTACGGCGTGGTCAGAAGCGCCGTCGTGCCCCGGCTGCTGCCGCCGCGCTTCTCCCTGGTGAAGGCCAACTCGCGCGTCACCCTCGGCGGTCTCCTCGCCACCGGCATCGCAGCGCCCATCGGCGCCGGACTCCAGCAGATCGGCCCGCGCTACCCGCTGTACGGCGCCTTCGTGCTCTTCGTGGCGGGAACGATCCTGTCGTTCACGCTGCCGCCGAAGGTCGACTCCGCCAAGGGCGAGGACCGCGCCCTGCTGGCGGCGGACGAACAGCACCTGCACGGCCCGCACCGGCGGCCGGTCAAGCGCCCCGGGCTGCGCACGGTCGGCCCGGCCGTCACCCACGCCCTGGCCGCCAACGCCGCCATCCGCTGCCTGACCGGGTTCCTGATCTTCTTCCTGGCGTTCCTGCTGCGCGAGCACCCGGTCTCCGGCCAGAGCGCCGCGGTGTCGCTGGGGATAGTGGCCGTCTCGGCGGGGGTGGGCAACGCGCTCGGCACGGCCGTCGGGGCGTGGCTGCGTTCCCGGGCGCCGGAGATCATCATCGTGACGGTCGTGGCCTGCGTGGCGGGCGCGGCGATCACGGCCGCGGTGTTCTTCAGCGCGGTCCTGGTGGCCGCGCTGGCCGCCGTCGCCGGGTTCGCCCAGGCCCTGGCCAAGCTCTCCCTGGACGCGCTGATCCAGCGGGACGTGCCCGAACTGGTCCGGACGTCGGCGTTCGCGCGTTCCGAGACGCTGCTCCAGATGTCCTGGGTGCTGGGCGGGGCGGTCGGCATCGTGATGCCGCTCAACGGCACGGCCGGGCTGGCGGTGGGCGCGGCGATCGTCGGCGCCGGGTGGCTGACGACCGTGCGGGGGCTGCTGGGCTCGGCCCGGCGCGGGGGCACGGGGCGGGCGCGGGTGGCGTAGGGCCCTTCTGATGGATCTGCGAGGCTGCCGTACCCCACGTGGGCGGTGCGACCGGCGGGCCCGATAGCCTTCGCCCATGAACACGTTGCAATCCGTTGTGCGACGCCGCCGCGCCGTCGCCGTCGCCGGCGTCGTATCCGCCGGACTGCTCGTCCTGTCGGCCTGTGACAAGCCGACGCCGATGGCCACGGTCACCGTGGGCAGCGACTCGGTGAACTCCGAGGCCACCTGCGGTGGCGAAGGCGACGCCCTGAAGCAGTCCGATCTCGCCGGGTGCCTGAAGGACAAGGGCATCAAGAGCATCTCCGTCGACCCCGACGAGACCGTGCGCTTCGGTGTCGACCCGGAGATCGCCGACAAGGGCTGGACGATCCTGATGAACGGTCAGCCGCTGACCGACTCCAGCACGAAGACCTACCGCACGATCCCGGGCAGCGTGTTCTTCAACGCCCAGTACGGCGCGCAGGGCAACTCGACGCTGGTCTCCATCAAGGAGGGCGAGAAGGACGCGTCCGGCCTCTGGAACTTCAAGCTCAAGAAGGACGCCTGATCGCTGCCGCTGGGCTCGGCAGGGTCCTTGTCGCCACCGCCGTTCCCGTGGAGCGGGACGCGGTGGCCGGGGCTTGCCCCGGTGACAGTGGCATCGAGGTGATCGCCGTCGGTGTCGGGCCCGCTCTCGCGGCTGCCTGTACCGCCTCCGCCCTCACCGCCGCCGCCCTGCGGGGCGAGCCGTACCGCCTCGTCGTGTCCGCCGGGATCGCAGGCGGGTTCCAGCCGGAGGCTCCGGTGGGGTCGCTCGTCGTCGCGGACGGGATCGTCGCCGCCGATCTGGGGGCCGAGACCGAGGACGGGTTCGTGCCGGTCACCGAGCTCGGTTTCGGGACCGTCAGGCATCAGCCGCCCGCGGATCTCGTACGACGGGTCGCCGGCGCCGCCGGGGCCCGGACCGGGGCCGTGCTCACGGTGTCGACGGTCACCGGGACGGCCATCCGGGCCGCCGCGCTGCGGGAGCGGCACCCCACCGCCCTCGCCGAGGCCATGGAGGGCTTCGGCGTCGCCGAGGCCGCCGCGTCGCAGGGGGTGCCCGTGCTGGAGATCCGGGCGATCTCCAATCCCGTCGGGCCGAGGGACCGCGCCGCCTGGCGCATCCCGGAGGCTCTGGCAGCCTTGACCGAGGGGTTCGGGAAGCTCACGCCCGTACTGGAGAGTTGGAACCGGCATGACAGTTGAGCAGCTGCAGATCGCCTACTCGCCCTGCCCGAACGACACCTTCGTCTTCGACGCCCTGGCCCATGACCGCGTGCCGGGTGCTCCCGCCCTCGACGTGACCTTCGCCGACATCGACGTCACCAACGGCATGGCCGAGCGCGGCGAGTTCGACGTGCTGAAGGTGTCGTACGCGGTACTGCCCTACGTCCTGGACGACTACGCCCTGCTGCCCTGCGGGGGCGCGCTGGGGCGGGGCTGCGGGCCGCTGGTGCTGACGCGGGAGGCGGATGGTGGGGGCACCTCCCTGCTCGAGCGAAGCCGAGAGCTTGGGGGACTCACCCTGCGGACCGTCGCGGTGCCCAGTGAGAAGTCCACCGCCTATCTGCTGTTCCGCCTGTGGGCCGCGGACATGCTGGAGGGCGGGGTCGGCGAGATCGTCGTCATGCCGTTCCACGAGATCATGCCGGCCGTGCGGGACGGCAAGGTCGACGCGGGCCTCGTCATCCACGAGGCGCGCTTCACGTACCGGAACTACGGGCTGCACAAGCTCGCCGACATGGGCGAGCACTGGGAGGACACCACCGGGCTGCCGATCCCGCTGGGCGCGATCATCGCCAAGCGGTCGCTGGGCGAGCAGAAGCTGCGGCTGCTCGCCGACTCCATCCGCACGTCCGTGCGCGCCGCCTGGGACGACCCCGAAGTGTCCCGCCCGTACGTCATGGAGCACGCCCAGGAGATGGACCCGGCCGTCGCGGACCAGCACATCGGGCTGTACGTCAACGAGTTCACCGCCGGCCTCGGCGAGGACGGCTACGCGGCCGTGCGCGGGCTGCTCACCCGCGCGGCGGCCGAAGGGCTCGTCCCGCCCCTCGGCCCGGACGCGCTGCGTTTTCCCTGAGGCCTTCAGACGTCCAGCTGGTCGGCGACCGCGCGCAGCAGACCGGCGATCTTCTTGCCGGCGGTCTTCTCGGGGTAGCGGCCCCGCTCCAGCATCGGCGTGATGTTCTCCAGGAGCGTCGTCAGGTCCTGGACGATCGAGGCCAGCTCGTCGGGCTTCTTGCGGGTCGCGGCGGCGACGGACGGGGTCGGGTCCAGGATCGCCAGGGACAGTGCCTGGTCGCCGCGCTGTCCGGCGACGACGCCGAACTCCACGCGCTGACCCGGCTTGAGCGTGTCGACTCCGGCGGGCAGGACGGAGGAATGGACGAAGACGTCACCGCCGTCGTCGCGGGAGAGAAAGCCGAAGCCCTTCTCGCTGTTGAACCACTTGACCTTGCCGGTAGGCACGTCTGTCCTCGTCCTCGTACTCGTCGGAAAACTGCTTCTGGAAACGGCTCTTGATAGCACTCGGGCGGGTCGTACGGACCCGCCGGTACCCAGGCTAATGCTCTTGCAGCCGGTGACAAGACGTCACCCGGTTGTTCCTTCGCGCTGGGAACTACCCTGGTCGGGTGCGTGACAAAACCCAAACGAATTCCGCCGCTCCCGGTGACCGCCTGGTCCGTGCCGGAGCCGTCGTCTTCTTCATCGGCGCCCTGGCCACACTGGTCACGGTCGCCCCGTTGTTCCTCGGGACGACGCCCTTTCCGACGTACATGTTCGGATTGAGCATGCTCATGGCAGTCGGATTCCTGATGGCCGGCGCGGGAGTGCTGCGTTCCGTGGCGGCGGGACGCCGTCAAGCGCGCGCGGGACGGTAGTCCGAAAGCCACCGCGGGAATTCGGTCAGATCGGTGAGGACGACGTCCGCGCCCGCGGCCCGCAGTTCCTCCGCGGGGCAGGGACCGGTCGCCACCGCGACCGAGAGGGCCCCGGCGGCCCGGGCACCGCGGACGTCCCCGACGTGGTCGCCGACGTAGACGCCCGCGTCGTGCTCGCGCAGCGCCTCCGCCTTCTGCTCGGCCCACAGGTCGCCGATGACGGCGTCGGGCTCGATGCCCAGGTGGGCGAGGTGCAGTTTGGCGTTGGGCTCGTACTTGGCGGTGACGACTATCGCGCGTCCGCCGGCCTCCCGTACGGCCGCGATGGCCTCCCGCGCGCCGGTCAGGGCCGGGGTCGCGGTGATGGCGATGGTCGGGTACATCTCCCGGTACAGGTCCGCCATGGCCGGGATCTCCTCGGCAGGGAACCAGTTGATCAGCTCGTCGGCCAGCGGCGGCCCGAGCCGCGTGACCGTCAGGTCGGCGTCGATGTACGTGCCCGTGCGTTCGGACAGTGCCTGGTAGCAGGCGCGGATACCGGGCCGGGAGTCGATGAGGGTCATGTCGAGGTCGAAGCCGACGGTGAGTGCCATATCGGCCATTGTGCCCAGGCGGGGTGAACGGCAGACGTCGGCCCGTGGCCGGCCGGCGGGAGCGCCGTGACCGGCGCCCGTGGCCGGCCGAAGGAAGCGCCGTGACCGGTCAGCGCGAGCGCTGGGAACGCCACACCAGGAACAGCGCCGACGCCACCGCCGCTGCGCGCACCACCCACGGCCAGGCCTGCGCCACCGCGGCGTTCATGTGCCCCTCGGCGATCGGGTCGCCCCAGCGGCCGTTCATCCGGCCCCACAGCCACACCAGGCCCCCCGCCACGGAGAGGCCGGGCAGGATCACGACCGCCCACTTCGTCTCGGCCGGGGTCAGGCGGCGGGACGCGTACGCGATGAGCCAGCCGAGCAGGAGGACGAACCAGTTGCCGAGCACGGCACCGGCGACGAGCAGGCCCGCGGCGATCAGCAGGAGCGGGTTGCTCCAGCTCCCGGCGGACAGGCGCGGGAGACGGCGCCGGCCCCCCTGCTCGGCCACCTCCGCCGCCTCGACGACCGGCTCCGCTTCCTCCGTGTCCGGCTTCTCCTTCTCCGCCTTCCGCGGCGCCGGCGGCTTCAGCAGTTCCGGCAGCTCCACGCCGCCCACGAAGCCCGGCACCTCGTCACCCACGCCGAAGGGGCTGCTGTCCACCCGCCACCAGTCCGGCTGGACCGCGCTGTCGCCCAGCTCGTGCCCGGCGGCCAGATGCGGCGGGGCCGGGCCGTCGGAGGGCGCGGGCTGCGGCTCCTCGGCGGACCGTGCCGGGCGGGGACGCGGTACGACACGCCGCATGACGCCCTTCGCCCGCTCCTGCGGTTCTGCCTCGCGCTGCACGGGGACGGAGGCGGGAGCGGCGTCGCGCGGCTCCCCGGCGGCGCCGCCCGCCGCGGCGGTCACGATGTCGTCGGGGCTGCCCAGCCGCGACAGGATGCGGCGGACGGCGGCGGGTGAGTCGACGGTGGCCTTCGCACGGCGTTTGTCGATCTCGTTGCGCAGGTCCGCGACCAGTCGCATACGGGTGGCCGACGACAACTGCCGCTGCTGGGCCACGTCGCCGACGCGGCTCAGATACTCGTAAACGACCTGGTCGCTCTCAATCCCCACGAAGTCCCCTCCGGGGCGGGTGCGTTGCGTGACGCCGTCGGACGACGGTACCGCGAGCACCCGCGGGGCGGCCAAAGCCCGTCCCGCGTTCGGGGGAGGCGAAGCGGCTCACAGTCGGCCCGGCCTCCGGGGGCGACCCGCTACCGTGGACCGGATGAGCACCGAGGACAGGCCCCCGGCCCCCCGCTCCCTCGCGGAAGCGCTCCGCGCGCGGGGCGACGCCGCGCTGGGCGTGCTCCTGCGCAGCCGCCCGGATCTCATCACACCCGTCCCCACCGACCTCACCCAGCTCGCCACCCGCGCCGGCACCCGTGCCTCGGTCGTGCGGGCCCTGGAGCGGCTGGACCGGTTCGCGCTCCAGACGGCGGAGGCCCTGGCCGTGGCGGCGGACCCGGCGGCCTACGGCGAACTGCTCGGGCTCATGGCGGGGGACGACCCCGACCCGGCCGTGGTCGCCGCCCTGCCGCACGCCGTCGGCCTGCTGCGCGAGCAGGCCCTGGTGTGGGGGGACGACGACCGGCTCCGGCTGGTCCGCACGGCGCGTGAGCTGCTCGCCCCCTCGCCGCAGCACCCCTCGCCGACCGGGCTCGGCCCGACGGTCCAGGAGGCCACCGCCGGGATGTCGCCGGGGCGGATCCAGGAGATCGTCGGGGCCGCCGGACTGGCCTCGACGCACGACTCGGTCTCCGCCGTCACCGCCCTGGCCGGGCTGTTCACGGACCGGGCCCGGATGTCCGCGCTGCTCGCCGACGCCCCGGCCGACTCCCTCGACGTGCTGGAACGCCTGGTGTGGGGGCCGCCGTACGGGCAGGTCACCGCCGACCCGGCGCCCCGGCTGCGCTGGCTGCTGGACCGCGGACTGCTGCTGCCGACGGCACCCGGGACGGTCGTCCTGCCGCGCGAGGTCGCCCTGCACCTGCGGCGGGGCCTGGCGCACCGGGCGCCCGAGCCGGTGCCGCCGGTCGTGGAGGCGGCCGCCGTCCACCGTCCCCAGGTTGTGGACAGCGCCGCGGCCGGGCAGGCCTACACCGCGCTCGCGACCGTCGAGGAGCTGCTGAAGGACTGGGACGAGGGCGGGCCGGCGGTGCTGCGGGCCGGTGGGCTGAGCGTGCGGGACCTGAAGCGGACCGCGGTCGCCCTCGACGTGCCCGAGCCGGCCGCCGCGTTCTGGGTGGAGCTGGCGTACGCGGCGGGCCTGATCGCCTCGGACGGCGAGGCCGACGAGCGGTACGCGGCGACCCCGGCCTACGACGAGTGGCTGGAGCAGCCTCCCGCCGAGCGCTGGTCGCGGCTGGTCACGGCCTGGCTCGCGGCGACCCGGACGGCCGGTCTGGTGGGCGGTCGGGACGCCAAGGACCGCACGTTGTCGGCGCTCGGGCCGGGCCTGGACCGCTCGGCGGCGCCGGAGGTGCGGCACCGGGTGCTGGCGCTGCTGGCCGGGTTGCCGGAGGGCGCCGCTCCGGCCGCCGGATCGGTGCTGGCCCGCCTGAGCTGGGAGCGGCCCCTGCGCGGCGACCGGCGCGAGGACGACCTGCGCGGCCGGCTCGCCGAGTGGGCCCTGTCCGAGGCGGAGCTGCTGGGCGTCACGGGCCGGGGCGCGCTGTCGGCCCAGGGCCGGGCGCTGCTGGGCGCGCCCGCGGCTCCGGCGCCGAGCCCGGAGGGGGAGCCGTCCGGCCCGGGGGACAAACTGCCCGTCCACCACCATCACCGCCCCGCTCCGCTCGCTCCCCTCTCCCCCGCCGAGCAGGCCGTCGCCTCGGCCGCCGCGGCCCGGCTGCTGGCACCGCTGCTGCCCGAGCCGCTGGACCACGTGCTGCTCCAGGCCGACCTGACGGCGGTGGCGCCCGGCCCCCTGCAACGGCCGCTCGCGGACATGCTGGGCGTGCTGGCGGACGTCGAGTCCAAGGGCGGGGCGACCGTCTACCGTTTCACGCCCGGCTCGGTGCGGCGGGCGCTGGACGCCGGGCAGGCCGCCTCCGACCTGCACGCCTTCCTCGCCGCGCACTCCCGCACGCCGGTGCCGCAGCCGCTGGCGTACCTGATCGACGACGTGGCCCGCCGGCACGGACACCTCCGGGTCGGCGCGGCCTCGGCGTACGTGCGCTGCGACGACGACGCGGTGCTCAGCGAGATCCTCGCCGACAAGCGGGCCGCCGGGCTCGGGCTGCGCCGGCTCGCCCCGACCGTGCTGGCCGCGCAGGCCGACCCCGCGGGGCTCCTGGAAGGGCTGCGGGCGATGGGGTTCGCGCCGGCCGCCGAGTCCGCCGAGGGCGACGTGCTGATCACCCGCGCCCTGGCCCACCGCACCCCGCCGCGCACCGCGCCCGAGCCGGTGCCGGACGGCCCGCCGGTCCCCGACGACACCCTCCTCACGGCCGCGCTGCGCGCCATCCGGGCCGGCGACATCGCCTCCACCACCCCCCGCAAGCCCGGCACGGCCCCGGCGGCCAACGGCGAGCTGCCCCGCACCGGTGCCGCCGAGACCCTGGCCACCATGCAGGCCGCCGTCCTCACCGGCGAGGCCCTGTGGATCGGCTACGTCAACGCCGAGGGGGCCGCCAGCCAGCGGGTCATCGCCCCGGTCCGCGTCGAGGGCGGCTTCGTCACGGCGTACGACCACACCGCGGACGAGGTCCGTACGTATCCGCTGCACCGGATCACCGGGGTCGCCGAACTCGCCGACGACGCGGACTGACGGCGACTCGCGGCGGGCTGACGGCGACTCGGGGCTGTCACCCGTTCGGGTGCATGCGGGCGTTCATGCACGCCACGCCGGGCAGGTCCCCCGCTCGGGCGACCTTCCCGGGCGTGCCGCATCACGCCGGGTGCGCGGGGGCAGCCACGGGGTGTCCTGTGAGCTTCGCCGAAAGGAAGTCCCCCGCATGCGCGTTGTCCGTCGAGTCGCCGCCGTCCTCGCCACCGCCGCCCTGATGACGTTCGGGGGGCTCGCCACCCCGGCCTCCGCGGTGAGCATCGATGTCGCCGGCCTCGTCCTGGAGACACCGCAGATCTGATCCCCCTCCCGCGCACCCGTCGGGCCGGTCCGGGCGCCCCGGACCGGCTCGCGGTGCGGCCCCCCGTCCCCCGGTCCTGGAAAGGCCTTGCCGTCCTCATGCGTGAGAACCTGCCCGCCGTCGCCGTCTGTGCCCTCGCGCTCGTGGGGGTGCTCGCACCCTCCGCCGCCGGGGCCTCCGCGCCGCCGCTGCCCCTGCCGGTCACCGCGGTGGAGCCGCTGGTCACCGAGGGGGTCTCCATCGAAGGCCCGCTCGTGCAGAACGTCAGTCTGCCCACGCTGAAGTAGCGCGGCGCGTCCGGTAGCTGTCGCCGTCCAGCCGCACGATCTCGGCGTGATGGGCGAGGCGGTCGGTCAGCGCCGGGGCGGACGGGCCGAAGACCTCGTCCCAGCGGCCGAGCGGGCGGTCGCTGGTCAGGATCAGTGAGGCCCGCTCGTAGCGGTGTGCGACGAGCTGGAAGAACAGGCCCGCGGTCGCCGCGTCGCAGGGCGTGTAGCCCACCTCGTCGACGATCAGGAGGGGGTGATCGTCGAGAGAGCGGAGCTCCGCGTCGAGCCGGCCGGCGGCCCGGGCTTCGGAGAGCCGGGCGGCCCACTCGGCGGCGGTCGCGAACAGCACCCGGTGCCCGGCCTGACAGGCCCGCACGCCCAGGGCGACGGCCAGGTGGGTCTTGCCGGTGCCGGGCGGCCCGACGAAGACCACGTTGCGCCGGGCGTCGACGAAGTCCGCCTTGCCGAGCCGCGCGAGGACCTCCCGGTCGAAGCCGCGGGGATGCTGCTGGTCGAACTCCTCCAGCACCTTGCGCGCCGGGAACCCGGCGGCCCGGATCCGTGCCTCGGCGTCGGCGTCGGGGTCGGGTTGTGGGGGGACGGCGGCGGCCGGGGTCCTCCCGGATTCCGGTTCCGTGTGCTGCCCGCCGCCCTGGTCGGAGGCCTGCGCGGGCGCGGCCGGTGCGCGGTCGGCGTGGCCGCGGTCGGTGTGGGCGACCATCGGGCCCGACATGTAGGCGAGGATCGCGGCCGACGCGATGAACGCCATGTGGATCACCGTCCCCCACAGCAGGGCGTGCCGGGAGGTGTGGTGGACGTCCACGAACATCTGGAGCAGGTGCACGGAGGAGATGCCCACGATCGCCGTGGCGAGTTTGACCTTCAGCACGTTGGAGTTGACGTGCGAGAGCCATTCGGGCTGGTCACGGTGGCCCTGGAGGCCGATGCGCGAGACGAACGTCTCGTAGCCGCCGACGATCACCATGATCAGCAGGTTGGCGATCATGACGACGTCGACCAGCTTGAGCACCGCGAGCATGACGTACGTCTCGGTGGCGTGTCCGCTCACGCACATCAGGATTAAGGTCCACAGCTCCTTGAAGAACTTGTAGACGTAGACGCCCTGGGCGGCCACCAGCCCGAAGTACAGGGGGGCCTGGAGCCAGCGGGTGGCGAACAGGGCGTAGCCGAGCGTGGTGGTCGTCGGATTCTGCACCTTCGCCATTCTTCGGGGCCGCGATGGAAAAACTGAATTCACACCACACGTTGGGATGAATAGGCATTCAGTACGACCGGACGCACAGATCACACCACCTGACGCGGTGGATCAGGCACACTTGACGTTTGGCCGAGGCGTCGCGCTGTCGAGCCGTCCGAGCCCTCCGGCCGTAGAAAGGGTGCCGCGCGTGAATGGTCCGCTGATCGTCCAGTCCGACAAGACCCTGCTCCTGGAAGTCGACCACGAGCAGGCCGACGACTGCCGCCGGGCCATCGCCCCGTTCGCGGAACTGGAGCGGGCGCCGGAGCACATCCACACCTACCGCGTGACCCCGCTGGGCCTGTGGAACGCCCGCGCGGCGGGGCATGACGCCGAGCAGGTCGTGGACGCGCTCGTGCAGTACAGTCGCTACCCGGTGCCGCACGCGCTGCTCGTGGACATCGCCGAGACGATGGACCGCTACGGCCGTCTCACCCTGTCCAAGCACCCGGCGCACGGGCTGGTCCTGACCACCACCGACCGCCCGGTGCTGGAGGAGATCCTCCGGTCGAAGCGGATCACGCCGCTGGTCGGCGCCCGTATCGACCCGGACACGGTCGTCGTGCACCCCTCCGAGCGCGGGCAGATCAAGCAGACGCTGCTGAAGCTCGGCTGGCCCGCCGAGGACCTCGCCGGGTACGTCGACGGCGAGGCGCACGCGATCGAGCTGGCCGAGGACGGCTGGGCGCTGCGGCCGTACCAGAAGCAGGCCGTGGAGAACTTCTGGCACGGCGGGTCGGGCGTCGTCGTCCTGCCCTGCGGCGCCGGGAAGACGCTGGTCGGCGCCGGGTCGATGGCCCAGGCGAAGTCGACCACCCTCATCCTGGTCACGAACACCGTCTCCGCCCGGCAGTGGAAGCACGAGCTCGTGAAGCGGACGTCGCTCACCGAGGACGAGATCGGCGAGTACAGCGGGACGAAGAAGGAGATCCGGCCCGTCACGATCGCCACCTACCAGGTGCTGACGACCCGGCGGAAGGGCGTCTACCCGCACCTGGAGCTGTTCGACTCCCGGGACTGGGGGCTGATCGTCTACGACGAGGTGCACCTGCTGCCCGCGCCGGTCTTCAAGTTCACCGCCGACCTCCAGGCGCGGCGGCGGCTGGGCCTGACCGCCACCCTGGTCCGCGAGGACGGCCGCGAGTCGGACGTGTTCTCCCTGATCGGCCCCAAGCGGTTCGACGCGCCGTGGAAGGAGATCGAGGCGCAGGGCTACATCGCGCCCGCCGACTGCGTGGAGGTCCGGGTCAACCTGACCGACTCCGAGCGGCTCGCGTACGCCACGGCCGAGACGGAGGAGAAGTACCGCTTCTGCGCGACGACCGCGACGAAGCGGAAGGTGACCGAGGCGATCGTGCGGCGGTTCGCCGGGCAGCAGATCCTCGTCATCGGCCAGTACATCGACCAGCTCGACGAGCTCGGGGAGCATCTGGGCGCGCCCGTGATCAAGGGCGAGACGTCGAACGCGCAGCGGGAGAAGCTCTTCGACGCCTTCCGCGAGGGCGAGATCAGCGTGCTCGTCGTGTCCAAGGTCGCGAACTTCTCGATCGACCTGCCGGAGGCGACGGTCGCCATCCAGGTCTCGGGCACCTTCGGCTCCCGGCAGGAGGAGGCCCAGCGCCTCGGCCGGGTGCTGCGCCCCAAGTCCGACGGCCACCAGGCGCACTTCTACTCCGTGGTCGCCCGGGACACCATCGACCAGGACTTCGCGGCCCATCGCCAGCGCTTCCTGGCGGAGCAGGGCTACGCGTACCGGATCATGGACGCGGACGAGCTGCTGGCGGAGAGCTGACGGGGCCGGGCCGGTCCGCTCACTTGCGGCGGACCACGCCGACTTCCTCTCCGTACTGACCGAGGACGACCACGTCGAAGGCTGCGCCCGCGAAGACCTTCACGGCGCGCAGGGCATCGCCGAGGCGGTGGCGGTGGCTGCCTGCCACGGCGGTGGCGCCGGGCGGGCGGCCCGGTGCCGGGGCGGGGGAGATGGTTGCTGCGCTCATGTCTCCATGGTGCGTTTTCGTCCGTAAAGCCCGCGTCGGTCTCCGGGCCGAACTGTGCGGTGGTCCGTGTACGCCCGTGGGGCGACCCGGCCCCCTCAGGGAGGAGGGCCCTTTCCCCTAGGGGATGAGGGAAGAGCGACGGTAGAGAAGGGCGCAGAAAACCGTTCGCGGCCGGCGCCCCCGCTCCTCTAAGATCTCCGCTCTTGCCCGCCTCCCTCACGGAGTGCCGCCGACCGGACGGAAACCGGCCGGCATCTCACCGCCCACTCTTTCGCAGGTCCCTCCGGAGGCACCCCCTTGTCCACGCCCGTCGACGACCCGCTCGCGCGTGAGCGCTCCCACCTTTCCGCGTCCCGTTCCGCCCTGCGTGCCATGCGCGAGGGCGTCGAGGCCCTCGACATCAGCGACGTCACCGCGAACTGGGTCAACGCCGAGGCGCTGGCTCACCAGATCGAGGAGCGCATCAAGGCGCTGGCCGACCTCAGCGGCACCCCGCTGTTCTTCGGCCGGCTCGACTACCTGCACGCCCCCGGCGCCGAGGGGGCCGAGGGCGCGGAGGGTGAGCGCTTCTACATCGGGCGACGGCACGTGCACGACCACGACGGCGACCCCATGGTCATCGACTGGCGCGCGCCGGTCTCGCAGCCGTTCTACCGGGCCTCCAAGAAGGACCCGATGGACATCGCGCTGCGCCGCCGCTTCGGCTACACGGGCGGCGACCTCACGGCGTACGAGGACGAGCACCTGTCGGACCCGGGGGAGGCGGCACGGACCAGCAAGCTGCTCCAGCAGGAGATCGAGCGGCCGCGTGTCGGCCCGATGCGGGACATCGTCGCGACGATCCAGCCCGAGCAGGACGAGATCGTCCGCTCCGGCCTCTCCGGCACGGTGTGCGTGCAGGGCGGCCCGGGCACCGGGAAGACCGCCGTCGGCCTGCACCGGGTCGCCTACCTCCTCTACGCCCACCGCGAGCGCCTCGCCCGCACCGGCACCCTGGTCATCGGCCCGAACCGGTCCTTCCTGCACTACATCGAGCAAGTCCTGCCCGCTCTGGGCGAGTTGGCAGTCCAGCAGGCCACCGTCGACGACCTCGTCGCGCACGTCGAGATCAAGGGCGCGGACGACGCGACGGCCGCCGTGGTCAAGGGCGACGCCCGGCTGGCGCAGGTGCTGCGCAGGGCCCTCTACGCGCACGTCACGATGCCCACCGAGCCGGTCGTGGTCGTGCGCGGCTCCCGCCGCTGGCGGGTACCGGCCTACGAACTGGAGGACATCGTCCGCGAGTTGCTAGACCGCGACATCCGCTACGGCGCCGCCCGCGAGGCCCTGCCGCAGCGCATCGCGCACGCCGTGCTGGTGCAGATGGAACGGTCGGGTGAGGCGCCGGACGACCGGGTGCAGGACGCGGTGGCCCGCAACAGCGCGGTCAAGGCGGCGGTCAAGGCGGTCTGGCCGGCCGTCGACCCGGCCAAGCTGGTGCTGCGGCTGCTGTCGGACGCGGAGTTCCTCGCCGTCCACGCCGACGGCATCCTCGACGGGGACGAGCAGAAGGCGATCCTCTGGACGAAGCCGGCGCGCAGCGTGAAGTCGGCCAAGTGGTCACCCGCGGACGCCGTCCTGATCGACGAGGCCACCGACCTGATCCAGCGCACGCACTCCCTCGGGCACGTCGTCCTCGACGAGGCGCAGGACCTCTCCCCCATGCAGTACCGGGCGGTCGGCCGCCGCTGCACCACCGGCAGCGCCACCGTCCTCGGTGACCTGGCGCAGGGCACGACGCCCTGGGCGACCCGGAGCTGGCAGGAGGCACTGGAGCACCTCGGCAAGCAGGACGCGCTGGTGGAGGAACTGACGGCCGGCTTCCGCGTCCCGACGGACGTCATCACGTACGCCTCCCGGCTGCTCCCGCACATCGCCCCCGGCCTCACCCCGGTCGTCTCGATCCGCGAGAACCCGGGCCACTTCGAGGTCCGGCCGGTGACGGGGACGGCGGACGTGGTCGACGCCTGCCGGGTGTCCCTCCGCCACGAGGGCTCGACGGGCCTGATCGCGGCGGACGCCCGCGTGCCCGAACTGGCCGAGGCGCTGACGGAGGCCGGCATCCCGTACCTCGGCCCCGGCGAGGAGACCACCCGGGACACCCGCCTGACGCTGGTCCCGGCGTCCCTGGCGAAGGGCCTGGAGTACGACTACGTGGTCCTGGACGACCCCCGGGCGGTGGTCGACGGCGAACCGGACGAACGCACGGGCCTGCGCCGCCTGTACGTGGCCCTGACGAGGGCGGTATCGGGCCTGACGGTGACCCACACGGCCCCGCTGCCGGACCAACTGGCTTAGGGCCCAAGCGCATTCGATCCAATTCACACGGGTGCGGTCGATGAGTCCGGGCGGCGGCGGGAGTCTGATGGAGGACACCCGATCTCTGGAGGCCGCCCCATGACTGAACCACACGTTCTGGAAACCCGGGAGGCTCTGGAACGGGCGATCCGCGTCGAGCGGTCCGCGCTCGCTCAGGACCTCGTCGGGCTCAGCGAGGCGCAGTGGGCGAAAGCTTCACTGTGTGAACGCTGGACCGTCGAGGAGGTCGTGGCCCATCTGACGGCGGGTGCGCGCACGAGCTTCGGGCGCTGGCTGCTGAGCATGCTGGCCGCTCGGTTCGACTCCGGTCTGCACAACGACCGACGACTCGCACAGCACCGTGGTGCCACGCCTGAAGAGACCTTGCGGCGCTTTCGCGAAGTCGTCGCCGGGCCTGCCGGGCCGACCGGACATACGGCGGCCTGGCTGGGCGAAATCGTCGTCCACAGCGAGGACATCCGTCGGCCATTGGGGCTCGTGCGGACGCCCCCCGTGGCCACGACGACCGCCGTGGCCCGGTTCTTCGCCGGTCGCGATTTCACCGTCTCCAGCAACACCGCGATCGCGGGCTTGCGGGTCGAGGCCACTGACGGACCGTTCAGCACCGGCTCGGGGGATCTGCTCCGGGGACCGACCCTCTCCCTGGTGATGGGCATGGCAGGCCGTGCAGCGGCTTGTGAGGACCTTGAGGGGGACGGTGTGGCCGTCCTGCGCGCCCGCCTGCGCTCGGGTGGAGGAGCGAACTGAGGGCGGCCCGGGTGGGCGTGGGGGGTCCCCCTGCTCGAGTGAAGCCGAGAGCTCGGGGGAGGCACCCCGTCGGGCTCGGCTGCGCACCCACCCGGCCCCAGCCCCGACGCGGAGTACCTCTCAGACGCCGTCCACCGCAGCCCGCCACGCCGCAACCGCCTCGGTGGACACCGGCTCGCCCCACCCCCGGGGCCGAGCCGCTCCGCCGATGTGGAACCCGCCCACCCCGGCCGCCGACAGCACCGGCACATGCTCCAGCCGCAACCCGCCCCCCACCAGCAACCGCTGTTCATACCCGGGTTCCCCGGACCGCCCGGCCTCGGCGAGCAGCACGGGCAGGCCCTCATCGACCCCACCCGCAGCCCCGGCCGTCAGATACGTGTCCAGCCCCGGCATCCCGTCCAACTGCTTGCGCAGGGCGTCCCGGTCGGCGGCCCGGTCGATGGCCCGGTGGAACGTCCAGGGGCATCCGTCCAGCACCGCGACCACCCGCTCCACGGCGGCCAGATCAACCGCGCCCCCTCCGTCGAGGAACCCCAGCACGAACTCCTCCGCCCCGGCCTCCCGCAGCTCCGCGGCCGTATCGGCGAGCCGGTCGACATCCCCCGCCGCGAACCCGTCCGCCAACCGGATCATCACCCGCAGGGAGATGTCGACCGCACGCCGGATCCCGGCGACGGTGGCGGCCGACGGTGTGAGCCCGTCGGCCGCCATGTCGGTGACCAGTTCAAGGCGGTCCGCGCCTCCCGCCTGGGCGGCGACCGCGTCCTCGACACCGAGGGCGATCACCTCCAGGACTGCACGCTTGCTCATGGGGCCCCTTCGTCGGCATGGCGTCGGCGTTCGGACGCCTGACGGATGCGACAGGTCTAGTCCAATCAAAGACTACGCTGCCCACTCCCACGCCTTCCGAAGCCCCCGGAACCCCCGGAGCCCCGCCTCAGCCGTAGATGTTCAGCTCCTTCGCCTCCACCCCGGCCAGCTCGAACGCCGGCGCCCCGTCGACCGGCCGCCCCGTGTACAGCCGTACGAGCGTCGGCCCGTCCCCGATGAAACGGCCCGGGGGCCGCTCCCCGCCGCTCTCCCCCAGCCGTAGCGGCTCGTCGAGGTCGTCGAGGTCGGCGTGCAGCGGCACGTGCCCCCGCTCGCGGGTGATCCGGGCGAGCAGCGCGAGCGCGTCCGGCAGCCCGGCCCCGCCGTACGCCCCCGGCTCGCCGAGGGCCTCGCGGACGTCCCCGGCGTGCACCCACTCCCCGACGGCGAGGCCGTCCAGCCTGCCGCCGGCCCCGGCGATCGCGGGCCCGGCCGCGCCCATCCCCCGCTCCAGCTCGTCGATGACCTGCGCGTCGCTCCAGTCGGCCCGGTCCGCGATGTCCCGGTCGTTGGCCTCGGGGGAGAACACGCCCTCCTCGAACCGGCCCTCCGCCACCCGGGTCAGCGCGGCCGAGCAGTGCGCCAGCACGTCCCGCACCGTCCAGCCCGGACACGCGGGGACCGGCAGCGCGAAGTCCTCTTCGGCCCGGCCCCGCAGCAGCGGGATCAGCGCGTCACGCTCGATCGTCAGCAGCCGCCCGGGCTGCTCGGGGTCCCGTACGTCAGGCACATCAGCAGGTGTCGTCATGACCCCCACGCTAGGTGCCCGATGCCGCTCAGCGGGAGAATGCCCCCATGGCCGATCTCGACTCCCTGCGCACCCGCTTCGCCCGCACCCTGGAAGCGGCCCGGGGCCCGGCCGGTGGCCCGGACCCGGCTCCGTACGCCGATGCCCTGCTCACCCGCTGGCAGGAGCCCCAGCGCCGGTACCACACGGTCGGGCACCTCACGGCGGTCCTCGACCGCGTCGACGAGCTGGAGCGGTACGCGCACGACCCGGATGTGGTCCGGCTGGCCGCCTGGTTCCACGACGCGGTCTACCTGCCCGACCGCTCCGAGAACGAGGAGCGCTCGGCCCGCCTCGCCGAACGCGCCCTCGCCGAGGCCGGCGTGCCCGACGCGAAGACCGCCGAGGTGGCCCGCCTGGTCCGGCTCACCGTCACCCACGACCCCGCCGACGACGACCCCGACGGCCAGGTCCTGTGCGACGCCGACCTCGCGGTCCTCGCCTCGCCCCCGTCGGCGTACGCCGCCTACACCGCGGCCGTCCGCGAGGAGTACCACTTCGTCCCCAGCGACGCCTTCCGCGCGGGCCGCGCCGCGATCCTGCGCCAACTCCTGGACCTGCCCCGCCTGTTCCGGACTCCGCACGGTACCGCCGAGTGGGAGGCCACGGCCCGCCACAACCTCACCGCCGAGCTGGAAATGCTGTCGCTCCCACCCCACGACGCCTCGTAGCCTCCCCACCATGTGGACAACGGGAGCGGAACAGGTGGAGCAGGCCGTCGCCGAGTGCGTGAGCCTGCTGGGGGCGGTCACCGAGCGGGACTGGGAAGGGGTACGGGCGGGGCGGCTGGAGTGGAGCTGCCGGGAGACCGCGGTGCACATCGCCGAGGACCTCATCGCGTACGCGGGGCAGCTGGCGGGACGGGAGCAGGACGGGTACTCGCCGTTCGAGCTGTCGCTGGAGGAGGGGACCGACAACGCGGGCGCGGTGCGGGTGATCGGCGCGATGGGCGTCCTGCTCGCCGCCGCGGTCCGCACCACCCCGCGGGACGTGCGGGCCTTCCACCCGTACCCGTTCCGCAGCGCGAACCGTGACGGGTTCGCCGCGATGGGCGTGGCCGAGGTGCTGCTGCACACGCACGACATCTGCGAGGGGCTGGGCCTGTCGTACGAACCGGCGCCCGAGCTGTGCGACTTCGTGCTCACCCGGCTCTTCCCGCACGTCCAGCCCGGCCCGACCCCGTGGCCGACCCTGCTGTGGGCCACCGGCCGCGGGGAACTGCCCGGCCGCGCCCCGGTCACCGGGTGGCGCTGGAACAACAACCTGGTGATCGGCACCGAGCGGCTCACCCTGGAGGGCGTCACCCCCGCGGCGGCCGACGACCTGTCCACGGTCGGCGACGGCGGCTTCGAGTGGATCGAGGGCGGCCCGGTCGAGGGCACCCGGGTCGGCGCCGGGCTGATCCACAAGCAGTACGAGGACGGGGTCCACCGCCCGGAGTGGGGCATGTACGTGCTCGTCCGGCGCGAGGACGGCCGCGCGCTCGGCGCCATGGGCTTCCACGGCGTCCCGGACGAGGCGGGGCGGGTCGAGATCGGCTACGACCTGGTCGAGGGCGCCCGCGGCCACGGCTACGCCACCGAGGCGCTGCGCACGCTGTCGGCGTGGGCGCTGGCCCGGGACGAGGCGCGGACCGTGGTCGCGATGGTCGAGCGGGGCAACCTGCCGTCGCAGAACGTGCTCGCACGGGCCGGATTCACCCAGGTGCCCGCCGAGGACCCCGAGCACCTGGCCTACGAGCTGCGCGAATCCCGGGAGGGATAGCGCCCCTTGGGCCGCCGCAGTCCCGCCGAGTGCAGCAGCCGCACCACCTCGCGGCTGCCGACCTCCACGGCCCCGGCGGCCACCGCGTCGGCGTACCGCTCGTCGGGGATGTCGTAGTGGTCGCGCTCGAAGGCCCGGCGGGGGACGCCGAGGCGCGCGGCGAAGGTGTGGAGCTCGTCGTAGGAGACGTCGCTGACGAGGTGGGACCACATGCGGCCGTGGCCGGGCCAGGTCGGCGGGTCGATGTAGATCGTCACGAAGGCCTCACGAGGACGCCGGCCCGCCGATGGCCTCGCCCAGCGACCCCACCGCCGCGACCTTCACCCCGGCCTCGCTGCACACCCAGTGCGGGTCGGGCCCCAACTCCGGCTCCACGTCGAGGGCGTGCGGCTCACCGGCGCCGCACACCGGGCACAGCGGCCAGCGGCCGTACCGCTCCAGCAGGGAGTCCTGGACGTCCTGCGCGACCAGGCCGGCCACGTACCGCGCACCCTCGGGCCACTGCTCGACCCACCATCGGCGCTGCTTGACGGACTCCTCGACCAGCGACACGACATCCGCGTCGGCGACGCGACCGGCGACGAGGTCGGCCAGCACGAGGGCGCGCGCGGCGTGCAGCGCCTGCTCCAGGGGGCTGATGGGATCCATGCACCCATTGTGCGCACTCTTGACCCCGGCGCCGCGCCGAAAATATCTTTCAATCGTGACCCGAGACGTGAAGGAAATTTTCGCCGGTGAACGGGGCGGCTCCCCGGGGGCGAGCACCCCGCCCGCCCCCGCCGCCCTCGCGGCCAAGGTCCGCACGCTGGGGCCGTCGATGACGCGCTCCATGCAGCGCGTCGCCGAGGCCGTCGCCGGCGACCCGGCCGGCTGCGCGGCCCTCACGGTCACCGGCCTCGCCGAACTCACCGGCACCAGCGAGGCCACCGTCGTACGCACCGCCCGCCTGCTGGGCTATCCGGGTTACCGGGACCTGCGGCTCGCGCTCGCCGGCCTCGCCGCGCAGCAGCAGTCGGGCCGCGCGCCGGCCATCACGACGGACATCGCCGTGGACGACCCGATCGCCGACGTGGTCGCCAAGCTCGCCTACGACGAGCAGCAGACCCTCGCCGACACCGCCGCCGGCCTCGACACCGTCCAACTGGGCGCGGCCGTCGCCGCGCTGACCACGGCCCGCCGCACCGACGTGTACGGCGTCGGGGCGTCCGGCCTGGTCGCCCAGGACCTCACACAGAAGCTGCTGCGCATAGGGCTCATGGCTCACGCCCACAGCGACCCGCACCTCGCCGTGACCAACGCCGTGCAACTGCGCGCGGGCGACGTCGCGGTGGCCGTCACGCACTCCGGGTCGACGGGGGACGTCATCGAGCCGCTGCGGGTCGCCTTCGAGCGCGGTGCGACGACAGTGGCGATCACCGGCCGCCCGAACGGCCCGGTCACGCAGTACGCCGATCATGTCCTCACCACGTCCACCGCACGCGAGAGCGAGCTGCGGCCGGCGGCCATGTCGTCCCGGACCGGCCAGCTCCTCGTGGTGGACTGCCTGTTCGTGGGGGTGGCGCAGCGGACGTACGAGACGGCGGCGCCGGCGCTGTCCGCTTCGTACGAGGCGCTGGCCCACCGGCATCGTCCCTGAGGGCCGCGCCGCCCCGCCCAGCACCGGAAAGACACGGAAAGAGCCGTCCATGACCTCCACCTCCAGCCCCCGTGACGTCAGGACCGAGTTGGAGTCCCTGACCACCGAGGCCTTCCGGCCGGACCTCGCGGACATCGACCGGCTGCCCACGCTCGACATCGCCCGGCTGATGAACGGCGAGGACGCCACCGTGGCCGGGGCGGTCGCGGCCCGGCTGCCGCAGATCGCCGCCGCCATCGACGCCGTCGCCGAGCGGATGGCCCGGGGCGGCCGCCTGGTCTACGCGGGCGCGGGCACGGCGGGCCGGATGGGCGTCCTGGACGCCTCCGAGTGCCCGCCCACGTTCAACACCGAACCCTCCCGGGTCGTCGGCCTGATCGCGGGCGGCCGGGACGCCGTGGTCACCTCGGTGGAAGGCGCGGAGGACTCCCGGGACCTCGCCGAGGCAGACCTGAAGGCCCTCGCCCTGACCCCCGACGACACCGTGGTCGGCATCTCCGCCTCGGGCCGCACCCCGTACGCCATCGGCGCGGTGGAACACGCCCGCGCCCGCCGCGCCCTCACCATCGGCATCGCCTGCAACTCCGGCAGCCCGCTCGCGGCCGCCGCCGACCACGGTATCGAGATCGTCGTGGGCCCCGAACTGCTGACCGGATCCACCCGCCTGAAGGCCGGCACGGCGCAGAAGCTCGTCCTCAACATGGTCTCGACGATCACGATGATCCGGCTGGGCAAGACCTACGGGAACCTGATGGTCGACGTCCGCGCGTCGAACGACAAGCTCCGGGCCCGCTCCCACCGCATCGTCGCCCTCGCCACCGGAGCCGCCGAGGCGGACATCGAGCGGGCCCTGACCGCCACGGACGGCGAGGTCAAGAACGCGATCCTCGCCCTCCTGGCCGACGTCGACGGCCCGACGGCGGCCAGGCTGCTGGCGGAGTCCGACGGCCACCTGCGCGCGGCCCTGGCGGCGGCGGCGGCCGGCTGAACCGTCACGCCCCCACGACCACCCGCTGCTCCTCGCCCTCCCCCTCCCCCAGCCGCTCGGCCTGTTCCGCCGCCGCCTTCTCGGCCAGGGCGTTGACGGCCGTGTTGAAGCGCTCCATCGACGTGGGGCGGTCGGGGCCCAGCACGTACTCCTTGAGGACCCGGCGCTCGGGTGCCATCGGGTCGTGGGCGGGCTCGCGGACCGACCGGAGGATCTCCGGCAGGCGGGTGCAGTCCCGGTCGAGGAGATAGGCGCCACCGGCGGTGGTGTACGCCGCCCGGAACTCCTCGTCGGGCAGGTCGTTCGCGTTGGTCAGCACGTACGGCTTGAGGCTCGCCACGAAGTCCGCGACGACCGACGAGACATCGCTGATGAGCATGTCGGCCTGGTCGAAGCACTCGTACAGCGTGGGCAGTTGCTTCAGGATCACCTGGTGCCGGAGCGGACCGCGGCTCTCCCGGAACAGCCGGTGCCACTCGGCGCGCAGCTCGTGCCACTCCGCCTCACCGTCCCCGGCGGGGACCCGCGCGTCGCGCACCTGCTGGGCGTCGTCGCCGGTGAGCCGCCCGGACAGTTCGCCGAGCCGGGCCTGGATCTCCGCGAGCCGCGGCCGGACGGCGGCGATCGCGGCCTCGGCCTCCCGACTCTCCCGGGCGTCCCGCCGCTCGTTGTCGGCGCGCAGCAGCTCCCGGACGGCCCGGTCGGCCTCGGCCGCCACCCGGGACCGCTTGCCGGTGAGGGGGTGCGGCTTGTACAGGACGCGGACGTTCTCGGCGAGCAGCCGCTCGACCAGCGGCACGCCCATCGGGATCAGCGACGTGTGGCAGTCGTCGTCGCTCCAGCCCTCCCAGGTCGGCGCGTACAGCACGGTCGGCACCGGCCCCGGCACGTGGTCGGCGTGCAGCCGGATCGACGACAGCTGCGGGCGGCCCACCTCGACGATCGCCGAGTCGCTGATGGCGTGCCGCACCCGCTGGTAGCGGTCGCGCCCGGCCCGCCCGGCCACCCAGATCTCGTCGTACACCTTGCTCACCCGGTTGCTGCTGGCGAGCTTGTCGCTGTCGCCGTGCCCGATGAACACGTGCTTGGCCTCGGCGACGCGCAGCATGTGCACGTTCTTGCCCGCGTTGCCCGGGTAGAGGACGACCCGCAGTTCGGGCAGCTCCAGCTGCGCCACGTCGTCGGCCTTCGGCACGCACACGACCGGGATCGACGTCCGGCCGAGGTAGCGGAACGACGCCCGCTCCCGCAGGATGATCAACGGCCGCCGGTCGAGCTGCTCCAGCGTCTCGATCCACATGTTGACCTGGTACATGAAGTCGCGCGACACGGCCGCGAAGCTGAAGTACAGCGCCACCTCCGGCCGGTATCCGGCGAGTTGCCGGTTGAGCTCGGCGATCACCTCGTCGTCCGGCGGCATCCGGCGGGCTCGGCGCAGCTGCCCGAGCAGCGCCGCAACGGCCGCGGCCGCCAGCCCGGCGGTGAGGGCGAACCCGATGCCCGCGGGCTGCCACGCCCCGGCCGCGAGCGCGGCGAGGAGCCCGGCGTGGGCCGGCAGGTCCAGGTGCAGCAGCTTGCGCAGGAAGCGCCGGTAGAGGAGAGCGGGCGGCGACTGCGGGATGCCCGCCCCGCTCATGTCGAGGTTGCGCACCACGACCGGCAGCGTGCGGCGCCGCCGGATGGCGTGGTGCACCGCCGTGTACAGGATCACCAGGCTGAAGTGAGCGCTGAAGACGGCCAGCGCGGCCACCAGCACCGCGCCCGGCGCATCCATCCGGTCGGCCAGCGCGAGCAGCATCACCGTCCGCACGGCGAACCGCATCGTCCGGGTCAGCTGCAACGCGGCCAGCCGCCGCACGAAGGCGGGAGCGCGGGTGTGCAGCACCTCGTCCACGGCGTACGTCACGGCCGAGGCGGCGGCGAACCCCCACAGCGAGGGGAGCAGCGCGAAGACGGGCAGTGCGGCGAATCCGGCGGCGAACAGGAACACGAGAAAGAGGTCGGTCTTCCCGCGCACACGCAGGACACCGCACAGCCAACGGAACGTCATAAGACAGGATTCCTCTGGGGAAAGGATGTGATTTCCGAAAGTGGCGTGCGGTGGGGCGAACGCCGGCGTATGCGCGATACGCCTGTTCGACGGTGATGGAGGGCGAATGGTTGTACATCCGTCGTTGGCTATTACTTCACCGTGACTTGGGCTCCCGGTTGACTTGCCGAACGCGCGCCCGCAGGGCCTCCCGCACGGGCAACGACCGCAGTACGTCGGTGAGTTGCTCAGCCGTGCGTACGTTGCACCGCCCCAGATCGACCAGGGCGAACGGCTCGTCACTCGCAGCCGTGACCGGATCCACGCGCAGGGACGGCAGCACGACGCCGACTCCCGCGAGGGCGTCCCGCAGCGACTTCACGATCTCTTCGGTCGAACGCACCTTGCTCCTACCTCCACGCTGAGTTTGTGATTCACCACACAGCGTGTCCGACGCGTCCCTAGCCTGGCCAGATACGGCGGTCCAACAACCCGATCTGTACGACAGGGAGTCGCCCATGCCCGGTTCCAGGGACCTCGACCCGTCCTCCTCCCCTCGGGCCCTCCTGGGCGCGGAACTCCGTCACGCCCGCGAGAAGGCCGGCCTGAGCCAGGAGGAACTGGGACAGCGGCTGTTCGTGAGCGGGTCGTTCATCGGGCAGCTGGAGGCGGGGACGCGGAGGTTGCAGCGGGAGTATGCGCGGTTGCTGGACGAGGTGCTGGGGACGGAGGACTTCTTCCAGCGGAACTGTGTGGCGGCGGCGAAGTCGAAGTATCCGGAGCACTTCGCGGAGGCGGCGGAGGCAGAGGCCCGGGCCACGGCCATCAGGGAGTACGCGTCGATGCTGATTCCTGGCCTGCTCCAGACCCCCGCCTACGCCCGCGCAGTGTGCCGCGCGTATCAACCGACGGCACCGGATGAGGAGATCGAGAAGAGGGTGGCCGCCCGGATGGAGCGGACCCACATCCTCGACGATCCAACAAAGCCCTTGTTGTGGGCCGTGATTGACGAGTCGGCGTTGCGCCGGGTGACAGGTGGGCCGGATGTCATGGCCGAAGCTCTGCGACACATCACCGACCTGGCCCGCCGCAGCCGGTCCATCGTGCAGGTGCTGCCGTTCGATGCGGGGGCGCACCCTGCCATGCAGGGGTGCGTCAAGCTGATGGACTTCGCCGACGCGCCTCCGTTGGCGTACCTGGAAGGCGTCGGCACCGGGCGACTGGACGACGATCCCGCCACCATCGCGGAGTACCGCTTCTACTACGAGTTCCTCGCAGCCTCAGCACTCTCGCCTGAGAAGTCTCTAGCCCTGCTCGAAGCGATGACGCAGGATTACGACCATGAGGAACATGCCTGAGTGGTACAAGTCCAGCTACAGCGGCGGGAGCGGCGACAACTGCCTGGAAGTCACCCAGGCATTCCCCGATGTCATCCCGGTCCGCGACTCCAAGACCCCCCACGGCCCGAAGCTCGTGTTCCGGGCGATGGCCTGGTCCGCATTCGTCGAGAACCTCAAGGACGAGACCGCCTGAGCTTCGGGACCCGGGCTTCGAGCCCTCTTTTCAAGGAATGGGTGGAGGGCTCCAACCCACCCTCCCACCCATTGAGTTGACGCGACGCGTCCGGCTTGCCACGGACAGTCACGTACCTCTACCGTTCCTGGACAAGCAACAGCCCCCGCCCGGTGCTCCAACACCTGCGGGGGCTTAACCAACGAGATCGAAAGCAGTCGATCCCATGGCTGACGCCAACTTTAGTGCTGCCTCCCCGTCCGCGCACCCCCTGGCGAACCCGGGCTACGGCAAACGCACCACCCCCGACCAACTCCCCGGCACACACCACGACTTCGCGCACCTCCCACCCCGCGAAGCCGCCATCGCCGCCTACCTCGACCGGCTCCCCGACGGCGCGGACATCTCCGTAAAAACGCTGGCCAAGCAACTGCCCTACGGACAGTGCGCCCTCGGCACCGCCCTCAACCGCATCCAGCAGGCAGGCCACCTGCGCCGGGGCCGGGAGTGCATCACGGCCGACGACGGCAGCTCCCGCTGGATCACCCGATCATGGTGGTCCCGCACCGCCCGGGATGAAGACTGGTGGGCCGCCTTCACCCGCGGCGACGTACCGCAGCAACCAGCACGCCCCACCCGCTCCCGCGCCCACATCCTCCTGGCCGCCCTCGGCCGCACCACGCCCGTGCTGTCCCTCTCCGAGGCAGACTGCGCGGCCCTGGCTCCCCTCGTGACGGACTGGTTCGAGCGGGGCGCCTCGGAGGACGGCGTACTGCGAGCAGTCACCGCGGGCCTGCCGACGCCGGTCCACCACCCCGCCGCCCTGGTCCGCAACCGCCTGACCAGCAAACTCCCACCACCCGCCCCGCTCCCACCCCTACGGGTCCTGGAGTGCGCGAACTGCGGCGCTCCGGGGCGTCCGGAGTCCCTGCCAGGGGGCCGTTGCAGCGCCTGCCGGGGCGAACGCGCCCCCGCACAACCCCCCGCACCCCTGTCCGCCCCCACGGTTCACGCCCACGCGGCGGGGATCCGCGCGGCGATGTCCCGACGACGCCACGATTACGCCGACTGAGGACAATGGACCCATGAACCACGCCCAGCTGACCGCCCTAGGCCGCGCCCTCCGTCTCCTCGGTGAGCACGGGGAGGCCCTCACCGCCGACACCCCGGACGCCAAGCTGCACGAGGTCAAGGCCGATCTGAAGCGTGCGCTGGACCTGCTGGAGGAGAGCGTCTCGAACGCCGCGCCCACCACCCGCTGCCCCGAGCACCCGAACGGCCCCGTCGACGAGGCCGCCCCCGACCTGTGCCTGCTGTGCGAGACGCGGCGCCGGGCAGCCCGCCGGAACGAGTTCAACGGGCCCGCCCCCCAGCACCAGCCCATCCAACCCGCGCCGTCCCGCTACGGCGTGAGCGGCGACCGCCCCCAGCCCCAGCAGCGCTGGCTGGCGGAGCTGTGGAACGGCCAGACCTGGCAGCTGTGCGGCACCCCGCGCCGGGACCGCCGCGAGGCCGAGCTGTTCATCAACGCCCAGCGCAAGGCACCCCGGGCCGCCATGGCGTACCGGCTGGTGCACGAGTTCACCGACTACGAGGTGCTGCGGGTGTGGGGGACCCCGGTGAGGGTGGACATCGAGCCCATGGGCAACCTGTAGGCCCTACAGCAGCGGCAGCGGCAGGAACTCGTACCCCTCCCACAGCCGCCGCGACCGCTCCTCCGGGTACGCCGTGACCACCGGCTCCGCGTCCAGCACCTGCACCAGCCGCTGCTCGTCGTCGTAGGCCGGCCAGCCGGGGTCGCCCGTCCTCGCGAACGCCGTCCAGGACGCGCGGAAGCGGGACGACAGGGACAGCGCCTCGGCGGACGGCTCTCCGCCCGCGAACAGCAGGAGCCCCAGGTCAGCGCCGTAGGTGCCGAACAGCAGCGGGATGTCCAGGCCGTGACAGGCGCCGAGCGCGCCGCCGTTGCCCGGAGCCGGCCAGGTCAGTTCGTAGACGTGCGCGCGTCCGCCGCCCGCGCGCTGCGCCTCGGCCAGGTGCAGGGACGGCATGTTGAAAAGCCAGTCCGTCTGGACGCGTTCGTAGAGCTCCGAAGGGGAGGCCTCCGGAAAGGCCGCACGGTAGGCCTGCTCGCCGTCGGACCCGGGGGCGAACAGGCGCAGGGCCGAGGCCGCCCCCTCGTCGGTGATCTGGCCCAGCCGGCCCGCCATGGCGATGAACAGGCGGTACTCGTCGCGGTTGTGGCCGACGAGCAGGTCGACGTCCTTCGCGGAACCGGCCGCCAGCGCCTGCCACGGTGTGGTGGGCAGGACCTCGCCGTCGACCACCGGGGAGAAGGGCGTGACCGTGGGTGCCGCCTGGCCCCAGCGGTCGACGCGCTGGAGCATCTTGGCGCTGAGCGTCTCGCCCGCCGACGTCAGCCGGTGCGGAGCGATCGCCGAGAGGTCGGCGATGGTGGGGCGCAGGCCCAGCTCGGCGGCGAGGGCGGTGCCGATGTCCCGGGCCAGGGCGTCGGAGAAGAACGTACCGGGCACGCTCTGCGCGATCGCCCGCCGGAACAGACCGGCCGCATCCGGCATGGAGAGCAGCGAGGCGATCGAACCGGCGCCCGCGGACTCCCCGAAGACCGTGACCTGACCGGGGTCGCCGCCGAAGGCCTCGGCGTTGTCCCGCACCCACTTCAGCGCGGCCACCTGGTCGAGCAGCCCGCGGTTGGCGGGAGCGCCCTCGATGAACGCGAAACCCTCCATGCCCACGCGGTAGTTGAGGGACACGACCACCACGCCGCCCTCGGTGGCGATGCGCCGGGCGTCGTAGCCGGGGCTGCCGGAGTGACCGAGCTTGTAGGCGCCGCCGTAGATCCACGCCATCACCGGCCGGCGCGCCGCCGGGTCGGGTCCGGGCGTCCAGACGTTGACCGTGAGCCACTCGTCGCCCTCGGGTACGTCGAGCAGGCCCGGGCCGCCCAGGTTGCCGAGGTCCTGCGGGGGCGGCGGGCCGAAGGCGTGGGCGTCGCGTATGCCGTCCCAGGGGTGGACGGGGCGGGGGGCCATGAAGCGGGCCTCGCCCACCGGGGGTGCGGCGAACGGGATGCCGCGGAAGACCGCGAGTCCCTCTTCCCATCGGCCCCGAACCGCTCCGGCGGTCGTACGGACCTCCGGCGCGGGCTCCTCGGGAAGACCGCCCGTCGGCGGGTGGGACTCGGTCGTGGCCATCTGGATCTCCTCACACGGCACCGGTGAACAAGCGTTCAGCCAGTGTCCTTGACTGACGCAAGGAGATCCAGAGTCACAGGTGCCGGTTCAGCTGAGCGTCTTCAGAGCCGCCGCGGCGTCGTAGGGGGCCAGCTCGTCGAAGCGGCCGTCGAGGACCTTCCGGGCCCACTGCGGGTCCTGGAGCAGGGCGCGGCCGACGGCGACCATGTCGAACTCGTCGCGCTCGAAGCGGTCGAGGAGGTTGTCGAGGTCGCCGACCTCGGCGCCCTCGCCCTGGAAGGACTTGAGGAAGTCGCCGCCGTCCAGACCGACCGAGCCGACGGTGATGGCGGGCTTGCCGGTGAGCTTCTTGGTCCAGCCGGCCAGGTTGAGGTCGGAGTCCTCGAACTCGGGGACCCAGTAGCGGCGGGTGGAGGCGTGGAAGGCGTCGACGCCGGCGGCGGCGAGCGGCGTCAGGATGGACTCCAGCTCCTCCGGGGTCTCGGCGAGGCGGGCGCGGTAGGCCTCCTGCTTCCACTGGGAGTAGCGGAAGATGACGGGGAAGTCGGCGGATACGGTCTCGCGGACGGCCGCCACGATCTCCTCCGAGAGCTTGGCGCGGGCGACGCGGTCGCCGCCGTAGGCGTCGGTGCGGCGGTTGGTGCCCTCCCACAGGAACTGGTCGAGCAGGTAGCCGTGGGCGCCGTGCAGCTCCACGCCGTCGAAGCCGATGCGCTCGGCCGCGGCGGCGGCCTCGGCGAACGCGCCGATGACGGCGTCGATGTCGGCCTGCGTCATGGCCTTGCCGGTGGGCTCGGTCGCGCCGATGCGCAGCCCGGAGGGACCGACGGCGGGGGCGTCGGCGACGGGCGGCTCGCCCTGGTTGCGGACCATGCCGATGTGCCAGAGCTGCGGCACGATGGTGCCGCCCGCGGCGTGCACCGCCTCGGCGACCTTCGCCCAGCCCGCGAGCTGCTCCTCACCGTGGAACCGCGGCACGCGGTCGCTCTGCCCGGCCGACTCGTGTCGGACGTAGGTGCCCTCGGTGACGATCAGGCCGACTCCGGCGGCGGCGCGGCGCGCGTAGTACGACACGACGTCCTCGCCGGGCACGCCGCCCGGGGAGAACATGCGGGTCATCGGTGCCATCGCGATCCGGTTCGGAACGGTCAGGCCGCCCAGCGATACGGGCCGGGAGAGGATTTCGGCGGCGCGGGAGGCGGAGGCGGCGACAGTCACGTGGGGGCTCACTTTCGGATACCGGAGGGTATGTGCATACGCATAAGACCTAACCTTCAACCATCCGGTCCCGTCAGGGCCATCCCACCCCTGCTGTGATCCCGGACACGCGCCCCGCACTCACCCGTCACGCTCCCCGGACACGCCCGAGGGCGGCACCCCCTGTCGGAACAGGAAGTGCCGCCCTCGGCAAGGACGTTGATCGACCGGGTCGATCAGAAGTCCATGTCACCGCCCGGCATGCCGCCGCCGGCGGGCGCGGCGGCCTTCTCCGGCTTGTCGGCGATGACGGCCTCGGTGGTGAGGAACAGCGCGGCGATGGAGGCGGCGTTCTGCAGCGCGGAACGGGTCACCTTCGCCGGGTCGATGATGCCCTCGGCGATCATGTCGACGTACTCACCGGTCGCGGCGTTCAGGCCGTGGCCGACGGTGAGGTTGCGGACCTTCTCCACGACGACGCCGCCCTCGAGACCACCGTTGACGGCGATCTGCTTCAGCGGGGCCTCCAGCGCGAGCTTCACGGCGTTGGCGCCGGTCGCCTCGTCACCGTCGAGCTCCAGCTTCTCGAAGACCTGGGAGGCCTGGAGCAGGGCCACGCCACCACCGGCGACGATGCCCTCCTCGACGGCCGCCTTGGCGTTGCGCACGGCGTCCTCGATGCGGTGCTTGCGCTCCTTGAGCTCCACCTCGGTGGCGGCACCGGCCTTGATGACCGCGACGCCGCCGGCGAGCTTCGCCAGGCGCTCCTGGAGCTTCTCGCGGTCGTAGTCCGAGTCGCTGTTCTCGATCTCGGCGCGGATCTGGTTCACGCGGCCCTGGACCTGGTCGGCGGAGCCGGCACCGTCGACGATGGTGGTCTCGTCCTTGGTGATGACGACCTTGCGGGCCTTGCCCAGCAGGTCGAGCGTGGCGTTCTCCAGCTTGAGGCCGACCTCCTCGGAGATCACCTCGCCGCCGGTGAGGATGCCGATGTCCTGGAGCATCGCCTTGCGGCGGTCGCCGAAGCCCGGGGCCTTGACGGCGACGGACTTGAAGGTGCCGCGGATCTTGTTGACGACCAGGGTCGACAGGGCCTCGCCCTCGACGTCCTCGGCGATGATCAGCAGCGGCTTGCCCGACTGCATGACCTTCTCCAGGAGCGGGAGCAGGTCCTTGACGTTCGAGATCTTGGAGTTCGCGATCAGGATGTACGGGTCGTCGAGGACGGCCTCCATACGCTCCATGTCGGTGGCGAAGTACGCCGAGATGTAGCCCTTGTCGAAGCGCATACCCTCGGTGAGCTCCAGCTCCAGACCGAAGGTCTGGGACTCCTCGACGGTGATGACGCCTTCCTTGCCGACCTTGTCCATGGCCTCGGCGATGAGCTCGCCGATCTGGGTGTCGGCGGCGGAGATGGAGGCCGTGGAAGCGATCTGCTCCTTGGTCTCGACGTCCTTCGCCTGCTCCAGCAGGGCGGCGGAGACGGCCTCGACGGCCTTCTCGATACCGCGCTTGAGGGCCATCGGGTTGGCGCCGGCGGCTACGTTGCGCAGACCCTCCTTGACCAGGGCCTGAGCGAGAACGGTCGCGGTGGTCGTACCGTCACCGGCGACGTCGTCCGTCTTCTTGGCGACTTCCTTGACCAGCTCGGCGCCGATCTTCTCGTACGGGTCCTCGAGCTCGATCTCCTTGGCGATGGAGACACCATCGTTGGTGATCGTGGGCGCGCCCCACTTCTTCTCGAGGACGACGTTGCGGCCCTTGGGGCCGAGCGTCACCTTGACGGCGTCCGCGAGCTGGTTCATGCCGCGCTCGAGGCCGCGCCGCGCCTCCTCGTCGAACGCGATGATCTTGGCCATGTGAAGTGGTCCCTCCAGGACTGGGGGTGATTACTTCGGACCGCGCCCGCGCCCGCGACGGACGGCTCGCTTGCCTTGTGGTTCCTTCCCCACCCGGCCTGCGGGCCTCACCGACCCGGTCCTTACGTTGTCACTCTCACCTTCAGAGTGCTAACGCAATGATTAGCACTCGGGCATGGCGAGTGCAAGCGCCTCCCGGGGATCGGGCAGGGGCGTCAGCCGCCCGCGAACACCGCCCGACAGGTGCCCGAGCAGGCCGAAGGGCCCGTACCCCGGGGGGTACGGGCCCTTCAGAGAAGACCGGTCGCTTGATGCGTTGGTCGTGGTGCGCGTTCAGGCAGCGACGCGAACCATGTCGGCCTGCGGCCCCTTCTGGCCCTGCGAGATCTCGAACTCGACCCGCTGACCCTCTTCAAGGGTGCGGTAGCCGTCCATCTGAATCGCGCTGTAGTGGACGAAAACATCCGCACCACCGTCGACCGCGATGAAGCCGTACCCCTTCTCCGCGTTGAACCACTTGACGGTGCCCTGAGCCATGCCTAACTCCCCTATTACTGGCCCTTGCACAGATCCACACTTCGCGGACCCGGGTCAGACCTCACCCCCCACGGTTGGGGGCGTGCGCCGGAACGCGTCGACCGCGGCTGAATGTATCTGTCCAACTGCCGTCTGCAACAGGTCAATCGGACGAGAATTCTGGACGCGCAGGGTCCGGAATGTGGGGAGAATTCGCCCGAATTCAGGGCAAGTCGGGCTACACAAAAGGAACAAAAGCCACGAAAGACGCGCACACTTTGGCTACATCTTGTCGGGCTCGCGGCAGGAATTCAGGGTTCCGATCAGTGGATCGGTATCGCGTTCCCCAACTGTACCCCGCTCAACCACACAGAATTGCCCCCTCCGCTTCTCTCACGGAGGGGGCAATTCGATGAACTCTCGGTAATCGTCGTTACCGAAGGTAACAATCGGGCCGGTCGACCGGTTCAGCCACCGGCGACGGCGGGAATGATCGACACACCGGCACCGTCCGGCGTCGCCGTCTCCAGCCCCTGCTCGAACCGCACGTCGTCGTCGTTCACGTAGACGTTGACGAATCGGCGCAGCTTGCCCTGGTCGTCGAGGACCCGGGCGGCGATCCCGGTGTGGTTCTTCTCCAGGTCGGCGATGACCTCACCGAGGTTCGCGCCCTCGGCGGCGACCTCGGCCTGCCCGCCCGTGTAGGTACGCAGGATGGTGGGGATGCGAACGGTGACGCTCATGACTTCAAAACCTCCGGTTGGGTAGCGGACCTGCTTTTGGGGGCGCGGGGCCGTGTCAATGTGCGGCTCCGCCGCGTTGGCGCGACCAGCCCCCCACCGGCCCGCAGGCGACAACGATCAGCCGAGCCCAGCCTCACGGAACGAATCAAGGTTGGGACGGATCGTCGCGGTGAGCCCGGTCCCAGCCACCGCGTCCAGCGTCTTCAGACCGTCACCCGTGTTCAGCACGACAATCGACTTCGACGGGTCGAGCAGCCCGTTCTCCAGCAGCTTCTTCGTCACGCCGACCGTCACCCCACCGGCGGTCTCCGCGAACACACCCTCGGTCCGCGCGAGCAACTTGATCGCCTCGACGACCTGCTCGTCGTTCACGTCCTCCACCGCACCGCCGGTCCGCCGCGCGATGTCCAGCACGTAGGGCCCGTCCGCCGGGTTGCCGATGGCGAGCGACTTGGCGATGGTGTTCGGCTTCTGCGGGCGGACGACGTCGTGCCCGGCCTTGTAGGCGACGGACACCGGAGAGCAGCCCTCGGCCTGCGCGCCGAAGATCTTGTACGGCTTGTCCTCGACCAGCCCGAGCTTGATCAGCTCCTGGAGACCCTTGTCGATCTTCGTGAGCTGAGAGCCGGAGGCGATCGGCACGACCAGCTGGTCCGGCAGCTGCCAGCCGAGCTGCTCGCAGATCTCGTACGCGAGGGTCTTGGAGCCCTCCGCGTAGTACGGCCGGAGGTTGACGTTGACGAAGCCCCAGCCCTCGCCGGCCGGGTCGCCGATCAGCTCGGAGCAGAAGCGGTTCACGTCGTCGTAGTTGCCCTCGATGCCGACGAGCTCGCCGCCGTAGACCGCGGCCATGACGACCTTGCCCTGCTCCAGGTCGTGCGGGATGAACACGCAGGAGCGGAAACCGGCGCGGGCCGCCGCGGCACCCACCGCACCGGCGAGGTTGCCGGTGGAGGAGCAGGAGAGCGTGGTGAAGCCGAAGGCGCGGGCGGCCTCCAGGGCCTGGGCGACGACGCGGTCCTTGAAGGAGTGCGTCGGGTTGCCGGAGTCGTCCTTGACGAACAGCTTGCCGGCGTCGACGCCCAGCTCGCGCGCGAGGTTGTCGGCCTTGACGAGCTTGGTCCAGCCGGGGTTGATGTTCGGCTTGTCCGCCACGTCGGCCGGCACGGGCAGCAGCGGGGCGTAACGCCAGATGTTCGCGGGGCCCGCTTCGATCTGCTTGCGGAGTTCCTCGGTGTCGTAGGCCGAGAAGTCGTAGGCGATCTCCAGCGGGCCGAAACACTCCTCGCACGCGAAGACCGGTCCGAGGGGTACGCGGTGACCGCACTCGCGGCAGCTCAGGGCAGCGGCGGGACCGAGGTCTACGGTGGAGTCAGTGGTGCTTGCAACAGTCTGCACAGCCATGTGAGGCGAGGCCCTTTCTCCTCATCTTCCTCACGACGCATCTCGCCGTGAGACGGATTTGGCACCTTCCCGAGCCGGGAGCCTCGCGCAGGTGGTCGACAGTGACCTACGAGTACCGACTGGAGGGTTGCCGGGGCTTCATCGGGCCGTTTCCCTCTGCCCCTCTGGATGAGCTGTATGTGGTTGTAGGCGGCGGGTGACCCCGGACATGCGATGGTCATCCGCCTTGTTCAAGACTGTAACCGACGACCAGGACAGTTGAGATAGTCGTCCGAACCGCGAGATGGATCACACTCTGTCCCGCCCGGAGAACGCAGAGGAGCCGCCACGGTGCTGGAAGAAGTCGAGCGCTGGCTGGGCACCCGTTCCTGGTCCGCGAACGATCGCCCGCTCCACCGGATCATGGCCGCCAAGCAGCGCACGGGCCAGACGGTGAGCGTCGTTCTGCCCGCCCTCAACGAGGAGGCGACGGTCGGCGACATCGTCGCCGTCATCCGCCACGACCTGATGCGGCAGGTCCCGCTCGTCGACGAGCTGGTCGTCGTCGACTCCGGCTCGACCGACCGCACCTCCGAGGTGGCCGCCGCCGCGGGCGCGCGGGTGGTGCACCGGGACGTCATACTCCCCCGCTTGCCGGCCGTGCCCGGCAAGGGCGAGGTGCTGTGGCGCTCGCTGCTCGTCACCGGCGGGGACATCGTCTGTTTCGTCGACGCGGACCTCAGGGACTTCTCGTCCGACTTCGTCTCGGGGATCGTCGGCCCGCTGCTCACGGACCCGGACGTGGACCTGGTGAAGGCCATGTACGACCGGCCGCTCTCCGGTGCCGCCGGGCAGGGCGGCCGGGTCACCGAGCTGATGGCGCGCCCGCTGCTCAACATGCACTGGCCGCAGCTGGCCGGCTTCGTCCAGCCGCTCGGCGGCGAGTACGCGGCCCGCCGCTCCCTGCTGGAGCAGCTGCCGTTCCCCGTCGGCTACGGCGTGGAGCTGGGGATGCTGGTCGACGCCCTGCACCTGTCGGGCCTGGACGCCCTCGCCCAGGTGGACGTCGGGGTGCGCAAGCACCGGCACCAGGACGGGCAGGCGCTGGGCCGGATGGCCGCCGCGATCTACCGCACCGCCCAGCTGCGGCTGGCCCGCGGGCATCTGATCCGGCCGTCCCTGACCCAGTTCGAGCGGGGGGAGGACGGCTTCGAGCCGCGCACGTACTCCGTGGACACCGAGGAGCGTCCGCCGATGGTGGACATCGCCGAGTATCAGGCTCGGAAAGCGGCCTGACCGGGGCCGTTTTTCGGCCGGGCACGGCAGATCCGTACGTTTGAGCGTTTGGGGGCCGGGCTAGGTTGAGGCGTATGGCTTCAACGTACGGTGCTGCGCGGGTGCTGGTGGCCTCCAACCGGGGCCCGGTCTCCTACACGGTGGGTGAGGACGGTTCGCTGGACGCCAAACGGGGCGGCGGCGGGCTGGTCTCCGGCCTCTCCGCGATCGGCTCGGACGCGGACGCGCTGTGGGTGTGCTCGGCGCTGTCCGACGGCGACCGCGAGGCGGTGCGGCGGGGCGTCGGCGAGGACGGCGTGCGGATGCTGGACATTCCGGCCGACGTGCACGCCGACGCGTACAACGGCATCGCCAACTCGGTCCTGTGGTTCGTGCACCACATGCTCTACCAGACGCCCCTGGAGCCCGTCTTCGACGCGGACTTCCGGCGGCAGTGGGCGTCCTACGAGACGTACAACCGGGCGTTCGCCGAGGCGCTGGCCGAGGAGGCGGCGCGGGGCGCGGCGGTCGTGGTGCAGGACTACCACCTGACGCTGGTGCCGGGCATGCTCCGCGAGCTGCGGCCCGACCTGCGCATCGGGCACTTCTCGCACACACCGTGGGCGCCGCCCGAGTACTTCCGGATGCTGCCGGACGACGTGGCCGGGCAGGTGCTGCGCGGCATGCTCGGCGCCGACCGCCTCGGCTTCCTCACCGAGCGCTGGGCGGAGGCGTTCACCGCCTGCGCCGAGCGGTTCGCGGGCGGGCTCGGCGGCACGCGGGTCGGGGTGCACGGCCTCGGCGCCGACGCGGACTTCCTGCGGGCGCGGGCGCACGAGCCGGACGTCGAGGAGCGGATGGCCGCGCTGCGGCAGGAGATCGGCGAGGGCCGCCGCACCATCGTCCGGGTGGACCGCACCGAGCTGTCCAAGAACATCGTGCGCGGTCTGCTGGCCTACCGCCGGCTGCTGGAGACCCACGCCGAGTGGCGCGAGCGGGTGGTGCACGTCGCCTTCGCGTACCCCTCGCGGCAGGACCTCGCGGTGTACCGGGACTACACGGCCGAGGTGCAGCGGGTCGCCGACGAGATCAACGCCGAGTACGGCACGCCGGGCTGGACGCCGGTCGTGCTGCACGTCAAGGACGACTTCGCCCGCTCCCTGGCCGCCTACCGGCTGGCCGACGTGGCGCTCGTCAACCCCATCCGGGACGGCATGAACCTCGTCGCCAAGGAGGTCCCGGTCGTCTCCGACGCCGGCTGCGCGCTGGTGCTGTCGCGGGAGGCCGGGGCGCACGAGGAGCTGGGCGAGGACGCGATCACGGTGAACCCCTACGACGTGACGGGCACGGCCACGGCCCTGCACGAGGCGCTGTCGATGCGCCCGGAGGAACGCGCCGAGCGCAGCAAGCGCCTGGCAGCGGCGGCGACGGCACTGCCGCCGGCGCAGTGGTTCGTGGACCAGCTCGACGCGCTGAGGGGCTGAGCGGCGATGACCGTGAACGCGTTGCCCGCGCCCGTCACGAAGGCCGGGCAGGACGGGCTCGCCGCCCTGCTCACCGACCCCGGCAAGGCGCTGGTCGCCTTGGACTTCGACGGGACGCTCGCGCCGATCGTCGCCGACCCGGAGCTGGCCCGGGCCCATCCGGAGGCGCTGGGCGCGCTGGTGGCGCTCGCCCCGAAGGTCGCCGCCGTCGCGGTGATCACCGGCCGGCCGGCCGAGGTCGCCGTGCGCAACGGCGGCTTCGCGGACGTGCCCGGTCTTGAACACCTCGTCGTCCTCGGGCACTACGGCGCCGAGCGGTGGGACGCCCGCAGCGGCGAGATCACCGCCCCCGACCCGCACCCCGGCGTCGACGCCGTCCGCGCCGAGCTGCCCGGGCTGCTCGACGGGAGCGGGACCTGGGTCGAGGACAAGGGCCGGGCGGTGGCCGTGCACACCCGCCGGGCCGCCGACCCGCAGGCCGCCTTCGAGGCGCTGCGCGAGCCGCTCACCGGCCTGGCGACCCGGCACGGCCTGATCGTCGAGCCCGGCCGCATGGTCCTCGAACTGCGCCCGCCCGGCATGGACAAGGGCGTCGCCCTGACCGGCTTCGCCCGGGAGATCGGCGCCGGCTCCGTCCTCTACGGCGGCGACGACCTGGGCGACCTGCCCGCGTACTCCGCCGTCGACGCCCTCCGCACGTCCGGCACCCCGGGCCTGCTGGTGTGCAGCGGCAGCGACGAGGTGACGGAACTGCGAGAACGGGCGGACGTGGTGGTGGAGGGCCCGGAGGGGGTCGTACGGCTGCTGGCCTCGCTGGCGAACCGGATCGGCTGAAGGGCAACGTCCCTCAGCGGCGCGGGGCTGTGTCGATCTGCGGCTCCGCCGCGTGGGCGCGAGCAACCACAACGGGCCCGCAGCCCGCGACGGCCGGGAATCCCCACTCACCGCTCGGACCGACGCCGCTCCCGAACACGCCGCAGCCGATTCACCGTCACCGGGTCATGAGCCAGGGCCCTGGGGTCGTCCAACAGCGCGTTGAGAAGCTGGTAGTAGCGCACAGGGGCGAGCCCCAGCTCCTCACGTATGGCCCGTTCCTTCACGCCGGGCCCGGGGAACCCCCGGCGTTCGAGCGCGAGAATGTCCCGCTCCCGGCGCCCGAGCCCCTGCTCACCCGTGTCCTCGTCCATACCCGGCACCGTAACGCCCCCCACCGACAGCCCAGCGCAGCTACTCCGCGCTCTCCGCCCGGCCCGCCGCAGCCTGGAGGTGGCCGAGGACGCCCGAGGGGCTGCCCCCGGGCGCGACGGCCTTGCCGATCTGCTGCTTGACCTGGGCGCTGACGTCGGCCCAGGAGGTCTTGCCGACCGGGTACAGCTCGGAGGCCAGCAGCTCCGACAGGAACGGCCTGAGGTGCCGGTCCTCGTCGGAGGCGGCCATGGTGCCGGACGCGGAGGAGGTGACCGGCAGCAGGTCGTACTCGCGGGAGAAGGCCAGCACGTTCTTCTCGCTGTAGACGAAGTCGAGGAAGTCGCCGATCTGGTCGCGGTGGCCGTTCTCGCGGAAGGCCATCATCCAGTCGGCCACACCGAGCGTGGACTTGCTCGGGCCCCCCTTGCCCGGCATGGGCACCATGCCGTACTTCACGCCCTTGCTCTCGGCGATCTTCATCAGGGAGGGGTGGCCGTTGAGCATGCCGACCTGGCCCTTGGCGAAGGCGGCGAACGCGGCGGCCCGGTTGAGCTCGCCCGGGGCGACCGGCCCGGTCAGGTCCTTGCCCACCAGGTCGTTCTTCAGCCAGGAGAAGGTGTCGATGTTCTCCGGGGAGTCGATGCCGTAGCTGTCGACGCTGTCGGTGTAGCCGCCCCCGCCGCTGAGCATCCACTGCATGGTCTCGGCCTGCGCCTCCTCCGGGCCGAGCGGCAGCGCGTACGGGTACTTCACGCCCTCGGCCTTGAGCGCCTCGGCGTTCTCGGCCACGTCGTCCCAGGACTCGGGCGGGGTGATGCCGGCCTTGGAGAAGAGGGCCTTGTTGTAGAAGAGGACGCGCGTGGAGGCGGCGAACGGCATCCCGTACTGCACGCCCTTCACCTGGCCCGCGGAGGCAAGCTGCCCGACGAAGTCGGCCTGCACGGGTATGGAGAGCAGGTCGTCGGCCTTGTAGAGCTGGTTCTTGGCCGCGTAGTCGGCGTAGGCGCCGATCTGGGCCATGTCCGGCGGGTCACCGGCGGCGACCATCTCCCTGACCTTGCGGTCGACGTCGTTCCAGGAGTAGACGCTGACGTCGACCGTGACACCGGGGTGGTCGGCCTCGTACTCCTCGACGAGCTTGTCCCAGTACTTCTTGGAGCTGTTGGCCGCGCTGTCGCCGTAGTCGGCGGCGACCAGCTTGAGCGTCACGTCCTCCGAGCCGCCCGTGATGCCGCACCCGCCGAGGACCGCCGTCATGCCCAGTGCGGACACCGCCGCGATCGTTCCTGCCATTCGCCGCCGCTGCACCGCTGCTCTTCCCCAACCCTGGCGTCGCCGCCTCTGAAACTTTTCGATATTCGGAATAAGGTCTACACCACGTGAGTGGACTAGACCTCTCGCGGGTCACCGGGTCACACTGTTTCCGTGAGACATGTCATCGCCCTCGACGTGGGCGGCACCGGAATGAAGGCCGCCCTGGCCGGGCCCGGGGGCGAGGTGCTGCACCGGGCCCGGCGGGCCACCGGACGCGCCCAGGGGCCGGACGCCGTCGTCGCGGGCATCCTCGACTTCGCCGCCGAGCTGCACGCCCACGGCGCCGAGCACTTCGGCGCGCCCGCGTCCGCCGCCGGCGTGGCCGTCCCCGGCATCGTCGACGAGGCGGACGGCGTCGCCGTCTACGCCGCCAACCTCGGCTGGCGCGACGTCCCGCTGCGCGCCCTGCTGTCGGAGCGGCTCGGCGTTCCGGTCGCCCTCGGCCACGACGTGCGCACCGGCGGCCTCGCCGAGGGCCGGGTCGGAGCGGGCCGGGGCGCGGACCGGTTCCTGTTCGTGGCCCTGGGCACCGGCATCGCGGGCGCCATCGGCGTCGACGGCCGGGTCGAGGCGGGCGCGCACGGCTTCGCGGGCGAGATCGGCCACATCGTCGTACGTCCCGGCGGGTCCCCCTGTCCGTGCGGGCAGCGCGGCTGCCTGGAGCGCTTCGCCTCGGCTGCGGCCGTGAGCGAGGCCTGGGCCGCGGCCTCCGGCGACCCGGACGCGGACGCAGCGGACTGCGCGAAGGCGGTGGACTCCGGTGACCCGAAGGCCCGGGCGGTCTGGCAGCAGGCGGTCGACGCCCTCGCTGACGGCCTGGTCACGGCCCTGACCCTGCTGGACCCCCGCACCCTGATCATCGGCGGCGGGCTGGCCGAGGCGGGGGAAACGCTGTTCACGCCCCTGCGGGAGGCGATCCGCCGCCGCATCACCTTCCAGAAGCAGCCGACGATCGTCCCCGCGGCGCTGGGGGACAGCGCCGGTTGTCTGGGGGCGGGCCTGCTGGCCTGGGACCTTCTGGCATCGACCGACCGTATGGAGGTAACGCCCTGATGACGGATGCCCCAGGGGCGCGGGGAACTGCGCGACCAGCCACGACGCACCCGCACTCCGCCCCATCGGGGACCCCCACTGTGCTCACCGGCGCGACAGTGGTCCTCCCGACCGGAACCGTCGAAAACGGCCAGGTAGCCGTCGACGGCACCCGCATCGCCCGGGCCGCCCCGGAAAACGCCCAGGTCATCGACGTAACAGACCACTACGTGATCCCCGGCTTCGTCGACATCCACAACCACGGCGGCGGCGGAGCCTCCTTCACCTCCGGCTCGGTCGACGACATCCTCAAGGGCATCCACACCCACCGCCTGCACGGCACGACCACCCTGGTCGCCTCCACCGTCACCGGCGACATGGACTCCCTCACCCACCGCGCCGGCCTGCTGAGCGAACTCGCCGAGCAGGGCGACATCGCCGGCGTCCACTTCGAGGGCCCGTTCATCTCCCCCTGCCGCAAGGGAGCCCACTCCGAGGGCCTCCTGCGCGACCCCCACCCCGCCGAGGTCCGCAAGCTGATCGACGCGGCCCGGGGCCGGGCGAAGATGCTCACGCTGGCCACCGAGCTCCCCGGCGGCCTGGACTCCGTACGCCTCCTCGCCGACCACGGCGTGATCGCGGCGATCGGCCATACGGACGCCACGTACGAGCAGACGGTGGAGGCCATCGACGCGGGCGCCACGGTCGCCACCCACCTCTTCAACGCGATGCCCCCGCTCGGCCACCGCTCCCCCGGCCCGATCGCGGCTCTCCTGGAGGACGACCGGGTCACCGTCGAGCTGATCAACGACGGCACCCACCTGCACCCCGCCGCACTGCAACTGGCGTTCCACCGCGCGGGAGCGGACCGGGTCGCGTTCATCACGGACGCGATGGACGCGGCCGGTTTCGGCGACGGACGCTACTGGCTGGGCCCGCTGGAGGTGGAGGTCGCGGACGGCGTGGCCCGGCTGGTGGAGGACGGCACGATCGCCGGCTCGACCCTCACGCTGGACCGCGCCTTCAAGCGGGCGGTCACGGTCGACGGCCTGTCCGTCGAGGACGCGGTCACGGCCCTGTCCGCCACCCCGGCCCGGCTGCTCGGCATGGCCGACACGATCGGCTCACTGGAGCCCGGCAAGGACGCGGACCTGCTGATCCTGGACTCCGGGTACGAGGTGAAGGGCGTGATGCGCCGGGGTGAATGGGTGGTCGGTCCCCAACTGGGCTGATCCATCCCCCAGTCGAGAGACGGTGGCCGACTCCGGGACTGGGCCGACCGCCGTCTCTTTGGCATGATCGGGCTACCTGCACGTTCACGTCGGCAAGCACATCGGGGGAGGTCGGCCCAGGTGATCCTCACGGTCACGCTGAACACCGCTCTCGACATCACCTACCGCGTGGGGTCCCTCAGGCCGCACGCCTCGCACCGCGTCTCCGAGGTGACGGAACGCCCCGGCGGCAAGGGCGTCAACGTGGCCCGGGTGCTCGCCGCCCTCGGGCACGAGGTGACGGTGACGGGGTTCACGGGCGGGGCGACGGGCCGGGTCGTGCAGGGCAAGCTCGCGGCGGTACCGGGCGTGGTGGACGCGCTGGTCCCCCTCTCGGGCGCGACCCGCCGGACGGTCGCCGTGGTCGACGAGCGGACCGGCGACACCACCCAGCTGAACGAACCGGGCCCGATGGTCACGCCCGGCGAGTGGTCGGCCTTCCAGGAGGCCTACGAGGACCTGCTGCCCGCCGCGTCGGCGGTGGCCCTGTGCGGCAGCCTGCCGCCGGGCGTTCCGGTGGGCGCCTACGCGGGCCTGATCCGCACGGCCCGCTCCTTCGGTCTCCCGGTCCTCCTGGACACCAGCGGCGAACCCCTGCGCCGGGGCGTCGCGGCCCGCCCCGACATCATCAAGCCGAACGCCGGCGAACTGGCGGAGCTGACCGGCTCCCACGAACCGCTGCGCGCCACCCAGGACGCCCGCCGCCGGGGAGCGGGCGCGGTGGTCGCCTCCCTGGGCCCCGGGGGCCTCCTCGCCGCCACCCGAGAGGGCCGCTGGCGAGCCACCCCGCCGGCCCCGGCCCGGGGCAACCCGACGGGCGCGGGCGACGCGGTGGTGGCGGGCCTGCTCTCGGGCCTGGTGGAACACCTCCCGTGGCCGGACCGCCTGACCCGGGCCATCGCCCTGTCGGCGGCGACGGTAGTGGCACCGGTGGCGGGGGAGTTCGACCGGGGGGTGTACGAGGAGCTGCTCGGGCTCGTCACTGTGGCGAACGAGACATCGGCGGCGTGACGAACACCCGGTCGCAAGATCGGCACCCCGAAGAAGGGGAAGATCGTGAAGTGCTGGGTCGCCGGGTGCAGCGCGGTGGACGGCGGCAAGTACAAGTGCACCAGCAACTCGCCCACCGAGAACCGCTGGCACGAGGTGAACTGGGGCGGCAAGAAGCGCTACGCGGCGACGCGCTGCCTGGAGTGGGGCCGGGTCGAGTGACCTGAGCCCGCCGGGCTCGAACGACGGCGGCCGTCCCACCGCGAGGCGCGGTGGGGGAGGAAGGGAGAGCGGGGGGTGGGGGAAGAGTGTGACCGGGAGAGTGTAGATAAAGGGGGGGGGCGGAGAAGTGAAA